>NZ_JBOZPB010000012.1:0-117015 GCF_050848685.1 Shewanella sp. MF08487
CAATATCAACAAGATATGACAAGCTAGCAAGAAATTACGCCAGTATGGTGTCACTGGCGTTTATGTTAATGTGGCTGCCGATGTATTGCTGAGCAACATTTGTACAGCAAAGATCAACAGACCCTAATCATTTAACTGCTAGTGTTTAACTGCTGTAAATTTGAGTGTAACTTCAAATACCAATAAAAATGCCAAGATTTTGTCTTGGCATTTTTATTTACCGCTTTAAAAAACGACGGTCTTATTACCGTACACAACCACTTGTTCATTCAATACTAATTGCAGTGCTTTACTCAAGACGCTTTTTTCTACATCGCGCCCTGCTCGCGCCATTTCTAAGGCGCTATAACTGTGGTCGACGGGAATCACGTCTTGCTTGATGATCGGCCCTTCATCGAGGCAATTATTCACAAAATGCGCCGTCGCGCCAATGATTTTCACCCCACGTTCCCAAGCTTGTCGATAGGGCGCAGCGCCGATAAAGGCGGGTAAGAAGGAATGGTGAATATTGATAATTCGATTGGGATATTGCGCCACAAAATCAGGGGTTAACACCCGCATGTATTTAGCCAACACCAGATAATCTGGCTCATATTGAGATACCGCGGCCAACAGTGCTTGCTCGTGTTGAATTCGGTCTAAGCCTTCGTGGCTCATCAGATGAAAGGGGATGTTAAACTTCTCTGCCAGTTCGCGCAGCGCATCATGGTTGCCCACCACAGCGGCAATCTCGACACTTAAACCTCCGTAATAGGCTTTCATCAACAGATCGCCTAAACAGTGCGCTTCCTTTGTGACTAACACCACAATGCGTTTTTTACCCGCGCTAACTAACGTCATATGATTTTGCGTAGGCAGCACGTCACGCAGATCCTGCAATAACAGTTCGCTGTTAAAAATACCCTCTAACTCAGTTCGCATAAAGAAACGCCCTTGGGCATTATCCACAAACTCACTATTTTTAATGATATTCAGTTTATGAGTAAAACAAACACTGGTGATTTTAGCGATGAGGCCTTGGGCATCAGCGCAATCCGTCAGTAAGATTTTACGTTCTATGGATGGCGAAGTATTACCGTGAGTTTCAGTCATCTGTTGCAAAGTTGGCTCTCCTATATTGTCCCTACATCGAGTTTGCCATAGCAAATCATGCTGAACAGTATGAAAACCCTATAATGCGAAAATAAAAATGATATTTCAGAGGCTTGAATCAATAAAATGTAAAATTTAAGCTATTTATGTTGTAAAAATATAATTATTGCGGCGTCTGTTACTTCCTTAACCACGTGTATCTAAATAACGCTGTAATACTTTACGCAGGTTTTCTGCCTTCGTGCCATAAACCACCTGTACGCCTTTACCCATAACGATCACCCCTTTTGCCCCCAACTGACTCAAACGTACTTTATTGACTAACTCAGGTCGGTGCACGCTTAGGCGTAAACGAGTCAAACAGGCATTCAGCTCCACGATATTTTCACGCCCGCCGAGCGCCGCAATAATCGCCCGTAAACTTTCTTTGGGTCCTTTACTGTCGTTATGCTCAAGCCTGCCGGGCGTTTTCAAATTAAAGGCTAAAATACTCAGCCTAAACAACAGGTAATATATTATGGCGGTTAAAGGCCCGAGGAAAATAAACCAGCTGGCATTACGGGACAATGGAAATAGCAGCGTAAAGTCCACCAGCCCTTGGGAGAATACTATGCTGTGGTGAATATCCAGCATAATACAGACAAAATAAGCGAGCCCAGTGAGTAAGGCATGAATGATAAATAGGATTGGCGCCACAAACATAAAGGCAAATTCGATAGGTTCTGTCACCCCAGTTAACCAACTGGCCGCCCCCGCCGAGAGCATAATACCCGCCACGCGATTGCGCTCTGAGGGATCGGCGCAGCGCCACATTGCCAGTGCCGCAGCTGGCAAACCCCACATTTTAATCAGATAACCACCGGCAAGGTTTCCTGCCTGCGGATCGCCCGCTAAATAGCGCGCCACCTCACCACGAACGACTTCATGCCCCAATAACTGATATTGGCCCACCTCTAAGTAAAAAGGCGCATTCCAAATATGGTGCAACCCAAGGGGAATAAGTAACCGCTCTAATGCGCCATACACGCCAAAGGCGATGGCTGGTTTTTGATAAACCGCCCAGTCGGATACCCGCTCAATCAATAAAGCTAAGGGTGGCCACACATGGGCGAGTACATAACCTAGGCTCATCGCTAGGGGAATAATAAGTAAAGATGCACTGCGACGTCCCTCGAAGAAAGAGAAAATCGCAGGCAAGCGAATATATTGACTCCAACGGACTGCAAGGCAAGTGATACCACCGAGCATCATGCCACCTGCAATCCCAGTATCTAAGGTATCCATTCCTAATAAAGGTTGGGTTGGAAGTCGATACAAATCGGCCAGTGCGGCTAACGTCGCCGTCATCACACCATAACCAAACACCGCCGTAAAGGCGGCAATGCCTTGATCGCGACAAAAACCAATAGCGACAGCCACGGCAAATAACATCGGCATAATGGCGAAAATGAGTTTGCCTACCGCCAGCATCAGCACTGTCAGCTCTTCGGGCATAAAAGGAATTGGACTAACAGTTAAGCCAAGCATAACCCCAGCGGCGGGTAAAATAGCAATAGGAATAAGCAGCGCTTGGCTTAAGCGCTGGGCAAATTTAAACCACTGTAGATTGACGAAACTACCTAAGCGACGAGCTCGGTTTTGACGACTTGATTCCAGCGTTCTAGCCATTTTATTGCTTCAACCTCAGGTTCCATGGTTTCACAGGCATCAATTTCGAATAATTCCACCAGCGGCTTAGCGCCAAGTTCACTCAAGAGTGCATCTACAGATTTACCCGCGCCGCAAAAAGTCTCATAACCTGAATCGCCCAGTGCTATCACGCTATATTTAAGCGCCGGTAAATAGGGCGAGTGAGTTTTAAGATTATGATACCAAGGTTGAATATCCTCGGGTAAATCTCCTTGGCCGGTCGTTGACGTAATCACGATTAACAATTCATCCTGCGGAGGAATAAAGTTTACGACCGCATCGGGTTGCCATAATGTCACATCATAACCGAGGATTTGCAGCTCTTTCTCTAGGGCTTCTGCAGTAAATTGTGCGCTTCCGTACACAGTGCCAAACACCAGATTCACCTTTTTCATGATACACTCCACATTCTATTGCAAACCTTAATAGGCTGACCTTACGTTATTGTTGAGTCTATGGGCAAGCTACTAAGGCGTAAATTTTTTATAAATCAAGTCATTGAGCATGAGGAAATATCTGATGCGACAGTCCGCCCGCCAAAAACACCTCAAGCAACACTACAAAACTATCCAAACACGACGTAAAAATTATTTCCACTCCGCCCAGCAAAACCTCACTTCGCCACTCGCGCTTACCTCTGGATTCTCAACCTTAGCCGTCATGATGCAAGAGCTGCGGCCGCAAACAGCACAAACGCCACAACTCCTCGATTAAGTAATCCACCTAGTTTTAAATTCGATGACTTTAGTTTCAATAACAAAGCGAAGTGAATGCTCTTAATTTTATTCACGCGGCTAAGTTGATATCACCATATCAAGCATTGGCCGCTTACTGTTCACGCCTCTTGGGCGATGAATAACTCAGCTTGCTGACTCAAAGTCGCCTCGTCCCAACCTAGCTCGGCAAACACGGTTTCCCAATCAGGCTCGAGCTCGGTTTCTATGCTGAGCCGAGTTTGAGTTATTGGATGTGTAAAGGTGAGCTTTTTTGCGATAAGCCACAGGCGATTAATACCGAAATGCTCACGAAAAAATGCATTTTGCTTACCATCGCCATGGGTGGTATCACCGACGATGGGGTGGCGTAGATGCGCCATATGCCTTCTGAGCTGATGCTTACGCCCCGTTTTAGGGCTCAAGCGTACCAGTGCGAATCGGCTAGTGGGATATCGGCCTGACTGATACGGAATTTCAGTATTGAGCAGTGGCTCATACGCCGTCACAGCCTCCTGTGCCGCTTTGTTGGGATCGGCATTCTTATCGCCCAACTCATCCAACTCAACCTTGAGTGCATAGTCTAAAATACCGCTCTCATGCATATTACCGCGCACTAAAGCCAGATATTGTTTTTCAACCGTATGGGAGGCAAATTGCTCACACAGAGCATTGGCCACTTCACTACTCTTGGCAAACAAGAGCACGCCGGATGTCGGCCTGTCAAGACGATGTACAGGAAACACATGACAGCCCACTAAGTCACGGGTCAGCTGCATGGCAAAAAATCGCTCCCGACGCGCTAAATAACTGCGGTGGACCAATAAGCCTGCGGGTTTATGAATTGCCACTAAGTGCTCATCTTCATAAAGAATTTCAATCTCAGGCGCCTGCTCTTCTGAATCATCCTCTTGGGATACATTCACAGCATTTTCAGGCGTTTCAAGCCAGATATCATCTTGATTCATTTAACAACATATCCAATTCATTCAATAGGCTAATTAAAGTTTGGCGCGGGGGTATATCCAGCCAAACATGTTCAGCCATAGGGGCAATCGCAATTTGAGTCGGCAATGGCGCCCCCGTTTCGATTAAAGTCTGCATTCTAGGCAGCAAAATAAACTGCAGCCACTGCTCAAGGGGCATAAGATCACAGGCAAAAGGTGCTGTGCTTGCCATTGCAGCGGCAGAAGGCGCTTGCTCAGACCACAACTCGGCCGCTTGCAGCGCGTGGGTAATCTGAGCCAATTTAGCTTGGGTTTGACTGTATAACATAGCTTTCAGATCCATTCTCATATTAGCCCTGTGTGATTCGAAAACTTCCCACAATTCACTGGCCGAATAGGTCGATTAAAGTGCCGCAATCATACCATCCAGACGCACTTCCCCCTATAATGGCGCCAATTTATTGAGCCTCTTTGATTGATATGGCAGCCAAATGACTGAAATTACAACTTTAAGCCAGTTTTTAACCACAGCCAAAACCCAGTTCCAAGTGTATGATCTTGGCCGTAGGGTGCAACATATTGATATGCTCGCATTTCACCAAATCGAATCTCTCGCTACGCCTTATCCTTACCCTATTCAAGGGAATGCGCAATTTGCTATTGTCTTTTGGGATGCTAGCCAGCAGCACTTTATTTGGTTTCTAAAGCTGGCGTTAGATGAGCAAGGATTACTGTCGCCCGCGCCTCGCTCACAATTTATCGAAATGATATTAGCGGCATTAGGGCAAGATCCCACTCAGCCACTCAGTGATGAGCAGCAAGAACGACTCGCGAATAATCCGTTTAACTTCAAGCCAAGCCAGGAAAAACTCGCCGTATTCAACGCACTCGTTCGTAAACAACTTGGCCAACGCGCTTCATCACAATACGAGTTTGCCGTGCAATATCTGTCAGGCCAAGTTGCCCCATCACAATGGCAACATATTGGAATGCAAGGCATAGCCGATGTATGTGCGCGCGCCAATGAATTTGATCATGAGCAGCAATTAGTATCGAGTTTTGATACAGCCGCCATCGAAGTGCAAATCGCCCTGTGTCAATGTCTTGAACACTTACTGATTAGCGACACGCTCGCCGATAAAATTCTCGCAAAACTTCAAGATGCAGCCCCAGAACACCAAGCCTATTTCCTACGGGCTTTGGCTTCTAGCGCCAAACACAGCCAAAAGGCGTTTGAGCATCTACACGGCCAAGCCTCTTTAGATACCAATGCCCTCATCAGCATTGCCGGGCGTAACTGGTCGGTATTAAAACAAGATTCAAGTCGCAGTCTTTACTTAGAAGCCCTAGCACTGCAGCCCCAAGCCTTTTTTAATCAGGTCTTTGCTGATATTGTGGCTATTCCTAGTTTGCGCAATCAATTACTAGGCGAATTAAGAAACCCCAATCGAAGCGTTCAACTATCACAAGCCATAGGTGGTTTGTTTAAGGCAGCAAGCAAATGATGTCAGATTTACTGTTAATTATTGGCCTCGTCGTGATTGCCGCATTTTTTTGGCAGTTACGCCAAATGGCAGAGTTGAGCCGTATTTTTGCCGAAAAAGAATGTTGGCGACAAAAAGTGCAACTGTTAGCCATAGCAATGGAAACCGCCCGCCCAAGTATTGGCGGCACCACGGGGATTTGTTGGAAAGCGAAATATTTATTTGAATTCAGCACCGACGGCATTAACCAGTACAGTGGCCATATTTGGATGCAAGGCAAGAAAATTCAAAAAATAGAATGGCCCATCTTCCCAGAGCCAGAATGGCAAGAAGCGCCGACAGCGCAGGGTAAATTTGGCGGTTGTGGTACGCAAAGTGGTTGCAACTCAGGCAAATGCCATTAAGCTTTTATCGACAATGTTGGCTCAAATAAAATGTGGGCCAACATAGAGAGCAAGACATCATTCTTTTTTATCGTAAATACGGCTAAAAAATAACTCACTGTAAAAGTTAAAAAAGAAAGGGCGCGGCCCTAAAGCCACGCCCTCCTATTCTCTGTTAAGCTATCCCGCTATTTTTGTGCTCCCTGCACCATCCATGCGTCAATCTGCGTCCTGCTTCATCCCTGCTCAATCCTTGAGGTCCTTGTACTTGTGTACTTCCCTATTTCTTGGTCATCCAGTCCCAAGCTTGCTCTTTCCTGAGCGGTTCCATCATCATCCATGAAACGGGTATTGCATCCATTCAATTGTATTCCCTGTGCCATTGCCATCCTATGCAATGAGTCTATCAATCCTTGATAGTCTCCCTTCCTTGGTATTGGCTCTCTTTCATCCTGAAAGGCCTATATCCCTATCTTTCCTTAAGTCACATTCCTTAGTCACTGTTCAATCATCCTGATCGCCAACATCCTGTTGCCCGCAATTCCTTCTACAAGATGAATTCTACGCCAACCAACGAAAGTACTCATTGTGGATTATTTAAAATGTTAACGAAGATGGTGAGCTCAACTAACAAAAAATAGACTAACCGACTGATATAAATAAAAATAATAACCAACCCCAAGACATAACCACCCTTTGGACTTACAAATTACTTACATACTTGTGAGAGATCTCTTACACGGAGGATGGCAATTCGAATCAAAAGTAAGCAAGTGCTAGATGTTCTCCCCTGAAGGACTTATGCATAAACCGCTATCGCTCAAAATTCGACAAGTATTCGGCGCATGACCCAAACACAGTCAACACAGAGAGTAAATCATTAGGCAATAAGAGAAGTAAGACTGGTGAACATGCTTTACGGTGAGAAGTCTTTAAGCAGAGTTACAAAGTCAATGTGAATAGCGTTATAGCTTGGCAAAGCGAGATTAATACTGAAAATGAACCAAAGAAAAGGGCGCAACTAAAGTGCGCCCCATTTATCCTTTGTAAGCCATCCTGCTCGATTTGTGCTCCCTGCACCATCCATGCGTCTGCTTGCGTCCTGCGTCGTCCCTGTAATCCCTTTTCGTCCCTGTGTATCAAACTTGCGTGAGATAACACTCAGTCCTTTGACCTGTAAATCCATTTTACAGAGCCTGTCACTTCCTATGACTTTTTCCTATTGCATCCTGCAAAAATTTGTCTTCCATAGAGTAGTACAAGCTGTTCACCCTTATACTTTATCCTTATCTCGACACATCCTGTCTCGAGTTCATGCTTAATCCTTAAGCGTGTCCTGTATTCTTCCTGAAATTCATCATCCTGACGATACGACTCACTGTCTCTAATCATCCTTGAAAAGCAATCCTGCTTTTCCTTAGCCTATCCTAGGCGAATGACAGTTTTCCTACCGTCAGCGATTTCAACCTTGAAATCTTAATTCGTTGCTTCTTGCGTCCCTTTGGCCTGTTTCGCTTTCCTTGCTATACATTTGCTTTGGCCATGAGTGAATTCTACGTTAACCCTAACTTTTTTGTTCGGCTCAAAGAACGGACTACAAAAGAAATTACGGTCAAACATAAACTAAATAAACATAAGTAAATGATTCTATTTAAAATTAAACACAATGGAACAAAAAACAATCAAAAAGAAAACATTATGTCCTACAGCGTTTGTAAGCGATCTCTCACACGGGCATGGGCATCTCACTCGGACGGCTTTTTTAACGCTTAAAAAAGCCGCTGATCATCTGAGCAAACATTACCCAATCAGCCATCAAACTGTAAAAGGGATACTGAAATGTCGCGGGTCGATTCTTCTCGAATACGAAGTGTCCCACCCACGCAAAACCATAACCAACAACAGGAATAAACCAACATAGCCACCAGGCTTGTGAAACCAAGGCAATGCCAATCAGCAGCAGGACTAAGCAACTGCCAACAAAGTGTAATTGCCGGCAAGTCGGGTGCTGGTGTTGGGATAAATAGAAAGGATAGAAATCGGCGAACCGTTTATAAGAGTGAGTCATCTTGTTGAACCGAATAGAATAACAACTGGCCATGGACACTGCCGATAGTGAGCTCGCCTATGGATACAAAGTCATGCTGGGTAAACAGTTGCAAGTGGTTCTCCTGAGCGATAAACACACCAATGCCATCCAAATCAGGCTGCTCATCACACCAACTCATCACAGCTTGCACTAACTTATGTCCAAGTCCTTTGTGCTGTTCATTTGGTGCAAGAGCAATAAACTGCAAAATACCGCAGTGCTTACTGGGTAAAAGTTCAATAATACTGGACTCTTTGTTCATTAGTGCTTGAGTCGATTGCCACCCTGTACCTAACAACATCTTTAAGCGCCAATGCCAATAACGCCCTTCCCCTAAAGGCACTTCTTGAGTAACTACACCGGCTAACCCAACCAGTCTTTCATGGTCGAATAAACCAATGATTGCTTGTTTTTGTTGCCATAACGTATTGAGTTCTTCCCTGATTGCGGCGCGCAGTTTTTGCTCATAAGCGGCTTTATCTGAGGTAAAAAGTGAGTCAATAAAAAAGGGGTCATCGTGATAAGCGTTATAAAGAATAGAAGCTGCAATACGTAAATCTTCCGCAGTCAAATAGACTGCTCGATAGGTTTCCAAGGTCTGATTATCCATTCTGAGTTTTCCTTGAATGAGCTCACACTTTTTATGAGTAACCGTTAATTTATCAAGGAAACGACAAAGTGCAAATTTTAATCATAGATTGCATTTTTCAATCAGACGCTTACTCTAAACACAGGCACTATAACTGAAAAGGAAATAATGATGGACACTACTCAAGTCGACTTAAGCCACTTATTCGAACAACTCGGTTTAGACAGTAGCGATGAAGCTATAGCGCAGTTTATTGAAACCCACGAAATTGATGATCACATTCATCTAAATCAAGCCCCCTTTTGGACCTCCGCCCAAAAGAGTTTTCTAACTGAAGCCCTAGAAGCAGATGCTCAATGGACGCCACTCATTGAAAAGTTAGACACTCAGCTTCGTAAATAACAAGGTTACTCGATTATAGTTGATGCTAAGCAGCGTCCAAAAACCACTAAGACATTATTCCAAAAAATCATTGGCATATATTATATCCTTAGTGGTTTTCCTTAATTATTAGGGTACTGAGCGCAATAACACAACATTGAAATCTTTTTAATTAGTCTCTTCCTGTTGCTCACCTTATTAAATGTAGCCCTCGCCAACATTGACCGCACAACCACTAGGACCTAAGCTTGCGCGCTAAGTAAAAAAACACTAGCAATAATTGAGTGACTCGGTTGCTAATTCATCGGATAACATCTTATATAATAAAGATTAAATCGGGTTTTCGCTTTATCAAAACCGAGTTAAGCGCAACATAAATTTCCGAAATAATGACATATTTTTTTAGGTCATTATTTAAAAAGTGATATTAAAGTTGATTAAAAACATTCAACAATTTAAGGAATTTTGCTAATGATGAGTCCTATTGACCAAGTATTAGCGGCAGCACGTTCGCTCGAAGCCAGCGGCAAAACCCCCAGCCTAGCCTTAATTAAAACCCGCGTAGGCAGCCGCTTACCTTTGCCTATATTGATACAAGGCTTACAACAATTTAAATCAATGCCTAAGGCGGAGCGAGAACGTTTAACCGAGTTGCAAGCAACGTCCCCGACAGAAGAAGCACCTATAACTCACGACGCCATAACTCTTATTACACTTGCTGAGCGCCTATTGACGCAACAAACACATTTTGACCGCTATGCCGAACAGCAAACAGCAGAAATAGTGCAACTAAAAAATGAGTTACTCAAACTTCAACAACGCATCAACCTACTAGAATCCCAAGGGAAAACAGCTTAATGTTTGTCACTGAACTGCGCTTCGAATGTTTCGCCGACACGACTATTTCTGCAGCCGAAAAAGCCATTAATCAACTTCTCGAAGCCTATCGAGCCAACGGTCAAATCTTAGGGCGAGAATTTGCGGTCGCCTTTAATGACGGTGAATTTAGAGTGCGTTTGTTAATGCCAGAAAAAGGCAGCTTAGCGCACAAATACCACAGCCCTTGGGTCAAAAAAGCGTTAACAGAGTTAACCGACGCTAAGCTACTCGCGCCGCGGGAAAAGTTTATCGGTCAGGACATTAATTCTGAGGTCAGCAATACTGACACACCGAGCTGGCAACTTCTGTATACCAGCTTTGTACACATGTGCTCGCCCCTGCGCAGCGGCGATAATCTATTGCCCATTCCTTTATATCGACTCCCAGCAACCTTTAATGGCGATCACAAACGCATTATCCGTTGGCAGAGCGAATGGCAAGCCTGTGACGAGTTACAAATGGCGGCGGCCACCAAAGCAGAATTTGCCGCACTTGAGGAATTATCGAGTCCAGACAGTGATTTATTTCGCAGAGGTTGGGATTTGCGCGGCCGTATCGAATATCTCACTCAGATCCCGACCTATTACTACTTATACCGCGTCGGCGGCCAAGATTTGGCCTCAGAAAAAGCGCGACCTTGCCCACGTTGTGGCAGTCATGATTGGAAACTCGATGAACCACTGTTAGATATGTTTCATTTTCGCTGCGAGCCTTGCCGCATAGTGTCGAATCTGTCTTGGGATCATCAATAACATCACATAGTATCCCGCTCTAGAACTCAATCTAAGATAAGCCACACTTAGTTTGAGTTCACTCTGATAAGTGAGCGTCGCTCACGCCAGCTAGCGTTTACCCATCAAGTTTTGCCACATAAGTTTGAAGCGAGCTAAAATACCGGGATGTTCTAAGGCCGGCATAGGTAATTCTTCATGTTTTACTGGCGGTGTTATCCGTGGCGATAACGCCCCGATAAATTCAGCTAAACTTGGTGATAATTGCTGCGAAGGTAACTCACCAGGTAGCTCTATCCATACGCTGCCGTCATTATTATCAATAGTGAGCATTTTATCGCCATCATCTAACAGACCGATGAACCACGTCGGTGGCTGCTTGAGTTTTTTCTTCATCATCAAATGACCAATGAGGTTTTGCTGCAGGCAATCAAAATCGTTTTCATTCCATACTTGCAATAACTCACCCGCGCCCCACTTTGAGTCAAATAATAGTGGTGCAGAGAAATATTGACCATAAAAGTGATTGATTTCTGGCCATAAAGTTAATTCTAGCGCATGCTCAACATTGGCGAAACTCCCTTCGACCTCGCGTTTAACCGGCTGCCAAAAAACCGCCTGTTCTAGTTCGGGTTGAAATTCGCCCTGAATACACACAGAAGGTTCACCCTGCGGGTAATAACGCGGTAGTTCACTTAAGCTCGTTAAGTAAGCTTTATGATAGTTTTGCAAAAATTTATCGAGTGCAGGCAGACAAGACACTTAAGCACAATCCAATTTCAGGTATAATGTATGCCTATTTTGACATGGAAACAGTATTGATGACACAGAATCACGATCCCTATAGTGATGCGCAAGCGCTTGTTGGCCTGACGTTAGGTAAAGCCACAGACTATCAAGCTGAATATGACGCGTCGCTGCTACAAGGGGTTCCACGCTCACTAAACCGTAACGCTATAGCACTCACAGAGAGGCTACCATTTCATGGTGCCGATATCTGGACGGGTTATGAACTATCTTGGTTAAATGCCAAAGGTAAGCCTATGGTGGCCATAGTAGAAGTGTATTTGAGCTATGAAAGCCTGAACCTGATTGAGTCAAAATCGTTTAAACTGTATCTCAATAGCTTTAATCAAACCAAGTTTGATAACATAGACTCACTGCAAAAAACCTTAATACAGGACCTAAGCCAATGCGCCCAAGGCGATGTTAATATTAAGATTATCGAGCCAAAAAACTTCGCCACTCAGCGGATCATCGAGTTACCAGGCACTTGTATTGACGATCTCGATATTACAGTTAGTGATTATACTTTTAATCCTGATTATTTAGAAAACAGTACTGATGAAAAACAAATTGTTGCAGAAACGCTCAATTCCAATTTGCTAAAATCTAACTGCTTAATTACTTCGCAACCTGATTGGGGCAGCGTGATGATCCGCTACCAAGGGCCTAAAATCGATCGCGAGAAGCTACTGCGCTATTTGATTTCTTTTCGCCAGCATAACGAGTTCCACGAGCAGTGTGTTGAGCGGATTTTTGTCGATCTCAAACGTTTTTGTCATTGCGCCAAACTCACTGTTTATGCGCGCTACACTCGCCGTGGTGGTTTAGACATTAACCCTTATCGTAGCGATTTTGAGCAACCCGGTGAAAATCACAGGCTTGCAAGACAGTAAATCAAGATAATATCAAAGGTTTACTGTAAAGCGGCTCGCTCAATAAAAGCCCTGAATTATCAGGGCTTTTTATTGCGTTAACATTTTAATAAACCATTATAATCCCAAATTCGCCACGCGATTCAACAACGAAATAGCGCTTCAACATAGGTTTATTTATCGAGAAAGATCATTCGTACTTATAGGCACTATCTTAAAGGCGATTTGTTTACTGAAATAAAAATTTAATTTACTGAGGTGGACGTTGGCTCTGTAGTTTTGCACTCAAGCAATAATTGCTGAAAATGTGTCCCTAAGTCTTGCTTGGCAAATTGTTCACTCGCGAGCGCCATTTGCTTAAGGCTTTGTAAGGCTTGATCTAAACCTTGTTGCTCGATAAGACTTTTAGCATAGGCCGCCGCATCGGCGCCCTTTTGTAGCAAGCTCGCGACCTGATCAAAACTGATGTCTTGCTCCATGACTTTCTGTAAGTCCCCCAGCAGCTCTGCCACTTTAGCCGACTCCACCAGCGAGCCTTCAACATTGACTAACTTACCCAGCGGATCTTGGCTGAGTTTTTCAGCCACACAGGCCGAAACAGTGCCAGCTGCCGCGCTTTGCGCCACAACATCTAAGCCATTGGCACGAATTTGCTCAACCACTTGCTGCAACTGTGGATCTTGGGCTAACCAAGCCTGCTCTAATTGCTGCTTTTCATCGCCACCAAAATAACCACAACCAGATAGCAACACCATCATAGTGGCAGGTATTAGGCACTTAATCCGTTTCATTGTTAAACCTCATTTATTTCATTCAAATTCAAAATATTATGGGCGTAACTATACCCAGCAATGTTTAACCGAAGATGAATAAGACCAGTTAACCATAATTGGCAAATAAGGCTTCTATGCTGCTCAGTTGCGCCGTTAGCATTATGGAAATCTCTGTGTTACCAGCATGCCCTAAGCTCACGGCAAAACGGTACTCCTCGGTCAAACGCCCAAAATAGGTTTGCCAATACAATGAACTTGCATCAATAGTTTGCAGCGGGATATTAGGATAGACACTCAGCAAAGGCGCCACACCATAGAACGGCATCAACGCTGCATCTTGGCATCTAAGCTCAACCGATCCGGCCACCAATTGCTCGAATGGCTTTAGATCAAAGCCGAAGGATTTAAGCGACTGCGCTAGACCTAGGCCAGTCGCCTTAATATAGGATTCCTTTAACGCCCATAAATCGAAAAAGCGCTGCCGCTGACTCGCTTCATCGGCAAGAGCTAACAAAGTTGCAGTTTCTTGGGCGGAAAAATAATGATTTAGGATTGGATAGATATCCGTCTTCGGCCGCGATCTTTCAATATCGACCCCAAATAAACCAGATTCAACGCCATGAAACTGAACCACACCAATCAATAACCAATCGCCGCTATGGCTTAGGTTAAACTCAAGCCCCGTTTGCTGTTGCAATTTCGCCGTTAAACTCGGCTTGCCCTTAGCGCCATATTCAAAACACCACTCGTGTGGCGATAAATCCGCATAGCGAGATAACACGGCCCGCAACGCTGCCCTCACCTGCAATCCCTTCATTTGCGCCTTGGGATCGCGATAACGCGCGACCTTAGCGAGTTCATCATCACTCAACCAAGACTGGGCCAGTACGGTATGCAGCGGTGACATCTCGCTAAACGGAATAAAAAACAGTCCCACATTCGCACTGCGTTCGCTCTCGCCCAATGTTTGAGCATCAGATACGGCAGAGTTAGGCTTTGCCGTATTTTGCGGCTGATGCTCAGTCATATTTTGGCTTTGGGGAGCACACACTGCAGCGTTATGATCTGGATTCATTCTTCATCTTATATAGTGTTAACGACGTTTTAGAGTCACTTTAAATCGTATGATATTTTAATCGCGTGATAAATCGTCGCGTGATAGCGAAATTATCAGTTTAAGGGTGATAAAATCTAACGATAACACCAAATTCGTCACCAATAAGACCTTAGCGACTTAAGCCAACAGGGGTTATTTTACCCCGTAAACTCAAAAAAGCGGCTTTAATCTATCCTACGAAGAGAATTACTCAATTATCAAAGTATTAAAAGCCCCAAACGATAAACTAAAATCTAACTAACCGCACAAAAAATAGTCTCAGCTCACAAAAGCCTACAATTTACAGTCCCACATGATTGTATCGACCCGAAACCTCAGGTAATCTGCTTTCCTATTATGAGACACTGATGATAAGCGCTGGTTTGACAACGAGTGCCAGCCTTTTCATCAAGAGCAACTGTGGTAACTTCGTAAAAATCGCTTACCAGTCCCAATAGATTATGTCGGATGATAATTATTATTAATGGCAACTCACGACGCTCAATCTAAAACGCCGTCTTACGCCCCCAAGAGCAAGACTCAAGCGGCGAAAAAAGACAGCGCGCCTCGGCATCGAAACGCCACCACTACGCCTGAAATGCGACTATTTATCCAGCAATCGGATCTGAGCGTCAGCCAGCTGGCAAAAATTTTAAATATTACTGAGGCAACAGTCCGTAAATGGCGGAAGCGTGAGTCCATTAGTAACAGTTCGAACACGCCCCATCACCTCAATACCACGCTCACGCCGATGGAAGAATATGTGGTGGTGGGATTACGCTATCAACTAAAACTCACCTTAGATAGATTACTTCAGGTCACCCAAACCTTTATTAATCCCAATGTGTCGCGCTCCGGCCTTGCCCGTTGCTTAAAGCGCTACGGCATATCGCGGCTCGATGAATTTGAAGCACCGCAAGTCCCCGAACGCTATTTTAATCAATTGCCTGTGACTCAAGGCAGCGATATCCAAACCTATACGGTCAATCCAGAAACCTTGGCTAAGGCGCTCGCATTGCCGAGTACCGACGGCAATACTGTAGTGCAAGTGGTGTCACTCACCATACCGCCGCAGCTTACTGAGCAAGCTCCAAGCTCAGTACTATTAGGCGTAGACACAGCAAGTGATTGGATTTACCTCGATATTTATCAAGACAGCAATACCCAAGCGACCAATAGATATATCGCCTATGTCCTCAGACATGGGCCGTTTCATTTACGAAAGTTGCTCGTTCGCAACTATCACACCTTCTTAGCCCGTTTTCCCGGTGCCCATGGCACGCCAAAGACAAGCGCGGCTGAATCCCAAAACAAGGTCACCGTATCCAGGTCGACCCGTGGAGACTCTTTATGAGCCATACCCCTTCTGTACCTAATTCTGCGACTGAGTCAAAAAAAGATAAACGACTCAACAAACGTTTGAAAGATATGCCCGTTGCCATCGTCGGCATGGCCAGCATCTTCGCTAACTCGCGTTATTTAAATAAATTTTGGGATTTGATTAGCGAAAAAATCGATGCCATTACTGATATCCCAGACACCCATTGGCGCGCTGAAGATTACTACGATGCCGACAAAAGCAAAGCTGATAAAAGCTACTGTAAACGCGGTGGTTTTTTGCCTGAAGTCGACTTTAATCCCATGGAATTTGGTCTGCCGCCCAATATTCTTGAGCTAACAGATACCTCGCAACTGCTGTCGCTGATTGTCGCCAAAGAAGTGCTCGCCGATGCCAATCTGCCCACCGATTACGATCGCGATCGTATTGGCATCACGCTGGGCGTGGGCGGTGGTCAAAAAATCAGTCAGAGCTTGAACTCGCGCCTGCAATATCCAGTGCTTAAAAAAGTATTCAAAAGCAGCGGACTGAGCGATGAAGACAGCGAAATGCTGATCAAAAAGTTCCAAGACCAATATATCCACTGGGAAGAAAACTCTTTCCCAGGGTCCTTAGGCAACGTGATTGCAGGCCGTATCGCCAACCGTTTTGATTTTGGCGGCATGAACTGTGTGGTCGATGCTGCCTGTGCGGGCTCGCTGGCCGCTATGCGTATGGCGTTGACGGAACTGACCGAAGGTCGCAGCGACATGATGTTAACCGGCGGTGTCTGTACTGACAACTCGCCGTCCATGTACATGAGCTTCTCAAAAACGCCAGCCTTCACCACTAACGAAACCATTCAACCCTTTGATATCGATTCTAAAGGCATGATGATCGGCGAAGGTATTGGCATGGTCGCGCTTAAGCGCCTTGAAGATGCCGAGCGCGATGGCGACCGAATTTATGCCGTCATCAAAGGCGTTGGCGCCTCATCGGACGGTAAGTTTAAGAGTATTTATGCACCGCGCCCTGAAGGCCAAGCTAAAGCATTGGAGCGCGCTTACGACGATGCAGGTTTTGCCCCGCACAGCATTGGCTTAGTTGAAGCCCACGGCACGGGTACTGCCGCGGGTGATGTGGCTGAATTTAATGGCTTAAAATCGGTATTTGCCCAAGGCAACGACACCAATCAGCATATCGCGTTAGGTTCAGTGAAATCCCAAGTGGGCCACACTAAATCAACTGCGGGTACTGCCGGGGTGATCAAAGCCGCGCTAGCGCTGCACCACAAGGTATTACCTGCGACCATTAACGTTAGCAAGCCTAATCCAAAACTGAATATCGAAAGTTCGCCATTCTATTTAAATACCGAAACTCGCCCATGGTTCCAGCGCGCCGATGCAACGCCGCGCCGTGCAGGTGTAAGCTCCTTTGGTTTTGGCGGCACGAACTTCCATCTTGTATTAGAAGAATACAAACCTGAGCACAGCCGCGATGAGCAATATCGTCAGCGCAGTGTGCCGCAAACGCTATTGTTTGCCGCCGCCAATAAAGCCGCGCTGCTTAGCGAGTTAAAAGCTGCGCTGAGCCAAAGCGTGAACACGAGCGCAAACGCGAATAAGAGCAGCGCTGCGAGCCTGAATGCTATCGCTCAGCAATATCCGCTGCGCACACTGGCAAGCACAGATGCCCGTTTAGGTTTTGTGGCTAAGGATATCGCTCAGCTGCAAGCTCAGTTAAATCAAGCCATCTCTCATCTAGAAAGCAGTGCG
Organism: Shewanella sp. MF08487; assembly: GCF_050848685.1. Classification (NCBI taxonomy): domain Bacteria; kingdom Pseudomonadati; phylum Pseudomonadota; class Gammaproteobacteria; order Alteromonadales; family Shewanellaceae; genus Shewanella; species Shewanella sp. MF08487. The sequence continues at coordinate 17,598 of NZ_JBOZPB010000012.1, forward strand.
CATTTAGAAAGCGGGCACCTAGAAAGTAATGCCAACGAGGCGTGGCAATTACCTTCTGGTATCAGCTACCGCTCTCATGCCTTAGTGGCCAAGAGTGAATCAAAGAAAGTAGCCGCCCTGTTTGCCGGTCAAGGTTCACAGTACCTGAACATGGGCCGCGAACTCGCCTGCCATTTCCCGGAAATGCGCCAACAAGTGACGGCCAGCGATAAGGTATTTGCTCACCACGGCCAAACACCGTTATCCAACATCCTTTACCCTATTCCAGCATTCGATGCCGATGCGGTGAAAACCCAAGAAGCGGCGCTGACCAATACTATGTTCGCTCAAAGCGCCATAGGCGCGGTTTCAATGGCGCAATATTCGCTATTAACGCAAGCGGGTTTTGCCCCCGATATGGTGGCAGGCCACAGCTTTGGTGAACTGTCAGCCCTTTGCGCGGCAGGCGTGATTTCCAATGATGATTACGTCGAACTGGCCTTCGCCCGCGGACATGCCATGGCGCAAGTGCCGAGCGATACCGCGAGTAAAGCAGCAGACTTAGGGACTCAAGTTGATTTAGGAACCATGTTCGCCATCATTCTTAAGCAAAAGAATGATATCGATGCGCTCAATAGCTGTTTAGCCCAGTTTGATGGCGTTAAAATTGCCAACTACAACGCGCCGACACAATTAGTCATCGCAGGTGGCACAGAGCAAACTCAGCTGGCCGCGAAAGCCATTAGCGAACTGGGCTTTAAAGCGATTGCCCTGCCTGTCTCAGGCGCGTTCCATACTCCATTGGTTGGACACGCACAAAAACCCTTTGCCAAAGCCATTGATAAAGCAAAATTTAGCGCACCAAAAGTAATGCTTTATGCCAACAGCACAGGTCAATTGCACCCAACCGATGGCAAAGCGATTAAAGCAGAATTCAAACAACACATGCTGCAATCGGTTCGCTTTAGCGAACAACTGCAGGCCATGTATGACGCTGGCGCCCGTGTTTTTGTTGAGTTTGGCCCTAAGAACATACTGCAAAAGTTAGTTGAAAATACCTTAGGTGAACACTTAAATGAGCTTTGCCTTGTCAGCATGAACCCTAATCCTAAGGGCGACAGTGACAGTCAATTACGCTTAGCCGCAGTACAACTCGCGGTAGCCGGTGTGGCGTTAACTGAGGTTGACCCCTATCAAGCCGTCACGTCACAAGAGATTGCCGAGCGTGAAGCGCCATCGGCGATGAACATCAAACTCACCGCCACTAACCATATTAGTGCTGCGACCAAAGCTAAGATGGCCAAATCCCTCGCCACAGGCAGCGTGACTAGCCAAGTGCAATATGTGGATCGCATCGTTGAAACGGTTGTCGAAAAAGAAGTCGAAAAAATTGTTGAGAAAGAAGTCATCGTCGAAAAAGTTGTTGAGAAAATAATAGAAGTGGAAGCGAATCAAGTGGCAGCTGTTGAAATGAAACAAAAATCCTCAAGCGTGACGCAAGGCTTAAACAATCACCAGCAGCAAGCGACGGCGCAGTTAAGCCCAAGCACACCAAACGTCAGCGGCGATGCATTAACGGCATTTTTCAGCGCACAATCTCAAGCGGCGCAGTTGCATCAACAGTTTTTAGCTATCCCGCAGCAATACGGCGATACCTTCACGACACTGATGACTGAACAAGCCAAGATGGCAAGCCTTGGCATTGCAATCCCTGAAAGCCTGCAACGCTCGATGGAAATGTTCCACCAGCATCAAGCGCAAACCCTGCAAAGCCACGCCGAATTTATGCAACTGCAAAGCAGTAGCAGCCAAGCGGCCTTGGCCATGCTAAACAATGCGCCGATTAACTTTACTCCAGCAGTTGCAAGTCAGCCACGAGCAACTGCGCCGGCTCCTGCACCTGTTGCTGCAACGACAATGCCACATAATGCTGCACCAGTAGCGGCTCAAGCTGTTGCGACGAGACCCGCGGTTAGCACACCTGTTGCGCCTGTTGTGCAAACCGCTCCCGTTGCTTATTCACCTGCTGTGACTGTACAAGTTGCGCCAGCAGCTCCTGCCGCTCCTGCATTAGTCATGCCTGCTGTAGTGATGCCAGAAGTGACACCTGCGGCACCAGCAACGAGCGGCTTAAGTGCTGCACTTGTTCAACAAACCATGATGGCTGTGGTTGCCGATAAAACAGGCTACCCCACTGAAATGCTGGAACTTGGCATGGATATGGAAGCCGATTTAGGTATCGACTCCATCAAGCGCGTTGAAATCTTAGGCACAGTGCAAGACGAACTGCCGGGCTTACCTGAACTCAGCCCAGAGGATCTGGCCGAGTGTCGTACCTTAGGTGAAATCGTTGACTACATGCAAAGTAAGCTTACACAAAATGACAAGCTTCCAGCAGTGGGTTCAATTATCGTAACGCCTATTACTGCTGCAAATGTGGCAACTCAAGTGGCAACAGCCGCACCTGCCGTTAACGGTTTAAGCGCTGCGTTAGTACAACAAACCATGATGGCTGTGGTGGCTGACAAGACAGGCTATCCGACTGAAATGCTGGAGCTCAGCATGGATATGGAAGCCGATTTAGGTATAGATTCGATTAAGCGCGTTGAAATCTTAGGCACAGTGCAAGACGAGCTACCGGGCTTACCCGAACTTAGCCCAGAGGATCTCGCCGAGTGTCGCACCTTAGGTGAAATCGTAAGCTATATGAATAGCAAATTACCTGCAGCGGGAGCTATTGCTTCGACAGCAGCGCCAGTTGCGCAAACCATTGCAGTTCCTGCATCTAACGGCTTAAGTGCTGCTCTTGTTCAACAAACCATGATGGCTGTGGTGGCCGACAAGACAGGCTACCCCACTGAAATGCTAGAGCTTGGCATGGATATGGAAGCCGATCTCGGTATCGACTCCATCAAGCGCGTTGAAATCTTAGGCACAGTGCAAGACGAGCTACCGGGCTTACCCGAACTTAGCCCAGAGGATCTCGCCGAGTGTCGCACCTTAGGTGAAATCGTAAGCTATATGAATAGCAAATTACCTGCAGCGGGAGCTATTGCTTTGACAGCAGCGCCAGTTGCGCAAACCATTGCAGTTCCTGCATCTAACGGCTTAAGTGCTGCTCTTGTTCAACAAACCATGATGGCTGTGGTGGCCGACAAGACGGGCTACCCCACTGAAATGCTGGAGCTCAGCATGGACATGGAAGCCGATCTCGGTATCGATTCCATCAAGCGCGTTGAAATCTTAGGTACAGTGCAAGACGAACTGCCGGGCTTACCTGAACTCAATCCTGAAGATCTGGCCGAGTGTCGCACCTTAGGTGAAATCGTTGAACTCTTTTCGAAAGAAATAGGGAACAGCAAACTACCTGCGGTTGGCTCGGTTTCAGCTACAACAGCAGCGCAAGTCACTGTTACCGCTACAACAAATAACGGCTTAAGTGCTGAAAAAGTCCAACGAACCATGATGTCAGTAGTGGCCGACAAGACGGGCTACCCCACTGAAATGCTAGAACTCAGCATGGATATGGAAGCCGATCTAGGTATCGATTCCATCAAGCGCGTTGAAATTTTAGGCACAGTGCAAGACGAGCTACCGGGTTTGCCTGAACTCAATCCTGAAGATCTGGCCGAGTGTCGCACCTTAGGTGAAATCGTTGCACTCTTTTCGAAAGAAATAGGGCAAAGCAAGCTAGGCCAAAACGCGGTAAGCCAGAATGCCGCGCCAATTAGCGCTGTCGTTCAGCCTGAACCTACTATCGATTTGCCACCACATGATTTACCACCCCATAGCGAGGTAGTGCTAAAAAAGTTGCCAGCGGCGGCTGAGCTAACGCAGCAATCAGCACAAAAAGCTCTGCCACGTGTTTTTGCTAAAGATGCCTGCATTATCATTAGCGATGATGGTCACAATGCTGGCGTACTTGCCGAGAAATTGCATGCTCAAGGTCTAACGGTTGCGGTTGTGCGCTCGCCAGAAAGCCTTGTAGCCAGTGCATCACCGCTCAATAGCCACATTGCCAGCTTCACATTGGCGGCGATTGACGATACCAGCATCAGCGCAGTGATTAATGAGATCAAAAGCTTAGGTACAGTTGCAGGCTTTATTCATCTGCAACCACAACATAAAACCTCAGCCGATGCGAAAGGTTTAGTGTTGTCCAGTGCCGCCAAAGCGTCGGTCGAGCAAGCGTTCTTGTTCGCCAAACACTTACAACCGCTTTTAACAACAGCAGCAACGGCAAATACTGATAGCAGCTTTATCAGCGTCAGTCGTATCGACGGTGGTTTTGGTTATCTTAACCACAGCCAAATTGCCCGCAGCGAGTTAAACCAAGCGGCATTAGCAGGTCTGACGAAAACCTTGAGCCACGAGTGGCCAAGCGTGCATTGCCGCGCCTTAGATATCGCGCCAGCACTTGATGCCAAACAACTGGCCAATGCGGTCATCGCTGAGTTATTTGCAACCGATAAGCTATTAGAAGTCGGTGTGAGTGAAGCAGGCGCAACAGAAACGCTGGCACGCGTAACCTTAGTTGCAGGCAAGGCAGATACCCGCCACAGCGCAGCTAACTTGACCAATGCAGATAAAATACTGGTGACTGGCGGCGCAAAAGGCGTGACCTTTGAATGTGCCTTGAGTCTGGCAAAACGCAGCAAGGCGCACTTTATCCTTGCTGGCAGAAGCAGCCAACAAGCCATTCCTGCTTGGGCACAGGGTAAGAATAACAGTGAACTTAAAGCCGCTGCCATTGCCCATATTCAAAGCTTGGGTGAGAAACCCACCCCAAAACAAGTGGATGCCTTAGTATGGCCAGTTCAAAGCAGCCAAGAAATTGCAGCAGCACTGCAAGCCTTTACCGCAGTAGGCGCGAGTGCCGAGTACTTAAGCCTCGATGTTAACAATCCAGACGCGATCGCCAGCACGATAGTGCCGATCACCGAGTTATCACCTATTACCGGCATCATTCATGGTGCGGGCGTACTCGCCGATAAACACATTCAAGACAAGACCTTAGATGAATTAGCACGGGTGTATGGCACTAAGGTCACAGGCATTAGCAATCTGCTTGCCGCACTGGATTTAGATAAAGTAAAACTGATCGCCCTGTTCTCTTCGGCGGCGGGTTTTTACGGCAATACCGGCCAAAGCGATTACGCTATGTCCAACGACATACTCAACAAAGCCGCACTGCAACTGGCGCAGCAACTGCCAAATGCCAAAGTGATGAGCTTCGATTGGGGTCCGTGGGATGGCGGCATGGTGAATCCTGCGCTGAAAAAGATGTTTATGGATCGCGGTGTTTATGTGATCCCGCTAAAGGCGGGTGCTGAGTTATTTGCGAGCCAATTACTGAGCAATACAGGCGCACAATTGCTGGTCGGTACTGACATGCAAGGCAGCGCACCTCATGACGACACGCCTAACGAAGTACAAGAAACTGAAGGTAGTAATCTAAAAAAGCCTGAAGCGGATCTGACCACTGACGCGTCGGATCCGCATGCTTTGCTTAACGCTTTAAATCCAAGCGCTGTAAATATAAGCGCTGTAAATATAAGCGCTGTAAAACTGCAGCGCACACTGGACCCTAAGGCAATGATCTTTATTGAAGATCATTGCATTAACGGTAATCCCGTATTACCGACTGTGTGCGCGATTCAGTGGATGCGTGAAGCCGCCTTTGATGTGCTCAAGCAGCCTGTCAAAGTGCAAAGCTACAAGCTGTTGAAGGGCATTATTTTCGACACTGCCGTGTTACAAAATGGAGCGTTAGAAAGTGCAGCCCCCATCACGCTAGAACTTGAGCTTGCACCGATTGCGTTAACGGATAAAGCCGCGAAAGACACAGACGAGTACTTGAGTGGACAATTCAGTGCCTTAATCAGCTTTGAAGGTCGTCCGCAATATCAGGCCATCCTAGTCGTTGATGATACTGTTGATGACGCGGCTAACGATTACTTAGCCACTAACAGCAAAGCAACCGCCTTTGACGCGCATAGCTTGGCAGGACTTTCTGCCATCACAACCGCAAGCAGCCTTTACAGCGACGGCACGCTTTTCCACGGCCCAAGACTGCAAGGTATTGAGTCTGTGGTGAAGTTTGACGATGCGAGCTTAGTCGCCAAGGTAAGTCTTCCCCATGTTGCGTTAGCGGACTGCGGGAGTTTTGTGCCCAATCTGGCCCCTAAAGGCTCACAAGCCTTTGCGGAAGATTTGTTGCTGCAGGCGATGCTGGTGTGGGCGAGACTCAAATATGGTGCGGCGAGTTTGCCATCAAGCATTGGTGAGTTTATCTCCCATGCGCCGTTTGCCTTTGGCGATAAAGGCTATCTAGTGCTCGAGGTGGTAAAACACTCTGGCCGTGCCCTTGAAGCCAATATTGCGCTGTATCATCAAGATGGCCGCTTGAGCTGCGAGATGAACAACGCCAAAGTCACCATCAGCAAAAACCTCAACGGTGCATTCTTAGCCAATAAAGTTGCTGCTAATCAAACCGCTGCGAATAAAGCCATTGAAAGCGTGGAGGCAAAAGTCGAGTGAACTTAGCCCACCCTTTAGCAACGACCCATAGCGGCCAAACTGAAACGTCGATAGCTGACACAGCTAATGCCGACAAGGCTATTGCAGACACGGTTATTACTGAAAAGCTTGCCAAGCCACTGCGTATTGCAGTGTTGCTTGGCGATGCCGTCAACCTTGACTCTCACTCAGCCCAAGTATTAGGCACGTTTGCGGAACGTGAAAGAGTTCAGATTTGCGCTGCCAATGCCAACCAATCGACAGTACATAGGCCGACAGCTCATGAACCAAAAGAGCATGAACCGTCAGTGCATGAGCAAAGGTCGCTCACTGCCTTGTTAGGCCAAGCAACAACAGCTATTGAGCAAGGCAAGCTCGTTGAACTTAAATTCAATGATGGCAATCGGCCCCTGTCTCTGTATTTGCTCGATGGTTTACGCGCCGCCAAACTGCGCCTTCACGCCCACGCGTTTATTGCTGGTTTTGCCGCTGGCAATGAGACTACAGGTGTTACAAATGTGGCAGTTGAAAATGCGGCGACTGTTGCTAATGCGGCATTAGCGGCAGCAAAGCGCAGCCCAGCTCAAACCGTTCAACATCAGACTGTCGCCAACACTCTCAACGAGGCATTTGTTGCGCTACGCCAAGGTGTAACCGCACTCGCCGCGCGAACACAATCGCCGCTTAAAGGCACTACTGATATAAAACAGACAAACAACACCAATCATCAAGCTGGCTATTGGTTTAGCGACCAACATCAAGCGCGGGTGTTGTGTCTAAATCTTGTAGCAAAGACGTCACATCAAGCGGATGAGTCTCGAAATCTAAGCCAGAGCCTAGTGCTGACCCAAGGCACACAACTTGCCGCGCCCAAAGCCCTTGTCGATGAAAACAGGCTGTTTGTGCCGATAAGCGCTGACAATATTGATGATCTCATCGCGCAAATATTGCAGATAGTTAACACAGTAGAAAATGGTGCGGGCACTCTGGAAAATAGCACGGACTTTAGCGCGGAATATCTCAAACCTTGGTTTGAACGCTATGATGCCAACGCACCACTAGCATTAGTCTTAATGGCTGCATCGATTGATGACCTCAGACTTGAAGCCAAAGCCATGCTTACGGCGCTTGAAAGTGATGCTATTCATCATCACGGTCAACACTTTAAGACCCCAGCGGGCAGCTGCTTTACCGCTAAGCCGCTAGGGGATGCGGGACTCACCTTTGTATATCCCGGCGTTGGCACGGTTTACGCCAATATGTTCAATAACTTGCATGAGTATTTCCCCGCGCTGTATCACCAACTGGAGCGTGAAGGCGATTTAAGCGCCATGCTGCAATCTCCGCTGATATATGCGGCAGATGTTAAAACCGCGGCTGGCATGAACCTAAGTCAGCAAGCGATTAGTGGCGTGGGTGCCAGTTATCTATTCACTAAACTGTTGACCCAAGTCTTTAATATTAAGCCTAAAATGGCGCTCGGTTACTCAATGGGCGAAGCGGCCATGTGGGCCAGCCTAGATGTGTGGCAAACGCCCCACGGGATGATCAATGCCACTGAAAATAGCGATATTTTCAACCATGCCATTTCTGGCGAGCTAACCGCAGTGCGCCGAGCATGGCAGCTTAAGGATGATGAATCCATAGTGTGGAACAGCTTTGTGGTGCGCGCCGATAGCAACGAAATCAAAGCATTACTGCCAGAGTTCCCTCGCGCCTACTTAGCCATCATTCAAGGTGATACCTGCGTCATTGCAGGTTGCGAAACAAGCTGCAAAGCCCTGCTTGCAAAGTTAGGTAAGCGCGGGATTGCCGCCAATCGAGTCACGGCCATGCATACCGCACCAGCTATGTTAGTCCATGGGCAAGTACAAGATTTCTATACTCAAGCGCTAAAACCTGAGGCGCTGAAAGCGGCGGCGCAAGATCTGCCTATTCGCTTTATCAGCGCAGCGCAAACTGCGCCAGTAACCCTTGATAGCCACAGCATTGGCCGCGCGATTGCCGATACCTTTTGTTCGCCGCTCGACTTTAGTGCGCTCATTCAAAATGCCACTGAGCAAGGCGCAAGGCTGTTTGTCGAAGTGGGCGCCGATAGGCAAACCAGCACACTCATAGATAAAATCAGCCACGCCCACGCAAGCCAAAGCACTGCGAACGCGGCGACAGCCGCCATTGCTTGCAATGCCAAAGGTGCTGACGCGATCACCAGCTTACTCAAGTGTTTAGCTCAGCTGATAAGCCACAGAGTACCGCTTTCGCTCGCGCCGCTCATTCAGCCACTAAGTGCTAACGCAGCCCCTTTATCATCAGCAGCATTACCAGAAGGAGAACCCCAGTGAGTTCTCAGCATTCCCCTACGATTGATAAAACTACCGTACCTACCATTGCGTCAAACCGCGCATCAAACAGTGCGCCAAAAATCGCGATCGTCGGTCTCGCGACTCAGTATCCTGACGCCGATAATCCGCAAACCTTCTGGCAAAATCTGTTGGATAAAAAAGACTCTCGCACCCAAATCAGTCGCGAAAAGCTCAATGCTAATCCCGCCGATTACCAAGGTGTGCAGGGTCAGTCTGACCGTTTTTACTGTGATAAAGGCGGCTACATCCAACACTTCCAGTTTGATGCCAAAGGTTATCAACTGCCTGAGTCTGCCTTTGACGGTTTAGATGAAAGCTTTTTATGGGCACTCGATTGCAGTCGCAAAGCCCTCCAAGACGCAGGGATTGCACAAAGCGATGCCGTACTGGCGCGCACAGGTATCGTGATGGGAACCTTGTCGTTCCCCACTGCCCGCTCCAACGAACTGTTTTTGCCTCTGTATCATCAAACCGTTGAAAAGGCGCTGCAAAACAAACTTAACCAAAGCGCTTTTCAACTGGCTGATTTTAACCAAGCTCACGCTGGAGAAGCGTTAAACGTCGAGCAAGCATTAAACGTCGCCAATGGCGCCGTTGCCCACACAGCCTCAAAGCTGGTCAGCGATGCACTCGGTTTAGGTGGCACTCAGTTAAGTCTGGACGCCGCCTGCGCCAGCTCGGTTTACGCACTTAAACTCGCCTGCGATTACCTGACCACAGGCAAGGCCGATATGATGCTTGCGGGCGCAGTATCGGGCGCAGATCCCTTCTTTATCAACATGGGATTCTCGATTTTCCACGCCTACCCAGACCATGGTATTTCGGCGCCCTTTGATAGCAACAGCAAGGGCTTATTCGCCGGAGAAGGCGCAGGGGTTTTAGTCTTAAAACGCTTAGAAGATGCCGAGCGCGATGGCGATAACATCTATGCCGTCGTTAGCGGCATTGGTTTGTCGAACGACGGTAAAGGCCAGTTTGTATTAAGCCCCAACAGCAAGGGCCAAGTGCAAGCCTTCGAGCGCGCCTATAGTGCCGCAAACACACTGCCCGCCAATATCGAAGTGATTGAATGCCATGCCACAGGCACGCCGCTTGGGGATAAGGTCGAACTCGCTTCGATGGAACGCTTTTTTGAGGACAAACTCGCGGGCTCAGCAGTGCCGCTGATCGGTTCGGCAAAATCCAACTTAGGCCATTTACTCACAGCCGCGGGCATGCCGGGGATCATGAAGATGATTTTTGCCATGCGCTCGGGTCGACTGCCGCCAAGTATTAACTTATCAGCGCCGATATCCTCGCCTAAGGGCTTATTTAGCGCTAAAAATCTACCGACAGAACTGCATGCTTGGCCCGATAAAGCCGGCAATGACCGCCGCCACGCGGGTGTTTCTGTGTTTGGTTTTGGCGGCTGTAACGCGCATTTATTGCTGGAATCCTATGCTGCCAATACAAACAAAAAGAATGAACAAGCCGCAGCCACAGCCACAGTAAGTTACCAGCATACGCCATTAAATATCATTGGCTTAGCATCACACTTCGGGCCTTTATCCTCCATAAATGCACTGGATAACACGATTCATACTCGGCAACATGCCTTTATCCCGCTGCCCACTAAACGTTGGAAAGGCTTAGATAAACATCCTGAGATTTTAGCTAACTTTGGCTTGCTTTCTGTACCGCAAGGCGCATATATCGACCAGTTCGATTTTGACTTCCTGCGTTTTAAGGTGCCGCCCAATGAGGATGACCGCCTGATCTCCCAGCAACTGCTGCTGATCAAAGTGGCCGATGAAGCGATCCGTGATGCCAACTTAAAGCCCGGTGGCAAGGTTGCTGTATTAGTGGCGATGGAAACTGAACTGGAATTACACCAGTTCCGTGGCCGCGTAAATCTACACACTCAACTGGCAGACAGCCTTAAAAAACAAGGGATAACACTCTCGCATGAGGAATATCTAGCCCTTGAAAAAATCGCCATGGACAGTGTGCTCGATGCCGCCAAACTGAATCAATACACCAGTTTTATTGGCAATATCATGGCGTCACGCATCGCATCCCTTTGGGACTTTAACGGCCCTGCCTTTACCATTTCGGCGGCGGAGCAATCGGTCGCCCGCTGTATCGATGTGGCCGAAAACCTGTTATCCCAAGAATCCTTAGATGCCGTAGTGATCGCCGCCGTCGATTTAAGTGGCAGCCTTGAGCAAGTGATCCTCAAAAACGCCGTATCGCCAGTGGCATTTACTGCCACTGACACAGGCTGGAAAGTTGGTGAAGGTGCAGGCGCATTAGTGCTCACGACAACACAATCAAGTGCAGCCCAGCCAAGCACTGCCGCTGACAATGCCAATAGCAACAACTATGGCGACTGTTATGGTCACATCAGCGGCCAAGTATTTGGCGCGATTTGTGACATACAAGGTAATAGCAACACAGCGCGCATTTGCGATGACTTGCTAACCCAAGCCAAGGTGAATAGCAGCCAGATTAGCTTGATTGAAACCAGTATTGCAGTTGAGCAACTCAGCCTTCCAGAGTTGGTACTCAATACCCTGTTGCCGAGTGTGAACCAGCGCAGCCAAGCCGCTGATACCCTAGGCCACAACTTTGCCGCTGCGGGAATGGCGAGTATTTTGAGCGCGCTGCTTCAGCTTAAAAATCAGGTGCAGCTTAAAAATCAAGCGCAACTTAACAAGCATTCTTCTCAAGCTCAGCAGCACGCGCTCGTTGCCACGTTTAGCCAAGGTAAATGCTCGCAGTTACTGCTCAGCCAAAGTGCCACGCAAGCATACAATTTGCAGCAAAGGCTAGATCAAGACTTAACGCTTTCTGAGCAAAAACACTTAATAAAACAAGTGACACTCGGTGGCCGCGATATCTATCAGCATATCCTTGATACGCCGCTCGCAGGCCTTGATGCTATACAACAAAAAGCCCGAGCCATGACGGCATTGCCAGCGCACAGCCAACGCAAACATTTGGCCCCAATAGCGAGCAAAGACACGAGTGGCTTTGCAACAAGCAGCCCAACCACGGCTCTACAAAAAGAGACATTAAGCAGCATGCCAATTAATGCCCTAAGTACACCCAATAACAACGCCGCTCAAGCAGAGCTAAAAGACGCTGCATTTATACGTAATCAGCAACTCGCCCGTGAAGCACATCTAGCCTTTTTACAAAGCCGTGCTGAAGGCTTGAAACTAGCCGATGCCTTGATGAAAGCCCAGCTTGCCAGCGAGTTAGCCGTCAATGACCAAGTTGCGCCGCTACAACAGCAAGCCATCGTTCAGGCGCCAGCGTATGCATCAGCTCATACACCTGAGCTAGCTCCAGTTGTTAACTCAGAGGCAAACCCAGCTGCGCTTTATCCAAACCATGCAAAAGTGCCTCTGTACACGCCGCCAACACCGATAAGCAAGCCTTGCATTTGGGATTATGCGGATTTAGTCGAGTACGCCGAAGGTAATATCGCTAACGTCTTTGGCCAAGATTACGCCATTATCGACAGCTATTCTCGCCGTGTACGCCTGCCAACCACAGACTATTTACTGGTATCTCGGGTAACGAAATTAAACGCCCAGATGAACCAATATCAGCCTTGCACCATGACCACAGAATACGACATTCCTGTGGACGCGCCGTATTTGGTCGATGGCCAAATCCCGTGGGCCGTGGCCGTTGAATCGGGTCAATGCGACTTAATGCTGATCAGCTACTTAGGTATCGACTTTGAAAATAAAGGCGAGCGCGTTTATCGTCTGCTCGATTGCACCCTGACCTTCCTTGGCGACTTACCGCGCGGTGGCGACACCCTGCGCTACGACATTTCCATCAATCACTTTGCCCGCAATGGCGATACCTTGTTGTTCTTCTTCTCCTACGAATGTTTCGTGGGCGACAAGCTGATCCTGAAAATGGATGGCGGCTGTGCCGGCTTCTTCACCGACAAGGAACTCGCCGACGGCAAAGGCGTTATTCACACCGAAGCCGAAATCAAAGCGCGCAACCTTGCCTTGAATAATCCGAATAAGCCGCGCTTTAATCCGTTACTGAACTGCGCGCAAAACCAATTTGATTACAGCCAAATCCATAAACTGCTCGGCGCGGATATCGGTGGCTGTTTTGGCGGTGCACACGCGGCGCATCAAGCCCAATATGGTTTGCAGCCCTCTTTATGTTTTGCATCTGAAAAATTCCTGATGATTGAACAGGTCAGCAATCTTGAGGTGCATGGCGGCGCGTGGGGCTTAGGTTCAGTTCAAGGCCATAAGCAGCTCGAAGCCGATCATTGGTATTTCCCATGTCATTTCAAGGGCGACCAAGTGATGGCGGGCTCGTTAATGGCCGAAGGCTGTGGTCAATTACTGCAATTCTTTATGCTGCACATTGGAATGCACCTCGGTGTTAAAGATGGTCGTTTCCAACCGCTCGAAAACGCATCACAAAAAGTGCGCTGTCGCGGTCAGGTTTTGCCGCAATCTGGCCTGCTCACCTATCGCATGGAAATCACCGAAATAGGTATGAGCCCGCGCCCGTATGCTAAGGCGAATATCGATATTCTGCTTAACGGCAAAGTGGTGGTGGATTTCCAAAACCTTGGGGTGATGATCAAAGAAGAAGCCGAATGCACCCGCTACCTCGCGGATAATCATGCCAGCACAGCTAACAATACAACTAAAAATGTAGCTAAAAATACTGCTTCGGCTGCGCCGCTGGTTTCAACAACACCCGTATCATTAGCTGCGCCGCTGATGGCGCAGCTGCCAGATTTAACTGCACCAACCAATAAAGGCGTAGTGCCGCTTAAGCATGTGTCTGCGCCGATTGCGCCAGCGGATTCAAAGTACGCTAACCGCGTGCCCGATACCCTGCCGTTCACGCCGTATCACATGTTCGAATTTGCCACTGGCGATATCGAAAACTGCTTCGGCCCTGATTTCAGCATCTATCGCGGTCTTATTCCACCGCGCACGCCTTGCGGTGATTTGCAGCTCACGACTCGCGTCATTGCAATTGACGGCAAACGCGGCGAGCTGAAAAAGCCCTCTTCGTGTATCGCTGAATACGAAGTGCCCGCAAACGCTTGGTATTACGACAAAAATAGCCATCAAGCCGTGATGCCCTATTCTGTGCTGATGGAAATATCACTGCAGCCAAACGGCTTTATCTCAGGCTATATGGGCACCACCTTGGGCTTCCCCGGCCAAGAGCTGTTTTTCCGCAACTTAGACGGTAGCGGTAAGCTGCTGCGCCATGTGGATTTACGCGGTAAAACCATAGTGAACGACTCACGTCTGTTATCGACTGTGATTGCTGGCAGTAACATTATCCAGAATTTTAGCTTCGAATTAAGCTGCGATGGAGAGCCTTTCTACCAAGGTAAAGCGGTATTTGGTTACTTCAAGGGCGAAGCGCTGAAAAACCAACTCGGCATAGACAACGGCAAAACCACACAGCCTTGGCATGTGCAAAATGGTATAGCCGCCGATAGCCAAATCAATCTGTTAGATAAACAGCATCGCAGCTTTAACGCGCCAGAAGGTCAGCCGCATTACCGTTTAGCGGGCGGTCAGCTTAACTTTATCGACAAGGCTGAAATCGTGAAAGCTGGCGGTAAAGCGGGCCTTGGCTATTTGTACGCCGAGCGCACCATTGACCCGAGTGATTGGTTCTTCCAATTCCACTTCCATCAAGATCCGGTAATGCCAGGCTCATTAGGGGTTGAAGCGATTATCGAGCTGATGCAAACCTATGCGATTGACCAAGACCTTGGTGCGGGCTTTAAGAGTCCAAAATTCGGCCAGATATTATCGGATATCAAATGGAAGTATCGCGGCCAAATCAACCCATTAAACAAGCAGATGTCACTGGATGTACACATTACCAGCGTGACAGACGACAATGGCAAACGCATCATTATGGGCGATGCCAACTTGAGTAAAGATGGTCTGCGGATTTATGAAGTCAAAGATATCGCCATCTGTATTGAAGAAGCCTAATGCGGTAAATTCTATTTATTGAATCACTTAAAAATAATCCTGCCGCTGCGTTGGCTTTTTACACCCGAACTTTTTACTCAAGTAATAACAACGCAGTAGCAATAAAAACGAGACCCAAGATGACTAGCCATACTCTAGATCAATTCAATAGTAATAACGAAAAACTCAGCCCTTGGCCGTGGCAAGTCAACGATGCAGAGCTGAGCTTTGATATCGACTCATTAGGCAAAAAACTCAAAGATTTAAGCCAAGCCTGTTACTTAGTCAATCACAGTGAAAAAGGCTTAGGCATAGCGCAAACGGCTGAAGTGACCACCAGTGACAGCCAAGCGCCATTGGGCTCACATCCTGTCAGCGCCTTTGCCCCTGCCCTTGGCACCCAAAGTTTAGGCGACAGTAATTTTCGCCGCGTCCACGGTGTCAAATACGCTTACTACGCCGGCGCGATGGCCAACGGTATTGCCTCCGAAGAACTGGTTATCGCCCTAGGCCAAGCGGGCATTTTGTGCTCATTTGGCGCGGCGGGGTTAATTCCATCCCGCGTTGAAGCGGCCATTACCCGCATTCAAGCGGCGCTACCCAATGGTCCCTACGCCTTTAATTTAATTCACAGCCCAAGCGAGCCCGCATTAGAGCGCGGCAGTGTTGAGTTGTTCTTAAAACATAAAGTGCGCACGGTCGAAGCCTCGGCATTTTTAGGTTTAACGCCGCAAATCGTCTATTACCGCGCGGCGGGTTTGAGCCGCGACGAACATGGCGACATCGTCATTGGCAACAAAGTCATCGCCAAAATCAGCCGTACCGAAGTCGCGACTAAGTTTATGGAGCCCGCGCCAGCCAAAATCCTCCAGCAATTAGTGAGTGACGGCCTTATCAGCCAAGACCAAATGGCGATGGCGCAACTTGTGCCAATGGCAGACGACATCACAGCCGAAGCCGACTCAGGCGGCCATACCGACAATCGCCCATTGGTCACGCTATTACCGACGATTTTGGCGCTCAAAGATGAAATCCAAGCTAAGTATCAATACAAGACACCCATCCGCGTGGGTGCTGGCGGCGGCGTCGGTACACCCGATGCAGCATTAGCCACCTTCAACATGGGCGCGGCGTTTATCGTCACAGGTTCTATCAACCAAGCTTGCGTCGAAGCGGGCGCGAGTGAACACACCCGTAAGTTACTCGCCACCACAGAAATGGCCGATGTAACTATGGCGCCTGCCGCCGATATGTTCGAAATGGGCGTGAAATTACAAGTGGTTAAGCGCGGCACTCTGTTCCCAATGCGCGCCAATAAGCTGTATGAAATCTATACCCGTTACGATTCAATTGATGCCATCCCTGCGGACGAGCGTAAAAAACTCGAAGAGCAAGTGTTCCGTTCATCACTCGATGATATTTGGGCGGGCACAGTCGCCCACTTTAACGAGCGCGATCCTAAGCAAATCGAGCGCGCACTGGATAACCCAAAACGTAAGATGGCGTTGATTTTCCGCTGGTATTTGGGTCTGTCTAGCCGCTGGTCGAACACAGGTGAAGTCGGCCGCGAAATGGATTACCAAATTTGGGCAGGCCCAGCGCTCGGCGCATTTAATGCGTGGGCCAAAGGCAGTTATTTAGATGACTATAAGGCCCGTAATGCGGTGGATTTAGCCAAACATTTAATGGTAGGCGCAGCGTATCAATCCCGGATTAACCTGCTGTTATCCCAAGGCGCGAGCATTCCGGTCACACTACTACGCTGGAAACCGCTGAATCGTTTTTAAACGCTAGCAGCAGACAGTCTTACTAAAAGCCAACACTTATAACAATGTCGGCTTTTTAATAAACGTTATTTATTAAGAGGCTATACTTTTAAATAGGCTGTATTTTAATGGGATTATGCATGATGTTATTTGGGGCGTTTTACGACTGAAACTCTTACCGAAGGTTAGGTAAAAATTGCCTACCCCCTCCCCACTTCATGGCCTACACACACTGATGTGAATTTTAAAATACAAATAAAATCAAGTAGTTAATGCCACGCGTAAAAGTTGGCACTAAGATAGCAATATAACCATTACCATTAACCAGTCGCCATTAACCTTCAAATGATACAAAAGGTCAGATGCAGGATTAATACAAGGGCAAGGAGGTTTATATGTTAGGTTGGACATTGATATTTCTAATTGTTGCACTAATTGCAGGTGTATTTGGATTCACCGGTATTGCGGGCGCCGCAGCTGGGATCGCAAAAATCATTTTCTTTTTGTTTATTGTATTACTCGTGATTTCACTGCTGATCAACGCCTTTAAAGGTAAAGGACCGCGACTTTAATTTTAATTTTTTAGAAAGGAGAATAGATATGAAACCATTTACCCTGATGAGCACCGCAGCACTAACATTATTTCTTGCTTTAGGTTTATCCGCTTGTAGTGATAACAAAGCCGAAAATGCGGGTGAAAAAATTGATGAAGCGATTACCGATGCAGGTAACGCTATCGAAGATGCCTGTGAAGATGTTAAAGAAGGCGTTAATGCTAAAGATAAAAAGTGCTAATAGCCGTTAAGTTTAAGGGTGGTAATAGATAAATCTATTACCACCCTTTTTGATCCGCCTGAACCGCAATAAATTACCTACCATAACGGATACCAATGACCTTGGAGGAGACCCATGCTAGCCAATATTCACATCAAGTATTTCTATTCTGTGGGTGCTGTAATACTGGCCTATTTTGCGATAATCGGTACCTCTCCTCTGCTGACGTTTATATATGCTTGGGTAAGTTTGTCACTATTTTTAGTCAGCTCGGCGTATTGGTTTAATATGGCGAGTATTTTTAGGAAACGCCAAGATGGCACTATTCCTTGGTATATTCGCTGGGGGTTTATTCCTTTTTTACTGGGCAGTCAATTCTATAATTACTGGGCCAGAAAATACGATTCTGTACCGTCAATGCAAAAGATTGACGAGCAACTTTACCTCGGTAGCAGGTTAGTGCCTGCCGATCTTGCCAAGATAAAAGCCAATGGGATCACCGCGATTCTCGATGTTACTGCTGAATTTGATGCGCTGGATTGGTCACAATTTGAAGATCATATCGAATATTTAAATATTCCCATTCTAGACCATAGTGTGCCAACGAGTGCCCAGCTTAATCAAGCGGTTAACTGGTTACACCGCCAAGTGAGAGCTCAAAAAAACGTACTCATTCATTGTGCTATGGGCCGTGGCCGCTCAGTATTGGTTCTTGCGGCCTATCTTGTTTGCCAAGATAAACACCAAAGTTTCCCTAAGGTTTTGCAACGCATAAAACAAGCCCGCAAAACGGCGGGATTAAATAAATGGCAATTAAGAGCCGTTGAAAAAATGTACCACCAAAAACAAATTAACATCCATAAAATGGCATGGATTATCGCTAACCCTGTCTCGGGTGGCGGAAAATGGCAAGAATATAACGAACAAATTCAAGGTGAACTTAAGGCATATTTTGATGTTCATTTAGCGTTAACAACTGAAGACGTTTCAGCCAACACCCTCACCAAACAAGCCCGCGATGCTGGCGCTGATATTATTATCGCCTGCGGAGGTGATGGCACAGTGACTGAGGTTGCCTCAGAAATTGTCGATACCGATATCGCATTAGGCATTATCCCATTAGGTACTACCAACGCCTTAAGCCATGCGCTATTCGGCTTAAGCAGTAAACTGATCCCTGTATCTCAAGCCTTGGATAATATTATACAAGGCCATTACCAAGCCATAGATACCGCCCGCTGTAATGGACATTTAGTGTTGTTACTTGTGGGTATAGGGTTTGAGCAACAAATGATTGAATCTGCAAGTCGTGAGCGTAAGAATGCCCTGGGGCAACTCGCCTATCTTGATGGGTTGTGGCGCGCAGTAAAAGCCAATAATGCATTAACAATCCAGCTGAGTTTAGACGATGCCGAGCCGCAGAATATCACCACTCACAGCCTTGTTATCGCTAATGCCGCTCCCTTCACCAGCGTTCTCGCACAGGGGGATGGTGAGCCAAATATGACGGATGGTTTGCTCGATATTACTTGGTTAAATTCAGCGGATGAACCTAGCGATAAACTCTTGAGTCTCGCAGAGCTCATGATGGCCGGATGGGTTAAAGAAGACCGTTCTGAGGCACATAAAAAAGCAGCCATGACGGAGCAGACTCTGCAAACTCGCAGCAGTAAAGTTAACCACGCCCATGCCAAAAAAGTGCGTATTAGCTGCCAACCGAAGTATAAGTACGTGATCGATGGCGAACTATTTGAGCCAGACGATCTAAATATTGAAATCCAACCAGCATCCCTTAAGGTTTTTATTCCTTACCAGGATCCGCTAACAGAAACTGAGTAACCTTTATCATAAATGTTTTTTAGTTAATTGGCGGCCAAAGCAAATAACGACTGACGTAAAGCATCAATATTTAATGGCCAACACTATTGAGGTCACGCTTGTTGTAAATCAATCCAAAAACTTAGGCATTATAAAACTGATGCTAGGATCCTAACTGCAGCCCGTTAACTCGCGGGCTAACATCAAATTAAAACTGATGCTAATAGCTTAGCATCAGCGAAATATAATGATTATTCTACTGCAGGCTCATCTAACTCAACTTGATGCTCATACTTGCTAAGTTTGTTATAAAGAGTTTTTACACTGATCCCAAGTTGCTCTGCCGTATCAGTTTTATTACCTTGAGTCGTTTCTAACGCTTGATAAATGGCGATCCTTTCTAAATCGTCTAAACGCATTCCTTGAGGGATCACAACGTGTTCAGCTTCTAGACTATTGATTTGGCTTGCTGTAGTTAATTGCAAATGGCTAGGGAGAATCTCTTGATCTGCCAAAATATACGCCCGCTCAATGGCATGCTTTAATTCACGCACATTGCCACACCAAGGATGAGCAATAATAAGTTGAATACTCTCGTCAGTGAAATACTTACTTTGCTTTTCAGCCACATTACGGTAAGCCAAAAAATGTCGCGCCAGCCCGATAATATCATCGCCACGTTCTCGTAAGGGAGGAACACGAATAGGAAACTGGGCTAGGCGGAAGTATAAATCCTCTCGGAAATGCCCTTCTTCAATCGCCATAATAGGATCGCGGTTGGTTGCCGCCACAATACGCACATTGGCTAATTGCACCTTAGCGCCACCAACGGGACGATATTCGCTATTTTCAAGCACCCGCAATAGCTTAACTTGATGCTCAATGGGCATTTCAGTGACTTCATCAAGAAATAGCGTTCCCCCTTCGGCCTGCTCAAACACCCCTTTATGATCACGGTTGGCACCGGTAAAGGCACCTTTTACATGACCAAATAACTCACTATCCACTAATTCAGGGCTCAACGCCCCGCAGTTAATGGCAATAAAAGGTGCATTCACCCGTGGGCTGGCAAGATGGATGGTATTGGCAACCAGTTCTTTACCAGCACCACTTTCACCGATGATCAGCACATTACTGTCAGTCACTGAAACTCGGCGAATAGTACGATAAAGTTTATGCATAGCGCCCGAAGAGCCAACCAGTACACCGTATTGGTCCAATTCACTCGAAAAAGGTCGTGGGCGGTGGACGGAGGTCGACACTAAATACTGTGCAAACTCAGCTAAAGTATCGCTAATGAGCGCCATATCGTAGGGCTGGCGAAAATGGTAACCCGCGCACTGGGACATTAATTTATCAAGATGCGGATTAGGTTGCCCATCAGACAGAAAGATAAACTCGATATGTGTCATCGCAGCACTTTCTATTAAGCTTAAATAATCTTCATGGCTCAGGCGGGGTAACTCTATAATTGCTACATCAATACGATTCGACTCAAGTTGTGCTAGCCAAGAGATATCATCAACACTGCGTAATTTATTAAACTCTTTTGCTCCCTCAAGTTGGATTAAGGCTTGCTCGCTGCCAATGTCATGCAGATGATAAAAAAGTGTGGGTCGAGTCATGCGAGTTTCACTCCCTGTGTGTAGATAGCAACTGTATGTTAACCGTGAAATTTTAACAATAAGAGCGGTAATAGTTTCCTAATCAAAAGCGTTAATCTAGCGTTAATCTAGTGTGTATAAAAAATATCATTCTAAAAATCAGCCTCTTAAAATATCACTTAAAAAGAGAACAAAAAATGCATGGTAGCTGAACAACATTCAATTATTTACTAAGCATGTTAGCTACACGCATTAAGGAGGCACATTATGAAGTCTAATGTTGTGCAACATCAGACCGATATCAACGCAGACATCATGTTAATTGATGAGATTGTGACATCTAGTCAGCATAGCTTGAGGTTTTACACTCACGCTATAACGGCGATTGACGACTACAATCTGAAACGTATTTTTTCAATGCAGATACATATCTACCAACGAATATTGGCACTGCTGGATCCACCACAACGGCGAATTATACTATCAAATACAGCATACCTAGCCTTGCCAGCGTACGGGGGACATACACAGCATACGACTTACGCACAGGCACAAATCTTACTTCAACAAGATTGTTGGCATAAGGGCGTCGCCCACTTAATTGAACTTGAACAATGCAGGTTAGTACAACTAAAACATGCCGTTAAACAAGTCTATCAACCTCATATTGCCCAAAAGCTTGCCGATAGTGCCGCTTGGCTACAAAGCAGTTGTGATGAAATGATCTCTTTTTGCCGACGTTAACATTCGAGTTCGCCTTAGGCCATACCGCACACAAAGTGCGGTTTTTTATTACTTAAGGTTTATATTTCACTGACGCCCACGCTCCCACAGCTGAAAAACTGCGATGCAACAATTACATTGAGTCGGTAAAAAAGACCGAAAAGAATAGAAGAAAAATAAACTTAATATCCGTAAAAATAAAAAATGACTTTAAAATCAATCAAATATAAAAGATGGCACGATTCGAGCATTATCTTTATTCAAGAAAACAACGGAGGATATTCTTATGAAAACCACAACTGTAGCAGCATCAATAATTGCGACCTTACTTGTCGGTTCAATCAGCTTAAATGTCGCCGCTCAAGACTGGAAAGATGGGGCTAAAGATGCATGGATCGATGGTAAAGCAGAAACCACTTTACTGCTTAACACTAACCTGAATTCCTTTGACATCAATACCGATGTGAAAGACGGTAAGGTGACACTAACAGGTAAAGTAGAAAGTAGCGTAGATAAAGCACTTGCCACTGAGTTGATTAAAAGCTTAGACGGCGTGAAAGATGTTGATAACCAACTAACAGTGATGAATGAGAAAGAAGGCACGAGTGAAGTTGTCGCCACTTTAACCGATTCTAAAGTTGCTACCGTCATCAAAACTCGTTTACTATTTTCAACCGATGTTTCTGGTACCCAGATTGATGTTAATGTCGCCAATGGCGTTGTTACTTTAAAAGGTGAGGTTGCGAGCGATGCTGAACGTCAGTTAGCACTTAAAATCGCTGAAAATACCGACGATGTGAAAAAGGTCGTTGATAAGATTAAAGTGGTTAAAAAAGCCTCTTAGAACTCACGAATACTCGCAATTTTAACCGTACATAAATGTAGATTATTTTTTAGAGTACCTCATAAAAAAGAGTCATAAAAAACCAGCCTAGGCTGGTTTTTTTATGCTTACTCCACACATAACTCTTAGTTAACCTACTCACCTTAAAATATTTTACCTGACAGATACAAAGCATACGTTTAAACGTGACGCGACTAATAACCATGACATCTACTCGTAGCTGGACTCTGTAATCAAAGGTGGCCAAGCACTTAGTTAGTGTATGCCGGTTTCGCTCACATTCACCTCTAAGGTTTTAACGATTTCAGGATTAGCTGACATAGGTTGATTTGGCGCCCTATCCCGATAAGTGACTAACAGTTTATAGGGTGCTTCGAAAGGATAGATAGGCTCAATGCTCTCAATTTCAATTCTATCGCCAAGCATCACACTGTTTAAATGTTTCAGGCTTTTGTATTCATAATCAAGATTAAAAAATCCAAGATACCAAAATGCTCCCGAGCCTTGGGTCGTAACTATAAAGGGGGCAACAAAAGGCATAATCTGCACTGTAGGATCGTCTTGAATTGGAGCGCTACTCTGGGTATCTGGCTCAAGGGCTGGATCAAAATTAAGCGGTGTGATACGCAAATAATCAAATAACACTCGACCTTTTACCTCACCATCTTGATAATCTCCTATAGCCAAATCTGTCTGATTAATCTTAATAAAATGGGTCAATTCAACAGGCTTAGCACTTTCAGGTAAAATAACGTTAAAAGAATTAACTATCTGTAAGTTAAAGAGTTTTGACATCACTTCCGATGCATTGACAACCGATTCACTATCAAAAAATGTTGCCGATTCAACGTCTCCCGCTTGCGGTTTTATGGGTTGCTCCGCCATAACCTCATTAACAGCGCTGTCATCGAACATCACCTGCTCTTCTTCAATCTCACCATAAAGATCATCACTGGTCAGATTAAAACGGTAAATACCCGCAGCGAGTATGCTCAATATCACTAAGGTTGCAGTTATGGTTAATTTTGAAAACATACTTATTTTATCTCCCCCAATCACGCTCTTGGCGCGCTACGTTTTAAACACTGATAAACATCAAATCAATGCTGGTGCAGTATTACAGATAGTGGACTAAAACGGTGCGGGGAAAAATCAAAAAAGTAAAAAATATTTTATATTTTGGTTAGACTGAGTTCACTTATGTACTTGGAATGACCAAGAAATTAAAACATGAGTAAAAGTACTGGGAGGCGTACTGATATTGGTCTTTTCAATAAAGAGCCAACTCAGGCTATAATCCCTCAAATTGGCGAGATATCTTGCCTGACTAATTTGTTCTTATTCACTTAGCCTTAATAATGGATCCCTCTGCCGATGACAACTGCTTCTACCAGCCCTTTTGCCATATTAAATCAATCCACTGCAAGCTCATTTAATGAGCAGAAAAATCTTATTAAAAGAGTATTCAAGGGCAAGCCTGTACAATGCCCTAGCTGTAAACAAACACTAAAAGTAATATTGCCTGAGCAGGTAAAAGCAGAACAAATGACAGGCATCTATTGTGCTAAAGGTTGCACTGATATTGAACTTGATATGGAAGCCGTCGCAGGACTCTAACTATCCTAGTCATTCGGCTTCATTTAAAGATTTTTATCAAACACTTAACCATTGCCATTCGAGTAAAGGTTCAGCACTGAGTTGCGAACCACGGTATAGCTTGACGTTAAATACACTATTAGTTGGAATCATCCCCACGCCCTTGGGTGTGCCAGTCATAACAATGTCACCTTCATCTAAACTAATAAACGTTCGTAGCTCTGACATTATGCACTGGGGCTTATAAATCATTAAATCTATACTCCCCTCTTGAACCTGTTTATCGTTGATGCTCAAACTAAAATACAGCGCAGCCTCGACATCATCAATCGCTACAAAAGGGCTAAATAATGCGGCACCGTCGAAGGCCTTTGCCCGTTCCCACGGTAAGCCTTTTGCTTTTAATTGAGTTTGTAACTCACGTTTGGTGAGATCTAAACCCACAGCAACGCTACTAAAACGTCCATCTTGAAACATAAAACACAGCTCAGTTTCATAATGCAGAGTTTCGCCTTGATGCTTAGCAAGCAGTACAGTCGAAATTGCCGAGTTGGGCTTTAGAAATACCACCATGTCGTCAGTTATTTCATTACCTAACTCATGAATATGGTCGACATAATTACGTCCAATACAGATAATTTTGGTGGGTACTACGGTATTTTCACCTAACACGACTGATTTCATCTTTTATCTTCTCGTTGTCTAATCAAGCATATTCCATCAAAAATTCATCGAGTTGTTCGTTGGCAATTTCAATTTCATCACCTTCAAACTGGGCAATATGGAACATACCCTCACCTTCATTAGTCACAGGAATATTACTGATCCCGATAATGATGCCGTCAGTAGGCGCACGAATCGCCACACTGTCACCACCGTGAGGGCTAACGATATGTGCAATGATATATCCCTTAGTGACCCGTTGGCCGAGCTTAAGCTTCATATTCACTAAACCGTCGGATTCACTACGTACCCAATAACTGCGGATAGCGCTAACACTTGAGCCCTTGTTGCTCACCCGCCCCTTTTGCATGCCTAAACTGCGCATCACGTTAAGCACACCTTTTAGGCCAGATTTTATCGATAATTCACTAAAACGCAGCGCTTCACCCGCCTCGTACAAAATACAAGGAATGCCTTGTTGATTCGCATAGCCACGCATAGATACACCGCGCGCCTTTGAGTGCATGATCAACGGCGCACCAAAGGCATTCGCCATCGCGAGCATAGTTTCGTTATTTGTATCGCAGCGAATTTGCGGCAAGTTATCCCGATGGATGGCGCCGGTATGTAAATCAATTACATGGGTTGCATGGACTAATAGTTGAGTCGCAAATAAATTCGCTAAACGGCTGGCTAGCGCCCCTTTGCTGGAACCAGGAAAGCAACGATTAAGATCGCGCCGATCGGGTAAATAACGGGATTGTTGAATAAAACCAAACACATTAACTATTGGCACCACAATTAACGTGCCCGTTAAGTTTTTAGGGTTGACTCTGGCTAATAGTCGGCGGCAAATTTCGATACCATTAAGTTCATCCCCATGAATAGCGGCGCACACCAGTAACGTAGGGCCAGGTTTAGTCCCGTGAAACACTTCTACATGGATATCAAGTTGCGTATCGGTATATAACTTTGCAGCGGGTAATTTGATCCCTAACTGGGTTCCTGCGGTGACTCGGTTTCCTGCTAACTCAAAAGCTTCTCGTCTTTTTACCATGGCGACTCCCTTGTACTATCAAATATTATCCCGCTGCACACATTGGCACTGCCCATCAGGGCTAGAACTGTACCCTTAAACATAAAGCTATGAATTTGATGATTTGTCTATACTTTGTAGAGCGTGTGATGATAAATAAACTGATTTAAGTACCGTAAAATAAACGTTTTATTGCGGCTCAAACTGATTCAACCAGGTTTTTAATATCTGCAATAGAATAGGCCTATCCTCAGTAGAAACGCCCGTTAACAGTGTACTCTGACATTGAATGTGATGCGGCAAAACCTTATCAATAAGCGCCTTACCCTCAAGGGTTAACGACACATGTACGGCGCGACGATCTTCCTTGCTGTGCGCTCGTTCAATAAGCTGCTTATTTTCAAGTCTGTCTAAACGGCTAGTCATAGCGCCTGAACTTAACATCATGCTTTGATACAGTTGCGAGGGGGATAGCATAAAAGGTTTCCCCGCACGCCTTAGGGTTGCGAGCACATCAAACTCGCCTTGACCTAAACCGAATTCGGCATGGCATTGCAGTAACATCGCCTCAATATATTTCGTTAACCGGGCAATACGACCCAGCGCCGCCATAGGAATCAAATCCTCTAGCACTCCTTGTTGTTGCCACTGATTAACAATTCGGTCAAGGCCATCTTGTTGATTGATTGTCATGGTGGAGTCAATTTCTGCTGGACTAGTGTTAGCCATCTTAATGTTTGATGTCATCGGTTTTGCCGCCATAGGTTTATCTCTACATAAAGATTCTTTACATATTAGACATTTTCCCGCAAAATTAAAATATCTTTATGTAGAGATACATTTAAAAGAGATTCTTTTGCGTTGTTTATCCCTTAAACCCATCGAGGATAAAAACCTAAGCAACGCAACACTCGCATCTAATACAGTGCACACCTATAGACTTTTCGTAAACTGATATCCGTTTTTGTTGGAGAAAACAATGTCGTCACCCCAGACAGAGAAAGCGAATTTATTGCTGCTCGGATTCGCGTTCATTCTTATCGGTCTAAATTTACGTCCCATTCTCGCCTCCGTCGGGCCTTTGCTGCCCAGCATACAAGAGGATATCAGCTTAAGTTTTACCTTAGCGTCTATGCTGACATTGCTGCCCGTACTCGCCATGGGACTCGGCTGTTTTGCAGGCTTTAGTATCGCTAAACGGTTAGGATTTAATACCGTGATGACGGGATCATTGCTCCTGCTGATCCTTGCCACGGCGATGCGATTCTGGGCAATAGATGCCAATTGGCTTATCTGCTCGGCATTACTGGCCGGAGTAGGTATAGCCCTTATTCAGACCATAATGCCTGCCATGATCAAACTCAATTTCGGTGAACGGGTGCCCTTAATGATGGGGCTTTATATTACAGCCATTATGGGCGGCGCCGCTGTGGCCGCAAGCAGTGCGCCTTTTATCGGGATGAACTTAGGTTGGCGTGCAGGATTAGGTCATTGGACTTGGCTAGGCTTACTGGCACTCGCGCTATGGCTTATTGTTAAGCACAAAGCCGCATTACCGAGTCAAACTGAAAAACAAGCTGTGCAACTTAGCTTTTGGCGTTTTCGTCGCAGCTGGTTATTGGCGATATTTTTTGCTTTAGGCACAAGCTGTTATGTCTGTGTGCTGGCATGGTTAGCCCCCTACGCAGTCGAGCTAGGTTATAGCCAAACTCAATCAGGATTAGTGTTAGGTTTTTTAACCAGCATGGAAGTGATCGCGGGCTTAGTGTTTCCTTGGCTAGCGAGTAAGTCAACGGACAGACGCGCCATTATAGCCCTACTGTGCTTACTGCAACTCATCGGCTTTATGGGGCTTGCACTCGCCCCTCAAGTGTCACTATTTTTATGGGCGGGACTTGCGGGTTTAGGCATAGGCGGGATTTTTCCACTAGGGCTGATTGTAACTATGGATCATCAACAAAATCCGATGTTAGCGGGTAAGTTAACAGCCTTCGTGCAGGGTGTGGGATATACCATAGCGGCTATCTCGCCTTGGATTGCCGGATTAATTCGCGATAATTTCAACAGCTTTAACAGTGCGTGGTTGTTGCTCGGGGGCTTAAGTCTGATAGCGTGGATACTATCTTGGCAATTTAATCCGCAAGGCTATGCACGCCAGTACCAAGCCACGCGCTGCGTATCTTAAGACTCACATTTAAAATAAAAAAAACCGCCATATCGATTAACGAGCATGACGGTTTTTTATTGTGTGCGGCTCGATAAATCGAGCCCACACTAGGTACAACTTAAGACTTTTTAACGAAGCACGTCAGGATCACAATACGAGTACCGTTAACACGGCCTTCAATATGCTCTGGATTATTGGTCAATGCAATGTTACGCACTGCAGTGCCGCGCTTAGCCACAAAACTGGTGCCTTTAACGTTTAAATCTTTGATAATCACCACAGTATCGCCGGCGTTGATCACGGCGCCATTACTGTCTAATGTTGGTGTTGTATCATCACCCGTTGCGGCCACTTCAGCATCGCCCCACGCTTTTACATCATCTTCAAGATACAACATATCCAGTAAATCTTGCGCCCAACCTTCACCATTTAAGCGCTTAAGCATACGATATGACATCACTTGAACTGCCGGTACAGGACTCCACATGCTGTCGTTCAAACAACGCCAGTGGTTCATGTCCATAGTATCCGCTGCTGCAATTTGGCTACTGCAAGTTTCACAAATCATGATCTCATTCTCATAGCCATCTGAAGCCGGCAGATCATAAATAGAGAGTTCAAGCTCGCTACCACACAGTTCACACTTGCCGCCACAGCGGGTTAACAATTCATTTTCAGTCATTTTTCTATCATTCATGCCAAGTAAAACATGGATTATGCCATAAATAGACTTTAGACGGCAGATGACACGGCGAGATAACCTTATATTTTATAAGTTTTCTACACAGGTCCCATTACGTTACTTTTATTTATGCTTAAAACTCATAGGTTAAACTCAAACGAATGTCGCCACGTAGTAAAAAGAACCGTCAGGTTCGCATTATCTTACTGGCAACTCATATGTTAATAATAGATTTAAAAAACTAAGTAAAGCATAGGGTTAACTAAGTTGAAGTGATATTTTTTGAAGAACTAACAGTGATAAAATACTTATTTAATAAAAACAGATCATTTTTAAGGTATTATTTTCGCTCAGTACAAACTTATTGAGTTCAGAACAATCTGTTTCACTTGCATTAAAAAGGTTCACCAATAATGGCCACTCTCACAACTAAAATTCCCTTTGCCACTGGTGCAACGTTCAGTGCCACGAGTTTGCAATTTTTACATCAACTGGCGCAAAACAACTCCCGCGACTGGTTTAAAGCCCACCAAGCAGAATACGAAGAGACTGTGCGAACCCCCGCGCTGCAGTTTATCGAGCAAATGCAGCCTAGTATTCTCGCCCTCTCACCTAGACTGACTGCGGTGCCGAAAAAAGTCGGTGGCAGTCTGATGCGCCCACAGCGAGACAGTCGTTTCAGTAAAGATAAAACGCCCTATAAAACCAATGTCGGTATTCAATTTCGGCATTTTCAGGGCAAAGACGTGCATGCGCCAGGGCTATATGTGCACATTGCCGAAGAAGGCTGTTTTATTGCTGCGGGGATTTGGCACCCAGAATCGAAAGCCTTAAATGCCATTCGCACTTGTATCGATGAGAATCCCAATGGCTATAAAAAGGCGCTACAAACCTTGCTGAGTCATGGGTTTAACATGGATGGTGACAGTTTGATTAGACCGCCAAAGGGATTTGATAAAAATCACTCTATGCTGGCAGAGCTAAAACGCAAAGATTTTATCGCCATAAAAAATATCGCTTTTGAAGACCTCTGCCACCCAGATGCCGCCCGTTTCTGTGCCGAGCAATTTGCGCACTGTACTCAATTGATGGCCTATTTGTGTTTCGCGCTGGATTTGGATTTCTAGACAATAGACTTTTAACCAATTGATTTGTAAAAATAGACCGTTAAAAACAGATTGCTAAAAGCAAAATGGCCTAGGCAAAACCTAGGCTATTTAAACAGCAACTTTTGCTGTTAAACGGCATGATTTGCACTTAAGCATTTGTAGTTAAACTGCACTTAAACTTTTGTATTTAAACTGCCTAAGTAGCCCTGCAATACCGCAAATGCATCGTCTAACAGCTCATATTCACCCGCTTTACCTAACACTCTAATCCCTTGTAATTGCAGTACTAAAAATGCAGAGACCTGATGCGGCTGTACATTGGCCAATAACTCGCCTCGCGCTTGGCAGTCCAACAACACTTGGGTGAATGAGGTCTGTAATCGGCAAAATAAACGCTGACACTCCTGCAGTACACTTTCATCGTTAAGGCTCTTTTCGAGCACAGCATTTTGCATAAAACAGCCATACTTTTGCTCCCGCTGCAAAGCAACAAAGCGCGCTAAATAAGCTTCTATTTCAGCTAAGCCCGCTTTTTCATGCAGCAAAGTATCTGAGGCACCAAAGGAGTAGTGATCAAGGTAGAAACTGAGGCACTCGCGGTAAAGCTTCTGCTTGTCGCCGAAACTGTTATAGAGACTAAATCGATTAATGCCTAAATGGCCGACGAGATCGGAAATCGAGGTTTCGGCAAAGCCCTTTTGCCAAAAAAGCTCCATCGCCAATATGAGTTTTTCTTGCCGATCAAAATTACAACTTCGTGCCATAAGCCTGCGACCTAATCTCTGAATACGCGCTAACGATCAGCTTTACCATTCCTCTTTACTGCAGAAAGTTGAAGGGCAAATCATTCTTGACTGATCGTTTAGATATGACGTAAATTCTATCCTAACCGATCGTTCCGTTAAAGCCTTATATGCTCAAATCGAGCATAAAGCACTGATAAAAACTACAGGACTTTAGATGAAACTCTACGAATTAGCTCCGACTCCCAGCGCGCGCCGCGTCAGTATTTTTCTTGCGGAAAAAGGCATAGAAGTGCCAAGAGTGAACGTCGATATCCGCGGAGGGGAAAATTTAAGCGCTGAATTTAAAGCCAAAAGTGTAAATGGCCGCATTCCATTACTCGAACTCGATGATGGCAGCTACCTGTGTGAATCCGTTGCCATTTGCCGCTATTTAGACGAAATCCACCCGAGTGAGCGTTCACTGTTTGGTAATACACCGCTTGAGCGCGCCAAAGTAGAAATGTGGCAACGCATCATAGAGTTACAAGGATTAATGGTCGGGTTTCAAGCCTTTCGTAATTTAAGCGGTGTCTATAAAGACAGGGAAAATTGTGTCGAGTCTTGGGGCATAGAATCACGCCAAAGGGTCATTGACTTCCTACCGACCTTAGACCAACAATTGAACACGTCGCCCTTTGTAGCAGGCGATGCATTTAGTATTGCCGATATTTCGGCTTACGTTTTTATCAGTTTTATTAAAAATTTAGATATCGAAGTGGCTAATAACTTGCCGCATCTCAAGGCTTGGTTCATCACTATGGCGCAGCGTCCTGCCATAGTATCGTTAACCCCTAAAAAATAGCGGCACTAATGCCTAATGATGAATATTCATGGGCACTAAAGTGAGTAGCTATAAGCGTTATAACCTAAAGGAATCATCATGATAGATTTATACACCGCCGCGACCCCTAACGGTTTTAAAATTTCCATCGCTCTGGAAGAAATGGGACTTGAATATCGCGTCCATAAATTAGATTTCAGCACCAGTGAGCAAAAACAGCCTGAGTTTATTGCCATTAATCCCAATGGCCGAATTCCCGCCATTATCGACCGCGACAACGAAGATTTTGTGGTATTCGAATCGGGTGCAATTCTGCTGTATCTCGCCGAAAAAACAGGTAAATTCCTGCCAGCCGATCCGAAAAAGCGCTCACAGGTGATCCAGTGGTTAATGTTCCAAATGAGCGGCGTCGGACCCATGATGGGACAGGCAAACGTATTCTTCCGATACTTCCCAGAGAAAATCCCCGCAGCCATTGACCGCTATCAAAAAGAAGGTCGACGTTTATTCGAAGTCATGAATACTCAACTCGCGAAAAATCAATATCTTGCAGGTGACGAATACACGATTGCCGACATCGCCACTTGGCCTTGGGTACGTATCAACGAGTGGAGCGGCATCAATATGGAAGGTTTGATCCATTTGCAACGTTGGTTAGATGAATTAGCGCTCAGACCTGCGTGCCAAAAAGGCATAATCACGCCGCCACCGGTGGAAATGAGCGATGAAGAACGGGCTAAACAAATCCAAAAGATGGTGACGAAATAGTCATCTGCTAAAGGGTCATTGCGCGAATAGCCTGCAAATAACCGTTAGGTACTGAATGCACCATGAGTCTCAGTGACTCAACCACAAAAAGCCCCGTTAGCTGATGCTAATTCGGGGCTTTTTTACTGCCTGTTATCGGGCAAAACTGCTACACTCTGCGCCACTTATTTTTCCCCTCTGTTCAGCTATGCCTCTTACATAAAGGCGCAGTCACAGAAGCATGATCTAGGCTAAATTTATGGGTAATCCAAGCAGCTTCTCTTCCGGTATGGCATCTAACTCAGTCACATCATCGGCGT
Source organism: Shewanella sp. MF08487 (assembly GCF_050848685.1). Lineage (NCBI taxonomy): Bacteria > Pseudomonadati > Pseudomonadota > Gammaproteobacteria > Alteromonadales > Shewanellaceae > Shewanella > Shewanella sp. MF08487. Next base: position 49,852 of record NZ_JBOZPB010000012.1, read on the forward strand.
TAAATGTTCAGGCGAACACTCCAGCGCAAAAACGTGCGCTCAGTTACGCCAGTACAATTAAGCAATTATTTGATGAAATTCAAAGCAGTAAAATGCCCGCCGACCGTATTCTGGCAAACTACTTTAGAGAACATAAAAAACACGGTTCAAAGGATCGTAAAGTCATTCGTGAATCCTTATTTAGTCTGTTCCGCTGGTGGGGTTGGTTTCAGCGATTAGGCGATCAGCAAGAATCTGCCGTTTATTTTGCCAGCCTAAGCGCCAGTGCCCTATTGGAAGCCCATGCTTGGCAAGATATCGCCACTGCTTGGCATGAGTTATCGCAATCGCCCATCGATTATCAGCAAGCTCAAGCACTTGCCGTTGAAAGTCTCGACGACAAACTGGCACTAATGCAGCATTTATTTCCCACGGCGAAGCTTAAACCACAGGATTTATTACCCGACTGGTTCTGGCAAGTGTGTCCTGTTGATGCTGCGCAGCAAACGCAATTAATTGAGGCTATGTCCAGTCGCCCACCGATTTGGGGCCGCGCACAGGGGATCACTAGCCAAGATGCGGCGACACAACTTCAAGCGCTCGGCATAGATGCAAGTTATGGTCATTACTTTAACGATACCATCAATCTTGGCAGCAAGAGCATGAATCTTAATGAAATCGCCCTGTATAAAGACGGTAACATTGAGATCCAAGATTTGGCTTCACAGGTCATAGGACAAATTTGCGCACCTGAACCCGATGCCCATTGGTGGGATGCCTGTAGCGGTGCTGGCGGAAAAACCCTGCAACTGCGCTCTTTGATGTTAGCTAAAGCGGCTGACAACCAAACGTCATCTGCGGGCAGCATCATATCGTCCGATATTCGCTCCAATGCCCTAGAAGAACTCACTAAACGCGCCCAAAGAGCCCACTTTAACGGCATTAGCGTGGCCCGTTGGAAGAGTGATGCCCTGCCCGTACTTACGGCTCATTTCGACGGTGTGTTAGTCGATGCCCCGTGCAGTTGCACAGGCACTTGGCGACGTAATCCCGATATGCGCTGGTTGGATGGTGTTGAGTCTGTGGCCGATAAAGCTGCGTTACAGCTCGATATTTTAAGCCGCAGTAGCCGCGCAGTTAAGGCCGGCGGCATACTCGTTTACGCCACGTGCTCCTTGTCGCCCATCGAAAATCAAGATGTGGTGACGACATTTTTACAGCAACATCCAGAGTTCACGCTCACGCTGATACGCCACCCTTTTAGCGGTGAACAAACAGAAATGCTGACCGTGTGGCCCTTTGAGGCCAACAGTGATGGCATGTTCGTCGCACGTATGCAGCGCAGCAAGTCACACTAACTCATTATTTTGTATCAAAACTTGGCGCACTTAGTTCTGGGCGCCAACTTCAACTGCATAATATGATTTACGATACTAATAAAATTTACTCTTTTATTATCATTAAGATAAACCACATATCCCCAGTTAAAATCTCAAATGGCTCTATTTCAGTGACAAAATATCGCTCTTGGGCAAAACTTTTCACCATCAATGATGAAATATTTCGCTTTAGCTTCATCTCACCTTTGGGTAAAAAGATCGGGTGCTGCGAATGGCACAGATATTTTTGGAATTTTGACCATGTCACACTCTTATGAATTTGACGACGATGATGCGCCATGGGGCGATAACGTCAAAGGTAAACAAAAGAACAAACGTGTAAAACAACGCCGTAGAGATACAAAGCGTAGTTATTCGGACGATACAGAGGTGAATGTTTATCAGAATAAAACCAAATAACGTGTTTTTAACGAGTTTGCCTACACAAATTTGTACTTTATGAAAGTTGACCCAATCTGAGCAAGTTGCAGTCATTGCAACTTGCTAATTTATTTTAAAAACTCCTCTCCCCTGCTTTATAGTTCATCAAAATCATACATCGAATAGTGTCAGATAAATCTTCAGTTCTAAGCCAAAAATCAAGCGGAAGCAGCTTTGAAGCAATACAAGACTCATCCTAAACTCAGATAACGTTCTCAACTCGAGCAAGATATCATTGTTAACTTAATACACAGCTCATAATCTCAACCAATAAAAAAGTCGGCAAAGGTTGCCCTTAGCCGACTTTTACTAGCAATAAATCATCACTTAAAAGCGGTATTTACCACCAATATAAGCACCATCTTCAAAGGTAAAATCGCGTGCGTGATCGTATTCGAAAGCTATTTTGCGATAACCGACATACAGCGCCATATTTGGCGTTACACGATATTGTACTTTTGAATCCAGCTCGTAGTGGCCATCAACGTCACCAAAGGACAAAACAGAAGGCGCATAATAAGCCGCAGCATGTAAAGAAATCTTTGGTCCCATAGCTAGCACATAGCGACCGCCAACCGATAACGCACTACCATTGGGCGCATAATCAGCCCAAAGTTGGCTTAACTGTGCGCCCACTTCAAAGTGATGCACACCAGAATCGTGGGTCATATGCATTGCACCTTGAGCAATATGGCCGCTCTCATCTCCGTAGATATAACTTAAAACCGCATTCGTATCTTTGTTTAGTTGCAGTTCTAATTCTGTATAAACAACATCATTGTTCAACCCAAGATTAAATTCTGAAGCATTCACTTGCAGCGCCGCTGCACTCAATAATAAGACACTTGCTACTTTGAACTTAGCCATAAAAACACCTCGATAATGACTGTGGGGTAATAAGCGCGGATCATACCGAATAAATAGATAAAAACAGCTTTTTTACGATTAAACACTGAAAAATAGAAATAACCCATGAATAAAGCACAAGTGCGAAACAAATTTACCACACAAAAGAAGCTAAGACTTTTCAGCTAAAAAACATTCCTTCACAGGAATGCGATCGCCAACCAAAGACTGCATCACCTCACTCGCATCAATATCCTCTCTTAGGGCTAAGAAATACCACCCCACGGTATTACCCGTGCCGCGAATACTTAAATAATTATGCCAAAATTGAAAACCTGCTTTTAATAAATTTGCTTTACTTGCAGCGTTTTCGGCGCGAATAGTCGCATATAAGATAGCAATACCCAGCGTCTGTGCCACTTCGATACGCTTTTGGGTGAGCCCTTGCGCAATTCCCCGCCGCCTATGGTGGCGTGATACCACCAAATAACCTAATTCACCGACCATACCCTCGCCCGCTTTAATCGCCGCACACCCAACAATCTCTCCCACAACCGTTTTTGCTAAGATAACAGCGCGAGATTTATAAAAATCATTATGGTTAAGGGGATGGGCATTATCATCGCGGTTATCGATTAACTGTGCAGCTAAAGCTAACTCAGCGGGCACATTACTGATCACAAAATTAATTTTGCTCATAAGCTGACTCAAATAAAACCGTGGTAGACCAGAATGAGTCACTCACTCGGTATCCGTTTATCGTACTGGCATCACTGATAAATCTCGTAATTTTAGAGATACAGTAACGTCGCCATCCCTAAGAAAGTAAAAAAACCAATTACATCGGTCACAGTCGTTAATATCACCGATCCTGACAGCGCCGCATCTTGATTAAACTTCTGCAGCACCATAGGCACCACAACGCCCGCTATCGCAGCAACGGCCATATTAATAAGAATCGCACTGCCTATCACAATGCCGATGGTCACTTCATTGAACCACCAGCCTGCTACTAATCCGATAACGACTGCCCACAACAGCCCATTAACGATACCAATGCCCAATTCGTTCTTCATCAATGAAAAGAGATTACCCGCTGATATCTGTCCCATGGCCATACCGCGGATCATCAGCGTCAACGACTGACTGCCTGCGATACCGCCCATAGATGCCACTATCGGCATCAATACTGCCAGAGCAACAACTTGAGATAATACATTTTCAAATAAACCTATGGTCGCGGAGGCGAGAAAAGCCGTCAGCAAGTTTATTCCCAGCCATACCGCACGGCGCTGAGCGCCTTTCATAATAGGAGCAAACAAGTCGTCGGATTCGTCCATACCTGCCGTTGCCATCAATTGCGCCTCATAGTGCTCGCGCACTAATGCGGTTGCCGTACGCAGAGTCACACGGCCAATCAGTTCGCCTGACTCATCGATAATAGGTAATTCAATTTCGCGGCTATGCTCTATCGCTTCAGCGGCTTCAAGTAAGCTAGTGTCGGCAGATAAAGCGCGACTGTCATCAGCCAATAACGAAATCAATAATTCATCGGGATTATGTTTAAAAATATCATAACGACGCACGGTACCTTGATACCTGTCTTTATCATCGACGATAAACAAATTATCGTTACAGTCGAGTTCTATACGGCGAAAAAAACGCTGTGCTTGAGCCACACTGGCTTTATCACTGAGCACCAACATCTGGTGATCGGTATAACGACCGATTTCATTCTCAGAATATTTATCATATAACTCAAATCTTTGGCGCTGACGCTCACCCATCTGCGCCAAAGCACGATCTGTAAAACTCTCAGGAAGATAGTCACTCCACTCAATCAAGTCCTCTGGACTGAGCTGCGCAAATAGTAAATCCACTTCTTCACTAGGCATCCGCTTTAGGATCCCCATGCGAGGATCTGCACGCATTAAGCTCAATACCGTTACGCGATCGGCAAACTCAATTTGTTGCCATCGATCATAACGTTCATCTAATGGCAAGGATTCAAGGGCGAGAGCAATAGTTCCTGGCTCTGAATCATTTAAGATGTCATTGAAAACTTCAGCTTGGTCTTCGCCTTCTGCTTCAGTGAGTTGTTGAACAACTTGCCCCACATCGGTTGGCATATTGGTTTCATATTCGGCCTCATGTTCTGTCACACAGATGCCCTTATATTTAGCTACAAAATTATCGTAACTATATTGATAGTGAAGTAAATTAGCAAACGCACAAATAAATTGTGCGCGATTATTTTGTGTATATTTATGTTTAAGTTTATGCTTGTTATTGGGATTTAATGGAGGTGAACATGACGAAAAATATATACAGCCAATCAGCAATAGATATCCAAGGCAACACAGTCAGCTTAGACCTATATCAGGACAAAGTGCTTTTGATCGTTAACACGGCAAGTGAATGTGGATTTACACCGCAATACAAAGGATTAGAAAGACTATACCAACAATATAAAGATAAAGGGTTTGTTATTTTGGGCTTTCCTTGCAATCAATTCGGTGCTCAAGAAAAAGCCGATGAACAGGGTATTCAAGCGTTCTGCGAGCTCAACTTTGGCGTGACGTTTCCACTATTTTCCAAGATAGAGGTCAATGGCGAGCATACCCATCCCCTTTATCAATATCTTAAAAAAGCCGCCCCCGGTGTATTAGGTACTGAAGCCATAAAATGGAATTTCACTAAATTCTTAATTAATCGTCAGGGGGAAGCAATCGAACGCTTTGCCTCAACCACAAAACCAGAAGCGCTCGAAAGTAAAATCGTCGCGCTATTAAAATAATTGATTAGTTATCCATCTGAAATTATTGAACTTATTAATTTTTAAATTTATTTTCATTTTTTATGGAACTTAACCGTACACGCGCCCTCAAATATATTGAACAGTGAATGTCTTTTTCATGTTCATCATCTCCCTGGAGCTTCTAGCGCGGCTCCCTTGACCTAGAAATAGGTCACTAGGCAACCATTTGGTTGCCTTTTTTTATCTCTACGTTTAATTGTAAAATAAATGTACTTCATCGTTATGGAATATAAATTTTGTAAAAAGATGATATTTTTTCTGTTCTAAAGGAACTTAATCAAAAACCATGACTCTGAGTATATGTAAGGATTAACGGATAAGATTAAATGCACATTGAACTATGGAATTGTTTATCGTTTCATTATTTCAAATGACACAGTTTCTGTTTTATCACATTTTATCTTATGAGTTAATCGTTCATCATCATCTCCCTTTTGGGACACTGTAGAAAACACGCTAGCGCACTGAATTCTATTGGTATCCCGCACTGATTTACTTGTGGCAACCATTGGTTGCCATTTTTTTTGCTTATTTTACTCAGCACTTATATTTAATGCTTTGTCGAGCTGTGCTTGAATCGATGGGTGATATGTCGGACGGGCTTTAGCATAAATGCCAGCTAACTCTTTATGGTATCCAGCAACTTGCAGCTCCGCATAAAGAGAGCGCACAAATTTACCTCGTCCGATACGGTTTAAAAAAGCACTTAAGGTCGGTAATATAGGGTCGTAGTGATTACGAATCGCGACTCTAAACCAATCACAGGCTATTTCGGCATTACTTGATTGAGTGAAATGGAAAGTATCGTCCAGATCCATCAATTGTATTTGGCTGATGACTTCAGGTAATTGGCTCAGAAAATATTGCCAATGATGTACGCGCCACCCCTTAACCATTAAGCGATTCGCAGCGGTGCCTTGCAAAAACAGCGCAAGCGCATCATCCACTTTGTCTAAACTCGATGAAGTCGGCGCACAATAACCCTTGGGCAAACCTTCACCATAAATCCAAGTTAATAACTCTGCTTCAGTGATTTTATCTGGGTGTAATTGCAGTAAGGTTTGCTTTGCATATTCAACAAACACCTCTGTAGTTATTGCTTGAAAGGCAAACTGCTTCACGTAGTTGAATAAGAATGCATCGAACGCTATTCGTCCCAGCCTGCGCTCTAAATCATGGACGAACATCGACGCTTTATCGTAAGTAAAACGATTGAAAGCTAAGTTAGGATCGTCCCGTTGCACATTGGAAGGCAAGGTTTGCTTATCCTTAGGCAAAGATGCCATTTCCTCTTTTAAGCGCCCAAACTCAAGCACCCATTCAAGTTCAGCCTGCTCTTTGCCATAAACGGCCTCGACGATACGATTCGTAAAATAGGTGGTAAACCCTTCATTTAACCAAAGATCACGCCAAGTCGCATTACTCACTAAATTCCCCGTCCACGAATGCGCTAACTCATGGGCAACGGTGGATACTAAACTCTTATCTCCTACAATAAGTGTGGGCGTTAAAAACGCTAAACGGGGATTTTCCATACCACCAAAGGGGAAACTCGGAGGCAAAATAATCATATCATAGCGACCCCACGCGTAAGGGCCGAGTAATGATTCGGCAACCTCCAGCATATATTCGGTATCTTCAAACTCCGCAGCGGCAGCACTGAGCATGCTCGGTTCAGTGTATACGCCACACCTTAGGCCTACGGTTTTAAAAGCGATATCGCCCACCGCCAGCGCCATTAAATGCGTGGGAATAGGCAATTCCATTTCAAAATAAAACTCACCATCCAGTGGCGTTTGAGGGGAGTTCATCGCGCTCATGACAGCCCGCATTCCTTTAGGGACTTGCACCTTAGCATCGAAAGTAATACGTGCCTTAGGCGTATCTTGCAAAGGAATCCAACTGCGAGCATTTATGGGTTGGGACTGGCTAAAAAGATAAGGTAAACATTTCCCAGCAGTTTGTTCGGGCATTAACCACTGTAGCCCTTGGGCTGTGGGAGAGGTTTGATAGAAAATACACACTTTTTCGCAATAAGGCTTTGGCAAATGGATACACAGTTTTCGCCCTAAAATGGGATTCATTTCACTAAATACATAATCAAGCGGTTCATCATTCGCCGCTGTAACAGAAAGTACGGTCAAATCTCGGCTATCAAGCCATAATTCAGTCACCTTATGTTCAAGATAGTTTAAGGTCAAAGTCGCAGAACCAGAAAGACGCTGCGCGTCAAAATCGACCACTAAGTCGAGCGATACATGGGTGACTTGCACTTGCTCCGTATTGGCAAAAGAATGGTAATCTAGGGTTAAATCTAAGTTGGGGCTATTCGTTAATCTGCCTTTAGCTCGCTTGTTTAGCTTTAACTGACTGTTTGTTGATTGGACCACTGTCGCCTCGATAACTAAGTTCTGAATTGCAGCGCCGACTTGTTATGACGCAGCCTTTAATGATTGATGTCAAAATCACATTATCAACGGCAAATTTACTCAGAAGCAAATGACAATCACGCTTTTTATGCTGTTATCGACATGTTGCAGGTGACTTTTTTGTAACCATTAGTATGCTAATGCGATTGCTAAACGGTGTTCTATTGTTAGCCCATGGGATCTGCATTCGCAACCGTCACTGTCACAGTTAATGCCAATAAATATGCGCAACATGGCTAATCATGTATTCGAGCTAATGTTAAAAAAAATTTATTTAAAATATTTCGCAGTTTCGCTGAACTAATTTAATCATCTTGAGTCTGATATTGTGAACCGAATTTTTGCAATGATTGTTTGTGTTCATCATCATTCTCCTTTAGATGGTTTCTAGCGCGACCATCCCAAGATTCCGATTTGGAATTTACAGCAACCTATTTAGGTTGCTTTTTTTATGCCTTTTATCTCACCGTATTGCTGTTTAATGATCGAAGCTTAGTCGCGGTAAAAAAACTAAAATGCCAGCACGCTTAACTTAGATAAAATATTTTACTTAACCTGAACTCGGGATAGTGGCAGTGGTAACTGATTAATCTTATTACCTTATCCACAAAATTAACTCTAAAGAGGTTGTTTTTCCGTTATCAAGGCAAGTTTGCGTGCCTAATAGCAGGCTATTAGTTAGTAGCAAAGTTAACGTAGATAAAGGGGAAAATAACCTGTAGAGACACAGAGCTTATCCCGAGTTAAGGTTACTTATCACTAAAACAAAAAAGGATCTCCGAGGAGATCCTTAATTATCAGGCGCTTTAGTTTACAAACTGATACCGACTTGTTCTAAATCTTTGGCAACGACGCTCTTAGGCACGGTCACATAGCCATCTTTCTCAACCACTTGCTGACCTTGCTTAGACAAAACATAACGTAGGAATTCTTTTTCCATTGGTGCTAAGTCTTTGTTTGGTTGCTTGTTCACGTAAACATATAAGTAACGTGATAGCGGATAAGTACCGTTAGCCGCATTTTCAGCCGTTGCTTCAATAAACTCGTTACCTTTTTTAGCAATCGCAACCGCTTTAACACCGGCCGTTTTATAACCAATTCCAGAGTAACCAATGGCATTCAAAGATTGAGATACTGATTGCACCACAGAGGCTGAACCCGGTTGCTCATTTACGTTAGCTTTAAAGTCACCTTTACAAAGCGCGTGCTCTTTAAAGTAACCGTAAGTGCCCGATACTGAGTTACGACCGTAAAGTTGAACGTCTTTCGCAGACCAGTTACCGTCTAAGCCTAAATCACCCCAACGTTGGATATCGCTGCTACCACACTTGTGCGTAGATGAAAAAATACCATCAACTTGCTCAAGGCTTAATCCTTTTATTGGATTGTCTTTGTGTACGAAAACAGCTAAAGCATCGATAGCAACACGAATAGCAGTAGGCTTATAGCCGTAATGCTTTTCAAACGCTTCTATTTCATTAGGCTTCATCTTACGGCTCATTGGGCCAAATTGTGAGGTGCCTTCAGTTAATGCCGGTGGCGCAGTGGAAGAACCCGCCGCCTGAATTTGAATATTCACGTTAGGATAAATATGCTTAAACTCTTCAGCCCACAGTGTCATCATGTTGGCTAAGGTATCTGAGCCTACCGATGATAAATTGCCTGACACACCACTGGCTTTTTCATAAGTTGGCAAAGATGCATCTACCGATGCCATCGCAGTGGCAGAGAATACACCCGCGGCTGTAAAGGCCATTGCGCCGACAAGTTTTTTCAGTTTCATTATGTGCTCCAGTAATAAGCTAACTAATTTGTAACTTAAGTTTCTTCAGACGCAGCCAGTATCAATCGCTACAATGACAATTCTATGTCTGTGATGTGACACTTAGATGACAATGTAATCTTTTTCGCTTTTTGTTGTCATTTATTGAACATAATGTCTGAAAACGAAAAAACAGGCTCTAATCGCCTGTTTTTATAGCAAATATTGATAATACCAAATCAGCTATTTTATTTTTTTACGTTCGATAAGATGCTGCGGGATCACAAAACTAAAAATGCTGCCCTTACCTACCTCACTCTGGATATTGAGTTCACTATGATGATGACTCAGCGCATGTTTAACTATCGAAAGCCCTAAACCACTACCACCCGTTTGCCTTGAGCGTGCACTGTCTACCCGATAAAAGCGCTCAGTTAATCGTCCTGTGTGCTGGGCGGCGATACCTTCACCGGTATCGGTGACACTAAAGAGCCCTCCGGTTGCAACACTGCGCCACTGCACGGTGATTTTACCGCCGGGTTCAGTGTAACGAATGGCATTAGAAATCAAATTAGAACAAGCACTTCTCAGTTGTAATTCATTCCCGTGGGGATTAAGACCCGGCTCACAATAGAAACTTAGCTCGTATCTGTCTTGTGCCAATGCTTTTGCTTCCTCCTTAAGCACCTCGATTAACTGATTCATATTAACCGTATTTTCAAGATTAATATCCGCCGCATCTTCAATCCGCGATAGTACTAAAAGCTGTTCAACCATTGATTGCATACGCTTTGTCTGCTGCTGCATTAATATCAACGGCTTAATATTCAGTGAATCGGCCTCTTCCATGCTCTGCATCATTTCAAGGTAACCCTGCAGCACAGTCAGCGGCGTTTTTAGCTCATGTGACACATTGGCGACAAACTCTTTACGCATGCCTTCAAGCTGACGTATGCGGGTAATATCCCGAGCAATGAGAAGTAATTGCCTATCGCCATAAGCCATAATACGAATTTCGAGTAATCGTCTTTCAGACACAGGAGAGGGCAACTCCAGTGGCTCTTGGTATTGTGCAGTTTTAATATAAGCGGAAAAGTCAGGATGACGGATCAAGTTATCAATGCGCTGACCATTATCCTGTGGCCACACAAAACCGAGAATGAGTTGCGCTAACTTATTGCACCATAAGATATTATGCTCTGAATCAAGCACCACAGCGGCATCGGGCAGGGCTTCTGCACCTTGGCGAAATCGCGCCAGTAATGTGGCGAGTTGACCAACTCGTCGACGATTTTTCCCTTGAAGCCGATAAATGCCGTTAAACACCCCTTCCCAGCTCCCACTGCCCTGCGGCGGTGTGAGTTTTCTATCTTGCCATAACCAAAAGTTAAGCCGGGATAGCTGCCGATAATGCCAGATAATTAATCCTAGCATGCCGATAATAAGCATCCAGAGGGGCTTACCTATCAATAAACCGATAAATGCACAAAGCAGTAAGAACACGGCTAAGCGCGTAAACAACCGGTACCCAGAATAAGCGTTAGACATAAATAAACCCAAACATCTTATCTAAATAAGAGGAGCACAAGATAGCGTAAAAACTAACTTGTACCAATCACTTATTCGGTACTAGATGCGCGTAGAAAAACGATAACCAGCACCACGAACTGTCTGGATCAAGCGGTCATGTCCGTATTCTTCAACTGCTTTGCGCAGCCGCCTAATATGCACATCCACGGTTCTGTCTTCAACATACACGTTAGTGCCCCATACATTATCGAGCAATTGTTCGCGGCTGTAGACACGTTCAGGATGGGTCATAAAAAAGTGTAATAAACGAAATTCGGTTGGGCCCATATCTAATACCACCTCACCCACACTCACCCTGTGGCTCACAGGATCAAGCATCAATCCCTGCACATCGATAGTGTCCTCTAAACGAGTCGGCGCACTGCGACGCAATACGGCCTTAATACGTGCGACCAGCTCTTTAGGGGAAAAAGGTTTAGTGATGTAATCATCGGCGCCAACTTCGAGGCCTTTGACTTTATCTTCCTCTTCACCGCGGGCGGTTAACATAATGATCGGAATTTGGCGCGTAAACTCATCTTGCTTTAAGCGTTTCGCCAATTGAATACCACTTCCGCCAGGAAACATCCAATCCAATAAAATCAGATCGGGGTAAGGCTCCTTTAGCAGCGCAATGGCCGAATCAAAATCTTCCGCCGCAGAGGTTGTAAACCCATGCTGTTCCATTACAAAAGTCAGCATCTCGCGGATGGCTAACTCGTCTTCTACTATCAATATCCTTGCAGTCATAAGTGATTTTCTGTCAGTGAATGTCAACACAGCTATTATTAGTCATTTTTATTACAGATTTATGAATAAGCACGCCGCTTGAGCCATATAGTAGTAATATTTGTAATAATAAGTTTATATAACTGTTTGTTTATAGCAATAAAAAAGGAGGCTATATGCCTCCTTAATTGAGTTTTAATGCTGGATTTAGAATTTGTGTTCTAAGCCAACACCAATGTATTTGTCATCATCTGTAGACGCTTCTAACGAACGGTTCGTGTAGAAAGCGAATAGTTTAGTTGGCTTACCTAAGCTGTAGTCTGCACCTACCGACCATGAATCACCAAGGTCTTCCATGTCTTGGAACTGAGCTTTTAAAGTAACAGCATCGATATCATAGGCAGCGCTTAATAGATAGCCGTTAGCACTTTCTGCAGTGACTTCAACTGGCATCGACGTTGCAGAATCATATTTATAGGTTTGCTCTTGTTGCTGGTACATACCACCCAGTTTAATACCGGCTAACTTAGCTTGTAAGCTGGCACGAACAATCTCATATCCAGACACATCTGAGTCATAGGCAAGAGATGCATAAACGGGTGTTTTCTTCAGTTTCGCATCACCATACATGGCCGCTAAGCTAAAACCATCTTGAGCAAATTGACCTTTTACATCATTTCCTTCGGCAACATAGGTAACACCGAATACAAAATCACCAAAGGAAGGCGTAAGGTAAGTTGCCGTTTGAGCAGCGCGAACTTCACCCTTGAACAGCTTACCTAAGTCACCTGAAAGGTCGTTAAACTGATCAACATCACCTTGAGAAATTTTCAACAAGGTATCATTACGACCCACAGAGAACGAACCAAATGCGCCTTTCAAACCAACAAATTGGTTACGTGCAGTAAAGTTATCGCTTGATGCTGCACCTGTATCAACTTGATATTCCACTGTGTAGAAGGCTTCCAGCGAGCTAGATAGCGCAAAATCACCCTTCACACCAAAACGAGAAGCATTACTTTGAATAGTTGTTGTAGCATCACCTTTCTCATCATTTGATTGAGCAGTGACATTCAACTTACCATAAACAGTCAGTGGCTCAGCGGCATTAGCTGAAGCCAGAGTTGCAGAAGCTAGCGCAGAAGCAAGTAGAGTTTTACAAAAAACGTTCATCATTTAATCCTTTCGACGTTATGTTCGTCTTGGTTATTGGTTTGGAACGACCGAAAGTGTGCAATGAATGTGTTTCAATTTTATTTCAATTGTGACCATTAACGTTGGCGCGCAAAAAAGCTGACGCGAAGCCAGGCACAAAACCCAGTGAAAATGCAGGCTGCAGCTAAGCTAATTATTATGTTACAGTTTAATGAATTCTGATCTTCAGTTAAAAATCAGCTATTGAACACAGGTTTACCCCGCCCAAACTATGCCGTAAACTGCCACTTTAATTTTCAATGAGCGCCTCTTATGTGGTTTAAAAATCTTACTCTTTATCGTTTCAATAAACCTTTTGCCGTCGAAACCGAAGCGCTAGAAACTGCGTTGGCCGATTTCACGTTCTCCCCCTGCTCAAGCCAAGATGTCAGTAAATTTGGTTTCTCAAATGCGTTAGGCAAAAAAGGCAGTTCTTTGGTCCATAGCGCAGACAATCGCCATCTGATCTGCGTGACTAAAGAAGAGAAAATTCTGCCAGGCCAAGTCATCAAAGAAGCCTTAGAAGAAAAAGTAGCTCTTATTGAAGATGAAGAAAATCGTAAACTGGCGAAAAAAGAAAAAGATGCGCTAAAAGATGAAATCATCACTAGCCTGCTGCCACGCGCTTTTTCGCGCCGAAGCCAAACCCACGCCTTGATTTTGCCTGAGCTAGAAATGATCCTCGTTGATAGTTCAAGTGCCACTAAGGCCGAAGAGTTATTAGCGTTATTACGTAAAGCTCTCGGCAGTTTACCTGTGATCCCACTGAGTTTTAAAGCGCCAGTCGAATCCAATTTAACTGAATGGTTAAAACTTGGCAGCGCGCCATTACCCTTTGAAATGCAAGACGAAGCCGAGCTCAAATCTGAAGCTGATGAAGGCGGAATTGTACGCTTTAAGCAGCAGGATTTGAAAGAAGACGAAGTGTTAGCTCACTTAGCAACGGGTAAGCAAGTACACAAGTTAGCGCTGCATTTCGGCCAATCGATTGCACTATTATTGCAATCGGATGCCAGCGTGAAACGCCTTAAATTCTCTGAAGAATTTAGAGCTGGGAACGATGAAGTCGGCACTGACGATCCTATGGCCCGTTTAGATGCAGACTTTGCCCTAATGGGCAGCGAATTAGTCGCCTTGATGCATGCACTCGTGGCCGCCCTTGGTGGACTCGAAGACGCACAAGTTTAAGCAAAACTCGTTAAGCAGACGAGATCTGCAACTCGCTTGTTAGACTGAGTCGTACAAGATAAGAAAAGGCGCCTCCATCAAAATAATGGTTGTGCCTTTTTTATGACGATTTCACTTTAGGTGGCTTTAAGACAAAGGCATTTAGATACTAAATATGAAGCCCTAACCACATTAAGCTTTAGTCGCTAACTCGCCTTTATTGTCAAACGGCCAATCAATGCCTAACCAAGTCTTGAAGAAAGCTTTTTGCTGTTTAGTCGCTTTTGCATCCCCCTTGAGCACTAGCTTACCGCTTTGTTGCTCGCCAAAGATGAGCTGTACTTGCTTGATTTTATCGTTGCTAAATAATGTCACCTCTACACTATCGCCAACCTTAAAGTCCTTGATGCGCTTATCAAAACCCGCAGCAGTCACCTTGAGACCATTAATGGCTAATACTTCATCCCCCGCAACTATACCCGCTTGCCAAGCAGGACCATTACGCAACACTTGGTCTAACACTAAAGAGCCATGGGAACTGCTCAAGGTCATGCCCGCAAAGGCTTCAGCTTTTGAATCTTTGTCATAGGACATCACTAATCCTGCCTGCGATAACAGCGCCGGGAAATCTAAACTCATTGGGCTATTTACGTGTGCCTGCCACCAAGGCGCATAATCTTTGCCGGATAAATCCTTGAGGATATGCTGCACATCGCTAACACCATAGCCCTTTGGCACACGGTGTTCTTGATATAAACGGCGATGCACATCGCGGTATGAATACTTAAGTGTTGTATCTTGTAGCAGCGAGAAATCTAACGCTAAAGAAGTTAAGTAACCCTCAGAATAGATATTCACACTGTGGTTAATGGCATAATCGCCGCCCGTGCGACTCCACTCTCCAGCACTTGCCTCGGCTACAGATTGAGTTTCGCGCCCTGGATTGAGTTGGTTTTTTTCAACACGTATAGCTAAGTCTTCGAGGAACTCTTTAGGCGTCATCACCCCTGCACGTAGCAGTAGCTGGCCTTGGAAATAGCTAGTGGAGCCCTCAGCCATCCACAATAATTCGGTCATATTTTCATGCTGATAATCGTAAGGCACGAGCCCCGCAGGGCGATACGCTTTCACGTTCCAAGTATGAATAAACTCATGGGATGCTGTACCGATAAAGCGCAGGTAATCTTTGCGCTCACGGAAACTAAAACGCGGTAATTGGATAACAGTAGAGTTTATATGTTCTGTCGCGCCACTGGCGCCACTCGTTGCATGCACCATATACATGTAACGATCAAAAGGATAATCATCCCAAATCACCTTGGCTTGACCGCTTAAGGCGGTTAAATCCTTAACGATTTTTTCGACGTCATAATTCCCCTCCCCCCAAAACACCAATTCATAGTTTTTACCATTAGCACTAAATTGTTTATGGGTACTCACACCAGTTTCAATCGGGGAGTCGATCAACACATCATAATTAGGGGCAATAAAGGAATGAGCGGCCTTACCCGATGACATCCCAGAGTAACTTTGCCAAGTTTCAGGCACATTTAATTGAACGGAAATGGGCTCCGCGCGAAATTGCGGGCTATACATAAATACGCCGCTGGCATCTAAAAAAGCGTGGCTCGCATCTATATGGCGCACTCTTTGGCCTAATTCATTGGCATACAATTGATAACTAATGGTCACGCGGGTTGGCTGCTTGAGCGCAACTAGCCACTCTCCACTTGCCGTGCGTCTCCAAGGCAGTTCATCGCCTTGGCTGTCTTTAGCGCTAAATAAACGCACACCATCGGCCAAAGGCAATACTTGATATTTGCCCGTCCGCCACACTGGCAGATTCACCGTAAAATCGGTGGTATTCACCTCAGGAAAAGTGACACTCACTTGGGCAATATGATGCTCGGGTTTAACGAGCTCGATTTGATATTTCACATCGGCCAAGACTTGGCCTGAAAATAACGCACTTAATACCAATATAGATAATCTGCTAGCTTCCACTCTTGCTTCCTTCTGTTATTATGCTTCTTATAATTTTCCCAAGTATAACAAGTCGATGTAGCATCCTCATTAGGCGCTAACAAAAGCTAACAAAATAAGCTCCTTGACTTGAGGAATGAGGAACTACGGCTCAAATGCAAAAACTCACGGTTATTTTATTGACTTTATTACTGTCGCTTTCATTTAGCGTACAAAGCAGAGATTTCGAAGCTGATGAAGTTGAGTTAAGGGAAACACCACAGCAAATGTATAACGTGCTGAGCCAATCGATTTCCTTTCCCATTATTTTTCAAAACCGTGAGCAATTTGAACGTGTAGCCAAAGAACAAGGCTATAGTACTGCCGATTTTGAGCATATATTGTATTTGCTTGCTCGACTAAATATGGAGCATAACGTCAAAACCAACGGCGGTATAAAAGACGCCAAAAATATCATTGAATTGCTAACAAAAGCAGCACAATCACCCTATGAGCAAGCTGCCGTGGCAATGTTATATGGTCGCTACCTTGGCCGTGCGGAACAAAAATATCAAGAAGCAATCGGTCAGTACAACCAAGCTCTGACCCGTATTAACGACAGTTATGACGTTAATACACTAATTTTAAAACATAATATTTACGAACACTTAGGTGCATTACATTTATTAATCCGCCAAGAAGTGCCCGCCTTGATGCATTTTCATACTTACCGCGACATTGCTTACAAGCTCAGAAACGATTACTTAATCGCTGCGGCTGAAGCAAGGCTTGGGTTTTATTACCATTTTAATCAGCAACTGACTAAATCATTGCAGCATTATAGTGAGGCGGTTCGTATTTCAAACAGCGCTAACTATCCGTTGATGAAAACCCATCTTCAACTGCAGCTATCAAAGGTATATCGCGATTTAGAGCAGTGGGATGAAGCTCTTAAAAATGCCCACGAAGCCGCAGCAGGCTTTAAAAAAATGGGTAATGATACTTATCTTTCAAGCTGTATGACCGTCATCGCTATAGTCTATGGTAAGCAAGGAGATTGGAATAAAGCGATCGATTATTACCTTAATGCTCAGCAATTAGATGCCAAACGCGGTAACTATATCGCTCAAGGGCTCAACTTCCATAATTTAGGGCAAGCTTACTCAAATATTAATGACAATGTTAACGCCCTTAAATATTTACTGATGTCTAACCAAATATTCAAAGAAAAACAAAGTTATCACTATCTGGTTTATAACGAACTGCTCATTGGCGAAATCGCGCAAAACAATCAAGATTGGCCACTGATGATGAACCATGCGAAGGCCGCATTAACCTTAGCCGTCGATATAAAACTCATCGATGAACAAAAGTCTGCATTGACGCTTATCGCCTTCGCAGCTCAAAAGCTGGGTGAGTTAACGCAAACTATCGACGCCCAAAACCGTATTATTGAGTTAGGTAAAACAGTCGATGAAGCAGATAAAGACACTCCCGCACCGGCCTCAGCCCTTGCAGAGCAGCAACTCAAACTAGAGCTCAACATGCTGCAAGGAAAGCTGACGCTGGCAGAAAAAGAAAGCAGTAACATCAAGATGTTACTGCTAATAAGTAGTATTGTCATTGGTATTTTATTGGTCTTCATTGGCTTTGCACTACATCATAGACGCAAGATTACGGCTGAAAACACAGCGTTAACTCAATTAACTTTGCAAGACCCTTTTACGCATCATTTAGGCTATACGGCGTTATTGGCCCATTTGAGCCATCATCAAGAACCCACTGCAGCATTAGGATTAATTGCTTTTCCCACACTGCTCACGACCGATTTAGACTATGGTCAATACTTTAGCAATACCGTGACCGTACAATTTACCAAACTATTAGCTGAAGCATTAGATACTCCGGTTTATGTAATTCGCCAAGGCGTATTTGCCATTAGGTTCAAGCAAGCGATAGAGCCCATGCAAGTTATTGAGCAAATACGGCATACACTTGATCAACAGCAAATAAAGCAACCTTTGCGCCTAGGTTTTGCACATTTACCCTTTTTGGCCAAATCAGAAATCAAAATGGCGGCTAAGCTAAAATTTGAAGCGGTACAAATGGCTCTCGCATGTGCTTGCAGTTTAGAAGGAGATAATGACTATTATGTCGCCTTCAGAGCGCTCGACTTTGTACCTTTGAGCTTATTTGCAAATCCGCTATTTTTACACCTTGAAAAAGGTATCGAACGGGGCTTAATAAGATTAGAAACCAACGGGACTAAAGAGGATATTCGCTGGCCTTGCTGGGAAAACAACCAAAACCGACAATTACTGGAAAATATTTGATCAATATCAGTAATTAATCACAGAGTCATCGTTAAATCGCATTTGCACTCTACGCCTCGTGTTATAACATTAGTAGCATATGAGTTAACCGCTAATCTCAAGACAAAGGATCGTCATGTTTTTTAGCCTTATAGAGTTAGGACAATACTCAGGATGAAGGATTCAGGCGCTACGGTTTCACAACTTGCTTTGCTGCAACAGAAACTTCATTCGGCAAAACTTGCCCTTGATGAAGTGAATGAAGATAGACAGGCAAAGTTACAAATACTACTGCAATTTATTGGTCACTTAAGTCTCGCCTGCAAAGGGCAAAATCTTGAGCTGGATAATAAACTTGCCAAACTTCGTCATAACTTAAATACGTTTGAACGAGTCGATGAGGCGTTACCTGAATTAGTGGATGTCGAACGTCTGCTAAAAGGCCAATATTATCATGCCATGATACAACTCGAAGAGAGTCGGTCATGTTTGGCTCGTGTTATCCGTCAGCTTCAACGCGTTAATTCGGCCCCCGAACAGCTCAAAAAAGAAATCAAATATTTCAAGCAAGATCTAGATAAGCCTTTTCATACACTGTGGGAATATATTCCTAAAGTTAAACAGATTATTGGTTTCTACGAAACGATATTACAACAACAATTTGGTGAGTCTGAACAACTTGATGTGCAGCCAAAACACCGGCAGCTAGCCCATGAGCTAGCACAAATGATTTCAGAAATAGAGTTTCGCAAAGATCAGCGTGAACAAGTATTAGTGATTAAAGAAATACTTGCCTCTGAAATTGAAATTGATACTTTACTCGATGCATACCACACCATTTTAGCTTTGTTACTCGATAACATTGCCCGTGAAAAGTCAGCATCACAAGAGTTTTTATTTGCACTCAATGATGCGTTAGCGGCAGTACGTGAAGTGGTCAGTGAATCCTACAATCGCAATCAACGTAGCTTCCAACTCAAAACACAACTTAATCGGGAGATTAACACCTACGTCGATAACGTCGGTGAATTCATTATTGAGTCTAACGATATCGTTGCACTGAAAGCCCAGCTGACAACTCAGTTGGTTTCTATCCGTTCAACATTGTCCCGTAAAGAAGCCTTAGAACAAAGAGATCAAGCACTGTTACTTAAATCAATGGAGACCATGCGTAAAGAGCTCAATGAATTAAGTTATGAGGCAAACACCTATAAAGAGCGTTTATTCGAACAACAGAAACTTAATTTGCTCGATAGCTTAACTCAATTGCCTAACCGTGCTGCCTTAGAAGAACGCATGGATATGGAATATCGTAACTATCAGCGCCATAAAACACCGTTATGGGTAGCGATTGCTGATATAGATCATTTTAAAGCCATTAATGACAGCTTTGGTCATAGCACAGGTGATAAAACCCTGCAGGTCATTGCAATGGCATTAAAAAACTCACTACGTAACACTGAGTTTGTGGCTCGTTATGGCGGTGAAGAGTTTGTACTGCTCTTGCCTGATGTCGCTCCAGCTGATATTGCTCAACTTTTAAACAGAGTGCGTGAAAAAGTAAAAAATATACCATTTAAATTTAAGAATCAGAGAATTACGGTTACAGTGTCTATAGGTGCTGCACAAGTGATAGGAAGCGAGCTTATACATGAGACCTTCGAACGTGCCGATGCAGCGCTCTATAAAGCAAAACACGAAAGCAGAGACAGGGTTGTGATTGACGTATAATTAAGCCTCACTATACGTTTTCCCTTATCACTCCTGTCAACACGAAGGAGTGGTAAATGATAGTAAAAGTCAGCCCTAAAGGCAGTATGGATCAGCTTTCACAACTGGAAGTAGATCGACTCAAAAAAAGTGCCCAAAGCCCGTTATACCAGCTATATCGCAGCTGCTCATTAGCGGTACTTGCCGCTGGTTTAAAAACAGATAACTCTAAAGCCCTGTTTGAGCAATATCACGATTTCGACATCCATGTATTACAAAGAGAACGCGGTGTTAAATTAGAGCTAGTTAATCCCCCCGAACAAGCCTTTGTTGATGGCCAAATTATCACCGGCATTCAAGAGCATCTTTTCTCTGTCTTACGCGACATCCTTTATATTAGCGATAGATATAGCGCACTAGAGCACATCAACCTAACCAATGCTCACCACATTACTAATGTAGTTTTCGATATTCTGCGAAACGCACGTGCCATTGCCCCCATGAAAGATCCCAATGTGGTCGTCTGTTGGGGCGGACACAGTATTAATGCCATCGAATATCAATACACCCGTGAAGTAGGTTATCAGCTTGGTTTAAGGGAACTCGACATTTGTACCGGCTGCGGCCCCGGTGCGATGGAGGGCCCAATGAAAGGTGCGGCAATCGGCCATGCTAAGCAACGGATTAAAAATGCGCGTTATATAGGTTTGACTGAACCAAGTATCATTGCCGCTGAGCCACCCAATCAAATCGTCAATGAACTGGTGATTTTACCCGATATAGAAAAACGCCTAGAAGCTTTTGTACGCTTAGGCCACGGTATTATTATTTTCCCCGGTGGCGCTGGCACGGCTGAAGAATTGCTCTATATATTGGGTATTTTACTAAATGAAGATAATCAAGACACTCCGTATCCGCTGATACTCACCGGACCCTTAGAAAGTGCTGATTACTTCATTAAAATTGATGAGTTTATCGGCTCAATCTTAGGGTCTGAGGCGCAGAAGAAGTACCAAATCATTATAGACAATCCCACTGAAGTGGCGCGTATGATGAAAAAAGGCATGGAGCAAGTCAAAGCTTATCGCCGCTCAACCGGCGATGCTTATCAATATCAGTGGGCATTAAAAATTGAGGCAGAATTTCAATTGCCTTTCATCCCAAGTCATCAAGTGATGGCAAATTTAGACTTACACTTTCAAACTGATAAAGCAAAACTTGCAGCCAATCTTCGTAAAGCGTTTTCGGGTATAGTGGCGGGTAACGTTAAATCGGACACTATCAAACAGATTGAGCGCGATGGCCCTTTCCAATTGAAAGGCGATCCGAAACTCATGGACATGATGGATAAACTCTTGAGTGCATTTGTACAACAACAAAGAATGAAACTTCCCGGCAGTGCCTATGTTCCTTGTTACCAGATAGTCAAATAAGCCGTAAAATACACCATTGAATAAACAATAAAATAAAGTCGCGAGTGAAATAAGCACATCACCATGAACAAGTTTTTAATCATCGATGCTCTCAACTTGGTTCGCCGCATCTATGCGGCGATCCCAGATGACACTGATATGCAAAGTTTGACGGAGCGCGTAAGTCTGGCGTGCTCTAAACTGCTGCGAGTCCATCGCCCAACGCATGTGGCTATGGTGTGGGATGGTGATGAAATCTCCTGGCGCAAACAACTTTACCCCGATTATAAGAAAGGCCGAAAACCTATGCCTGAACCGTTGGCAATGGGTTTGGCGGCGCTGCAAGCGCACTTAAGTGCGTTAAATATAGGCTCAATTTACGCCGCTGCAGAAGTTGATGATGTGATTGCAACACTGGCAATAAAAATGGCTAAAGCCCAAGGTGAAGCGATTATTGTGTCCACCGATAAAGGTTTTAGCCAACTCAACCATCGCCATATCACTCAGTGGGATCATTTTAATCAGCAATACCTTGATATCGCCGCGCTTGAGCACAAGTTTGGTGTCGAACGTAGTCAGTTTCTAGATTTAATGGCGCTCGCAGGTGATAGTGGTAATAAAATCCCTGGGATTGCCGGTATTGGCCCTAAATCTGCAGCCGAATTATTGAAAACCTTCAGAACTCTACCCACGTTGTTTTCATCATTATCAAACTTAGGCGCTAAGCAGGCGAAAAAACTCGCCGAAGGAAAAGAGATGGCTAGACTGAGCTATAAGTTAGCGCAACTACAAACGGACTTACCGCTTAATATTAATTTAAAAGACTTTCGTGTTATTTATTCCCCGCCTGAAAACCCCAGCAATTAAGACTAGACTTCTGTTAACTCAGTTACAACAAATGCATTTACCTAAGAACAGTAACAACGTATTTTATGGACGAGCTTAAATCACTCATCGAATGAGATAAGGAAATAACGATAAAATGAAATCAAAAATATCGATCATTATCGGTAGTATTTTTGCCGCTTATGTTGCCTTTGTTGCTGTAGTTGTACTGGTTTATGAGCCGACACCCGATGATATGAATTGGGAAGATAGACAGGTATACAACAGCCAAAAAATGAGCGATTTAACTCTAGGGCAAGATATTATCTCAGTAAAAAATTTGCTGGGTAAAGCCGACTTTTCCGAGGCAAAAGCACTAAAAGAAACTAAGTTACAGGTAATGTTTTATCGCACCCATCATGGCAAATCAGATGGAGTGACGACAAAAGAAGAATGCACGCCACTCATTTTTGAAAATGATAAATTAATCGCTTGGGGCCAAGATACCTATAAGCAATATTTTGATGTGGGCACAGACACGACGATCAGCTCACCCAACAACATCTTGACTAACGAATAAACACAGCGAACAAAAACATAAAAACACCACCGAATAGGTGGCGTTTTTGTATTCACAATCGAGAAGTCACTTAGTAGCGATATAGCAACTCACTTATAAACTCGGTAAATGTCAGCGGGCGGCTTATTCATCATCGGGTTTGTACTCGACGTAAGCTTCACCTTTACTGAGCCATGCGGGCGCAGGTGTCCCCTTCAGATAATGGTCAAAATACTGCATCATACGAATGCTGTAATCGAGCTTATTAGGGTATTTTTTCAAATGATGTGGCTCGTCCTCGTATTGTAAGAACACCACATCTTTACCCGCGCGGCGCATGGCTAAGTACATTTCAACACCTTGTTCCCAAGGCACTGCATCGTCTTTATCACCAAACATAATCATTAAAGGCGTTTGAATACGGTCAGCGTAAAATACCGGTGAGTTTTCAATGTATTTCTGCAGTGCAGCAAACAAACTGGCACCAATACGACTCTGGCCCGTTTCGTACTGGAACTGACGCGCCACTCCCGTCCCATGGCGAATACCGCTGTAAGCGCTGGTCATGTTCGATACTGGAGCACCGGCTACTGCCGCCTTAAACATCTTAGTTTGGGTAATGGCAAACGCTGTTTGGTAACCACTCCAAGAATGACCTTGCAGGCCAATGGCATCGGGATCGGCAACGCCCATATCAATGAGTTTTTGCACGCCAGATGTCAGCGCCTGTACTGAACTTGCCCCAGGGTAGCCAATCTCAAAACGGATATCAGGTAGGAACACCGCATAGCCATTATTGATATACCAAGCAAAATTAGGTCGGTGGTTGATGTTCATTTGCGGAAACGCATGCAGTCTATCGGTCATAAAGCGATAGTAATAAACCAATACAGGAACGCGCTTACCCGCTTGATAATTAGTCGGCTTAATCAGCACACCATCTAACGGCTTACCATCGCCATTGGTCCAGTGAACTAACTCAGCTTGGCTCCAATTAAACGCTTGGCGCTGCTTATCTAAATCGGTCTGCTTAACTGCATTTTGCGGCGCGCTATAACTCGCCGTATACAAATCGGGGAATACGTCAAAACGCTCCTTAGAAAACACTATCGTATCAGCATCGTGACTGCGGCCTAATACGGTCAGCTTATACTCGCCTTGCATCAGTGTCTTAACGCCCGCCTCGCCCAATCTTGCTTGGTAAAACCCATCAGCTTTGGTTTTATCACTATAACCATGAAGTAAAATGGTTGCGTTGTAGGCAAGCTCAGTCGGCTCGTCGGGCTTATCGACTAAGCCCGCTAGTCGATATTGGATTTTCTGAGCACGACCTTTGCCCTCTGTTAAGGTAAAACCGGCTTTAGATTCGGTATTAAATTGCCAAACATCGTATTTGTCATAAACCAATATCCCGGCGTCATCCTTAAGCCAAGGACCAAACCCATATCCCGGCGCGCTAGAAGGATAATCGTGATCTTCATCGGCAAAACTGACCTTTAAAGATCTGGTTAAGTTGGAACGTTGCGCCTGTGCAATATCATAAAGATACACATTACCCTGCTGATAATAGACAACATACTTACCATTACCCGATAAGCTTGGCTCAGCATCACTTGGCTGCTGGGTCAAAAATGGTACCTTGAGGCCAGTATTAATATCAACCAGATAATAGTCTTGATAAAACCCAGCCCAAGTTGCCATCTTGCGATAGGGCAAATCGGAACTGGCTAACATAAAACGTTTGTGCTGTGAAATCGTCACATCCGGCACGGTTTTATCACCAAGTTGCACTAGGTTATTGGAGCCTAAATGCAATACCGCAAGATAGCTGCGCTTTTGCTCGTCTTCATATTGCTTGATTTCATGGGGTTTAATACGTGGGTCATCACCATGCCACACCTTAAGTCCACGCTGCGCGGTGACAATATCGGCATCAAATAAATCTTTTTCTTCGGTGATTTTCTGCAAACTCAGCTGCTGACTCACCTCTGGCACACGGCCGAAGAACAGCCGTTCGCTGTCCAATGAAAAGCTTAAATGAGTATAACGATTGAGCTTCCATTCGGGCGACTCTGGAGTTTTATTGATTTTGCCCGATGATAAATCGACTAAGGATAACTGATAGCTGCGACCATAGGGTAACTCACTGTCTTTACCTTGAGTAAACGCCAGCCAACGGCCATTTTTAGCCAATGCCAAAGCCCCAACTTGTTGGCTAGGTGAGTCAAAGACAACTGTTTTTTTATTAGTATTTAAATCTACTAACTGCAACTGATGTTGCTTATTGGCAATATCATTTACCGCTAATGCCAGCCTGCGGTTACCTTTATCAAATACATAACCGGTAACCTGCTCAATATCGATTTGCTGAGTTTGATTTTCTAAGCTGAGCAAAGTAAAACGACGGCCTTGGTCAAACTTGTCCACCTTTGGTTTCGCCGGTTTTGCTGTGCTTGCTGTGCCGACTTCGACTAATGTTTCTACAACTTTTGGCTCAACTTCTTTTTTGGACTCTTCGTCGGCTTCAAACCAAATAGCCAGATGTTTACCTTCGTCACTAAAGGTAAATTCTTGCACGCGCTCAAAGCGAGTTTGTGTGCCCGTCTGGGTATCAAGTAATACCATGGCAGATTTAAGCTTTTTCTTCGCTTTAGCATCACTCGTTTCAAGCGTGAGTAAACTCGGTTTGACCGCCACAGCAACATAACGACCATCATGACTCACTTGCGGATCTGAGCCACCAGCAACTTGATAGGCTAGTTGCGACAAGATATTTTTTACAATGACATGGCTATTGCCACGATCAGGCGATGACTCAACCGCGATAACCTGTCCTTTATCTGAAATAACCGGTTTACCGAGGGATTCAAAATGCATAATGTCAGTTAAGGTAAGCGGCTTAGTACTATTTCCCGCTAGTACTGGCGGCAATATCCCGATAGACAATAGCATCGCAGATGTAATAGATATTAACTTCAATGTCTTCCTCTTTTATATATTTGTTAGACTAAAGTAGACTTTTTAACCATTGGGTTTCCATCATGGTGAGAAGCTTGTCTTTTTACAAGTTATACCATATAAAAAATCGTGATATTACTCACTATTCCCTGTGAAGTTTGATCAAAGGTGGGTAAAATAATGCGCAGAAAAAATACCCATTTCATAGTCCTGTCATCCAGTTAACCTGGGGCAGACAATTGCAGTAACCACGAACCGTGGAAGGACTTCTCCATGTCAAAAAGAACGATAACCGTAATTCCAGGTGATGGAATTGGCCCAAGTATCATTGATTCAGCCTTACAAATTCTTGATAAAGTAGGCTGTGATTTTGAATATGAATTTGCCGATGCCGGCCTTACAGCACTTGAAAAACAAGGTGAGTTACTGCCGCAGCGCACGCTGGATCTGATTGAAAAAAACCGCATAACACTAAAAGGTCCGCTAACAACGCCTGTGGGTGAAGGTTTTACTTCAATCAACGTCACTTTGCGTAAAAAATTCGGTCTCTATGCTAACGTGCGCCCAGTGTTATCTTTCAAAGGCACCAAGGCTCGTTACGAAAATATCGATATCATCACAGTCCGTGAAAACACCGAAGGCATGTATTCAGGTTTCGGTCAAAAAGTGTCTGAAGATGGATTAACGGCTGAAGCGACCAGTGTTATTACGCGTCAAGGTGCTGAGCAAATCGCCACTTTCGCTTATGAGCTGGCTCGTAAAGAAAACCGTAAAAAAGTCACTATCGTTCATAAAGCTAACATCATGAAGTCAACCTCAGGTTTATTTCTGAAAGTGGCCCGTGAAGTAAGCCTACGTTACCCTGACATCAAAACAGAAGAAATGATTGTCGATGCAACGTGTATGAAGTTAGTTATGAACCCAGAAAACTTCGATGTGATCGTCACAACTAACCTGTTTGGTGACATTTTATCGGATCTGTGTGCAGGTTTAGTCGGCGGTTTAGGCATGGCACCCGGTGCAAACATTGGCCGTGACGCAGCAATTTTTGAAGCCGTTCACGGTAGTGCACCTGATATCGCTGGCAAAAATCTCGCAAACCCAACCTCAGTCATTTTAGCGTCTATCCAAATGCTGGAATACTTAGGCATGGCTGACAAAGCAGAGCAAATCCGTAAAGCCGTATCGGCAGTGATTGCAGAAGGCGACCGTACAACTCACGATTTAGGTGGTACACACGGCACGACTGATTTCACTCAAGCGGTACTTGAGCGTCTGTAATAATGTCTAGTGCGTTACAGACTAATCTATAACGGGCTTGTTCAATCTTAAGCTTCGGTTTAAAACTCAAATGAACAGACACTAAAAAGCCCCAAAGTTTCCTTTGGGGCTTTTTGTTATGTCACTTTTAAAACCTGCGTCAATTTAGTGCAAGATAATCGCAGGGGTTAATTCCATGCAGTATTTGGACGCAGCCATAAATGCACAGTCACTTCATCTCGGTCATGGTAAAGATGCTTACACTGTACTTTAAAATCGGTAACACCATTTTCTTTTAAAATAGTCTGCATAGTTTCAAGAATCGCAATGACTTCTTTATAACGACTCTTCATCGGTAATTTAAGGTTAAAGATTGCTTCCTTAAACCAGCCATTAATCGCCCATGCTTCAATCAACTCGGCTACGCGCGCGGGTTTTTCAACCATGTCGCACACTAACCAATAGATATTCTTGCGCTGTGGCTCAAAACGAAAACCGTCTTCACGGAAATGTTTCACCTGCCCCGTTTGCATTAACTTCTCATCCATAGGGCCATTATCTACCGCAGAGACAAACATACCGCGACGCACAAGTTGATAAGTCCAACCGCCAGGACACGCGCCTAAATCGACTGAGTTCATACCACTGCGAATTCGCTCTTCTTGCTCTTCTTTGGGCACGAACTGACCAAAGGCCTCATCAAGCTTTAAGCTAGAACGACTCGGTGCATCTGCCGCCATTCTTAGGCGTGGAATACCCATAAAATGGGGAGAGCTATTATTACTATAAGAATATCCCACATAAGCACGACCCGGCCCCACAAAACACACATGGATAATTGGACGTTTTGGATTTTCTTGGGCGAGCAAACTACCCGCCTTTTTCAAATGCTGGCGTAACGGTACGGTGAACTTACGACAAAAAGCCGATAACTCTTTGGCCTCGTTAGTGTCTGGCGTTTCAACGCGTAATTCACCCGCTTTACTGACATCGCTTAAGGCGGCAACGATTGGCGTCACTCTGTCATTTTCTGGCAAATCGACTAATAAATCGCTGGCGGCAAACATTTGGCGAGCAAAAATTAATGAAGCGAGTGGTAATTGCTTAACTAACGCCTCAGCTGCATCGTCTTCAAAGCCTTGGAATACCACATAAGCGTCATTATTGTTCGCTTTAACAAAGCCGCCCACATTAAGCTCTGCGGCGCGTTGCTGAATTTCTGCCGCGCATTCTTTTTCAAAGCCAGCACGGCAAAATAAAAATAGGTTTTTCATGGGGGATCCCTGAGAAATCCAAGCCAAAGTTCTGGCTGACTATCAATTTGGGCGCCAGTATAACAATTTAAGTAAAAAAATGCCCTATTTGCCGTCAATGCAAACAGGGCGTAGGTATCTTACCGATTAAAACGTTTAAGCTAATTTTCAAGCTTTAAAACGGGATTTATTATTTTGTATTAAGATTCATGACCATCCACCACTTTATGACGCCATACCGCCGCAGCAAATAACAACCAACCGAGTAGAAAACACCCGCCACCAATTGGAGTAATGGGCCCAAGCCATTTAGTGCCGATAAGTGCCAATCCATATAACGAACCAGAAAATAGCATAATACCCACAATAAATAGGTATGCCGCCCAGTCCAACAAACGTGACGTCAACCATTGGCCCGAAAACGCGACCATAACCAAGGCAAAAGTATGATAGAAATGATATTGCACACCTAAGTTAAACACTTCAATTAAGTCTGGTGGTGCTACAGCCTTAAGGCCATGGGCACCAAAAGCGCCTAAAGCAACCGCTAAAAATCCGCTCATGGCGGCAAGTAATAATAAACCTTTACGCATTTAACACTCCTGCTGAAATAGACTTAATTCATTCAATATTTATGCAAGCAACATTCTGCTCACCAATGAAATCACTCGATAAATCAATGGCACGTGCAAGATTTGCGGCTTCTGTAGTACCTGACGACTTTCTTGGAGTAAAACTATGATCACCATCAGTTAACCAAGCGAGTTTAATCTCGGGTTTCAACGGCCAGTTCGGTATTTGCTCTTTGCCACCAAACTTATCCCGCTCGCCCTGCACGACTAATACAGGAACTTGGCATTCATTCAACGGCTCCAACCTAGGATCGCCGCCTTTAAGCGGTACAAAGGGATAACCTAAACAAATCACTCTATCGATATGCGCGGCTAATACAGGATCACACGCTAATAGCGCCGCCATGCGTCCGCCCATAGATTTCCCCATCAGTATCACACGCTCAACTGCTGGCAATGATTGAGCAATATCGAGCATCTGTGTCAAACAAGTGAGTAATTTAGGTGTACGGTCCGGTGGACGTCTTTTACCGTCAACAGCATTCGTCTGCATATAGGGAAAATTAAAGCGCATGACTTGAAAACCCTTAGCTACAAGCCCCGCCGACATCGCCTGCATAAAATCTGAGTCCATGTTAGCCCCTGCGCCATGGGCAAATAAAATCAAGCTACTTGCAGGCAGCCCGTCTACGATATAACTGGGCTTATCCGGGCAACAACTCACTACGTGACTCCTCGGCAAACATATCTAACATCCATTCACGAAACGCCACTACTTTACCCAGCTCAGCATGGTTTTGATGGCAAACTAAGTAGTATGCATCCTTACTCACCAATACTTCTTCAAATGGACACACAAGTCGCCCCGCTTTAATATCGGGACGTGCTAGTACGCTATAGCCTAATGCCACACCTTGACCATGGGCTGCGGCCTGTAATACCAAAGATGAATGACTGAATATCGGCCCCTGGTTCACATTAATATCAGTAATCCCACACTGCCGAAACCATGCCTGCCAATCGTGACGGTTCATGTCATGTAAGAGTGTGTGATATTTCAAATCGCTCGGTTGTGATAGTGGCTTTGTACCATTGAGTAACATGGGTGAACACACTGGAATAAGCACTTCGTTTCTGAGCTTATCAGCGCGCAGACCAGGCCAACTGCCTAAACCATAATAGATGGCGACATCGACGTCGTCCGTTAAAGAACTCGACTCACTATCGACCGCTTTAATGCGTACATCAATATCAGGATTTTTTTCACTGAACTTGGCTAAACGAGGCACTAACCACTGGATAGCGAAACTCGGTGACATACTCACAGTGAGCGAGCCTACAGCACTGCGGGCTAATAGTCGGTCAGTGGCATCGGCGAGTTGAATAAAGACATCTTTGATGTCAAGAAAGTAACTCTGCCCTTCTTCGGTTAATAATAAAGAACGGTTTTTTCGGCGAAATAATTTTAATCCGAGGAAATCTTCTAATGCCTTAATTTGATGACTTACCGCAGCTTGGGTAACGAACAATTCTTCCGCCGCTCGGGTAAAACTCAAGTGCCGCGCCGCGGCTTCAAATGCTTTAACCGCGTTCAGCGGTGGTAATCGTCTTGACATCGTGATCTCTATCTCATTTTTTAATTAGTTTTTCTAATCCTTATTGTTACATTTAATCGTTTGTAAAGGCCAGCTATTTTGGTTAAATTTTGTGCCAGAGAAACACACGTTAGACAATCTCGAATCGGTGATGGGAATGTCTGACAAGGTCATTTTGTCAGCCCGGAGGCGACTATGTTCAATGTAAAATCGGCGTTTGCGTTAGTCTTTATCTCAGCACTCAGTTTTAATGCCAATGCTAATGTGCTCGTTGATGAAATCGTCATCGATACTAGCGACTTACAAACAAGTATTACTGCAGACTTAAGTGCCGCGATGGATAAAATGCATCAAGAACTACTGCAAGAAGCCACCCTGTTGATTGCTGAAGATGATGCGATTCCCACCCCGCAAGTTGTTAAAGCCGACTAGTTGATAACAAATTTCAGGTTATTTTATAAAAGTGACCCAAAGAAAAACCGCATTAATATGCGGTTTTTTATTTTTTGTGTTTAATCGGACTAAAAGTCCTACTGCTACGGTTCATTCTCCGCACAATAAGCTCATCTACACAGTTTTATGGGCGATATACTTTCACGTTGCTGTAACCTTGCTCAATTAAATACAGCGCCTGCAATTTACTCATCACCCCGCGCTCACAATACAATAAATAAGTCTTTTGCTTATCGAGATCGGCAAACTGAGTCGCTAATTTGAAGAAAGGAATTTGTTTGATCTCTACCCCTTCAATTTGCAACGGCTTACGCTCTTCTTCTTCGGGAGCGCGAATATCAATAACCACTTCATTAGCATCAATACTGGCAACCGTTTCAGTCTCAGTTATCTGAGTATCCATTTGTTCAGCTATTTCCCTGATATCGATAGTGACAGATTGAGCGATGATTTGATCAATCAAGTCCTCTGAGAATTTTTTCTCTTCCGCTTCGACTTTAGCGAGTACCGCCTTCACCGTAGGCTTTTGCGAAATAACGCCGCAGTATTCAGGCATCGATTTAGCAAAGTCTTCAGTACCAATTCGGCGACTCTCATTAATAATGTCTTGCTTATCCATGGCTATCAGCGGACGTAAAATTAACAGCTCTGTACAACGGTCAATCACGTTAAGGTTGGTTAACGTCTGGCTAGACACTTGGCCTAAGCTCTCACCGGTCACCAGTGCTTGAATGCCCATACGTTCAGCAATACGCGCCGCAGTGCGCATCATCATACGCTTAAGCACAACACCCATTTGACCGTTATCAATACGCTCTAAAATCTGTTCTACAACAGGTTCAAAAGGGATTGAAATGAATTTAACTTTATGCGATTCACCGTAGGTTTTCCATAAATGGTAGGCAACTTGCTTAACACCAATTTCATGCTGAGCGCCGCCCAAATTAAAGAAGCAGTAATGGGTACGAGCGCCTTTTTTGATAAATTGATAGCTAGAGACCCCTGAATCAAAACCACCCGAAATCAATGACAATACATCTTCCTGTGTCGCCATTGGGAAACCGCCTAAGCCTTCAATACGCTTAGTGACCATGTACAGATTATCGCGGTCAATTTCGAGGTTAACGGTAATATCTGGATTTTTTAAACGCACGCCAACAGCATCAGTAAACTGATTTAAGCCGCCACCAACATAACGCTCAACCTCAATCGACTTAAAATCATGATCGCCAGAACGTTTCACTCGCACGCAAAAAGTTTTGCCCGCAAGTTGGTCGCGATAAACTGGTAAAACTTGCTGATAAATATCATCCACAGATTCAAAGCTGTATTCATCAACTTGCACAACGTGTGCAATACCCGGAATACATGCCAGACGCTCACCAAAGGCTTGGGCTAACTCAGGTTTGTCCTTAGGTACCATTACCATAATGCGATCCCATTGACGTTGGACCTTAGCGTCTTCATCAACTTTTTTCAGCACATTACGAATATTGGTTTCGAGCATTTTGGTGAAGCGCATACGAACCGGTTTGCTCTTCATCATGATTTCTGGATACAGCTTTACAATAAACTTCATGGGATTTCCGCGGGCAATTTTTAAACAGTAAAATTGGCTAAAATAATAATCGGAGGATTATATACCCAAACGACCTAAAAATGCGAGTTTCAGCATGCTTACATCGTCGCAATTTAAGACATTTTCG
The DNA here is from genome assembly GCF_050848685.1 of Shewanella sp. MF08487. Taxonomy (NCBI): domain Bacteria; kingdom Pseudomonadati; phylum Pseudomonadota; class Gammaproteobacteria; order Alteromonadales; family Shewanellaceae; genus Shewanella; species Shewanella sp. MF08487. The sequence continues at coordinate 82,742 of NZ_JBOZPB010000012.1, forward strand.
AGCCTAAAACTAAGCCGGATTTAAGTCGATTTAAGCACTGAAAACTCTCCAAAATTAACATTCTATTGCAATAGGATAAACTGAATTCCACTTTATTTTGGCCCTAAAAATCGTCGCCAAAAGATAAAAACACCTATTTTGCGCATAAAAAAAGCCGCGATATTATCGCGGCTTTAGCACAAACGTAAATAGGTATATTAGCGGTTACTTTCCTATTTGGATTTCTTCCGATTCTTTCGCCTTACCTTGCTCAATGGCAATTTCAACCCTACGGTTACGGGCACGATCATCCGGTGAATCGTTTGGCACTATCGGGTTGTTCGAGGCCATACCTACGACTTTCATTCGTTTCGAATCAAAACCTTTAACCTGCAATAACTCATGGGCTACGGCGACCGCACGTTTACTGGATAAATCCCAGTTAGAGCTATAGAGCTCATCGCTAATTTGCATATCATCGGTGTAACCTGACACGGTAATAATACCTGGCACATCTTTTAAAAGCTCACCCACAGATCGTACTACGGGTTTAAAGCGAGGTTGCAAAAAACCTGATCCCGAGGCAAACGAGCCCTTTTCACGGATACGGATAATAATCTGCTGACCTAAAGACTCAATTTCAATCGAACCATCAATAATTTCTTTATTGAGCTCTAGTGCCATTCTTTTAACTTGCTCGTTGATTTTGTCCTGTGCAGCGGTTGCTTCAGCTTCAACCGCCTTGGCAATATCTTGCGTCGTAGCACTTGCCTCACCACCGCGCTGAGAACCATCTTGTTGTTGTGAGCCACCAGAACTATCGTCTTCACCCGCTTTATAATCCAGCACGGGCTCAGTCATTTCGTTGGTTTGTTGATTGATAATCTCAATCGGCGTGGGATCAGGACGGCCGGGCCTAAACTCTAATGCAATAACCGAAGTCCCTTTAGGTATGTCTTTCAGTTCAACTTTATTTTGTACGCCAAAAGCATATTTCATCGAGCCCGCGATCTGCTTAAACTTCATCACGTCCATTTCAGAGAATGACAATAACAAGACGAAGAAACACATCAACAACGACATCAAGTCGGCAAATGTTGCCAACCAGGCCGGTGCTCCTGGCGGTGGACAGTTGCACTTAGCCATGGGCTACTCTCCGTCCGTTGTATCGATTTTACGATTTTTTTCAGCTAAATAATTTTTTAAGAAACCTTCAATTACGCGGGGGTTTTGTCCATCTTGGATAGCAAGTACGGCATCCATAATCAAATTACGATTAAGCATTTCTTCCCCCATTCGCAGCGATAATTTATCTGCAACCGGAATAGCGACCATATTTGCCATCATGGAACCGTATAATGTGGTTAACAGCGCAACCGCCATAGAGGGGCCAATCGATTTCGGATCCGACATATTAGACAGCATAGCAACAAGACCTACGAGCGTACCTATCATCCCCATTGCTGGGCCAACATCACCAATGGCTCTAAATATGGCAACCCCAGTGCGATGACGCTCTTCGGTCAGGGAAATATCTTTCTCTAATGCTGCACGGACGACTTCGCCATCGTGACCATCAACAAGCATATCGACGGCTTTTTGCATAAAACTATTGGTAATTTGTGCTTCTTCTAAGGCTAAAAAGCCACCTTTACGTGCCGCATCGGCCATCGTGACGGCTTGCTCAATTAAATCTTCAGGTTTATCAATCTTAAATATAAAGGCTTTCGCTGCGATTTTTACTGCACCCAAAAATTGCTTAAGATTAAACTTCATCATAACTACGAAGAAAGACCCACCAAACACAATAAGGATCGAGGGCACATCAACGAAAATCATTAAACCGCCACTGGTCACCATAGCGCCGAGAATAAAAACAAAGGCACCCACTATTCCAATTATTGTTGCTAAATCCACGACGGCTCCTCAATTTTTGTCATAAACAACATCATACTTACCCCGAGTAAGCAATGGCACTCAGATAACCGACTGAGTTAAAGAATCCGACTAAGCCCACGTGCGAGCTTTGTGTATCGAGTTCAAAATTACGATACAAATGATGATACTATTGTCAGTTATCGGACATACACTAAGCAAGTTTAGCGACTATTTATATTTTCTGGAAAAAATTCAGTTACAAAGCGTGCTATTGAGCAAATATTTATTGTCTGAATTTGACCCTCGTGTCGCCCTGATATACCTTGTGTCCGCTAAATTAAAGGAAATATACACGTGGCTAAAAAACCCGAAAATCTCAGTTTCGAAGAATCCCTTGGTGAGCTAGAGCGCATCGTCGCCGATTTAGAGCAAGGCGATATCTCACTCGATGATGCATTAAAACAATTTGAACGTGGCATTAGTCTGGTTCGAAACAGTCAAGCTAAACTCGAACACGCTCAACAAAAAGTTGCCATCTTATTGAAGCCAGATGAAAATGCGCCGCTGTCTTCCTATGCCGTTGAGGGCGAGTAAGCATGTTAACCTGTGCTATTCAAGAATATCAACAACGCATTGATCATCAATTAAAACAGCGCTTTAGTATGCTTGAAGATATTGCGCCACAATTAAAAGCCGCCATGGCCTATGGGGCTTTATTGGGTGGAAAACGCATTCGTCCATTCCTGGTTTACAGTATCGGTCGCATGTTTAGTGTCGAGCTCGAGAAATTAGATGCGTGCGCGGCTGCGATTGAATGTATCCATGCTTATTCACTTATTCATGACGATTTACCCGCCATGGATAATGATGAGCTGCGCCGTGGTCAGCCCACAGTGCATATCGCTTATGATGAAGCGACCGCTATTTTAGCAGGAGATGCGCTGCAAACCTTAGCATTTGAAATTATTACCGAAGCCGTGCCTGGCATCAGTAGTGAACAACATATTGCTATGGTCAGAGTATTAGCTAAAGCTTCCGGTTATCGTGGTATGTGCGGTGGTCAAGCAATAGACTTAGCCTCGACCAATAAAAATATTGATATTAACGAGCTCACTAAGCTACACAATATGAAAACCGGCGCCCTTATCAGCTGTGCCGTTGAGTTAGCTTTAATTGCCGCTAACGCACCTAAAGCTCACTATACTGCTATGATGGATTTTGCCCACGCCATCGGGCTCGCCTTCCAAGTACAAGACGATATTCTCGACATCATAGCCACTACCGAAGAGCTAGGTAAGCCGCAAGGCTCTGATACAGAATCAAATAAGAGTACTTTTCCACAACTACTTGGACTACAAGGTGCACAAGACACCGCCAAACAACTGATCCAAGAGGCACTATCAGTGCTGGCTAAATTGCCCTACAATAGCCAGTTAATTGCAGATTTCGCCCGCTATATCATTGAGCGAAGAATATAATAAGAGTCGAAGTATCTCGCTATGAGTTTGGACATTTCTCAGTTTCCCGTGTTGGCACAGGCCAACACCCCTAATGAACTCCGCCAGCTTCCTCAGGCACTTTTACCACAAGTAGCCGACGAACTACGCGAGTTCCTTCTTAAGTCTGTTGGCATATCCAGCGGACATTTTGCCTCTGGGCTCGGCACAGTGGAACTCACTGTTGCGCTGCACTATGTCTACAACACCCCTTTTGATAGGCTGATTTGGGATGTGGGCCATCAGGCTTATCCCCATAAAATCCTCACGGGTCGTCGCGATAAAATGCAGACCATTCGGCAAAAAGACGGTCTACATCCTTTCCCATGGCGCGAAGAAAGTGAGTACGACACTTTCAGTGTTGGCCATTCAGGTACCTCAATCAGCGCAGCACTGGCGATGGCCATTATCGCTGAAAAAGAGCAAGCAGGTCGTAAAGTGGTTGCCGTAATCGGTGATGGAGCGATGACCGGCGGTATGGTGTTTGAGGCCATGAATCACGCAGGCGACTTACACAATGACATGCTTGTTGTTTTGAATGACAACGAAATGTCGATTTCTGAAAATGTGGGCGCTCTTAATAATCATTTAGCACAACTGATGTCAGGCCGGTTCTACACCACTTTGCGCGAAGGCGGTAAAAAAGTGTTAAAAGGCATGCCAGTCATCAAAGAAATGGCGAAGCGTACAGAGGAACACCTTAAGGGTATGGTTGTTCCTGGCACTTTATTTGAAGAGTTAGGTTTCAATTATATTGGCCCAATCGATGGCCACGATGTTGATGCTCTGGTCGAGACCATGCGCAATATGCGTAATCTTAAAGGTCCACAGGTATTGCACATCATGACTAAGAAAGGTCGTGGTTATGAACCGGCAGAAAAAGACCCTATCGGTTGGCATGCTGTGCCTAAGTTTGATCCTACACAGTTTAAAAAACCGGCCACAAAACCTGGTTTGCCGACCTTTTCGCAAGTGTTTGGTAAATGGTTATGCGACATCGCCGAGCAAGATGAAAAAGTATTAGCGATTACCCCAGCCATGCGTGAAGGTTCGGGCATGGTGGAGTTTTCCCAGCGTTTCCCAAAACAATATTTTGATGCTGCGATAGCCGAACAGCATGCTGTTACCCTAGCGGCAGGTTTTGCCTGCGAAGGTTACAAACCGATAGTGGCGATTTACTCCACATTCCTGCAACGCGCCTATGATCAGCTGATTCATGATGTGGCACTGCAACAATTACCGGTATTATTTGCCATTGATCGCGGCGGTATTGTCGGTGCGGATGGGCCAACCCATCAGGGCGCATTTGATTTAAGCTTTATGCGCTGCATACCAAACATGGTCATTATGGCGCCTTCGGACGAAAATGAATGTCGCCAAATGCTCTATACCGGTTATTGCTATAACGCTGGCCCAAGTGCAGTGCGCTATCCTAGAGGCTCTGCTACAGGTGAAACCCAAGTCGAAGCGATGACAGCCTTACCGATAGGTAAAGGCGTAGTGAAACGTGTTGGTCAACGCGTTGCCATTCTCAACTTTGGTACGACCTTAGCGTCGGCATTAACCGCCGCCCAGAGTCTTGATGCCACAGTCGTCGATATGCGCTTTGTGAAACCACTCGATGTCGAACTGGTGACACAAATGGCGCAAACCCACGATGTACTGGTGACTATCGAAGAAAATGCCATCATGGGTGGTGCGGGCTCCGGGGTACTTGAGCTGCTACAAAAGCTAAAAATGCCTAAGGCCGTATTACAAATCGGCTTGCCCGACGAGTTTATTAAGCACGGTTCGCCAGAAGAAGTGATCCACGACTTACAACTGGATGCAGAAGGCATACTGGCACAAATTAATACATATTTGTCGCAATAGGCTGGGCTTGTTTATCGAGTTTCAGAGGTGCTTTCTTGTAAGACATTAGTTTGTAAGGTGCTAGTTTGTAAAACGTAAGCTACTCTCATAATATTTCGCCCATAAAAAAGGACTGCAATAGCAGTCCTTTTTTATTGCTGTCTTTATAACAGCTGCCTAGCCAATAAAGCTTAAGCTTGGATATCTATCGTTGCGCTTTCTTGGTTAGGGCCACCCTGTGACACCATCACCATCGCTGGGCGCAGTAAGCGACTGTTCAGCTCATAACCCTTTTGCATCACCAACATCACAGTGTTAGCAGGGAATTCACTGCTTGGTTGCATGCCAATCGCTTGATGTTGGTCAGGGTTAAATGACTGACCTTGTGGGTCAATTTGCTTAACACCAAATTTAGCCACCGCAGTAAGCAAGCTTTTTTGAGTTAACTCAACGCCTTGATAAATCGCTTTCGTCGCGTCATCTTCTGGGTTTGTACCCATTAAAGCGCGTTCCATATTATCAAGTACTGGCAAAAGTTCACCCGCGAACTTTTCCAAGGCAAACTTATTCGCTTTTTCCACATCCATTGCAGCGCGACGACGAATATTATCGACCTCGGCGGCGGCGCGGATCACTGAATCCTTCTGTTCTTCAACTTTCGCCAAAGCTTCAGCGAGTAACTGTTCTAGCTCTTCAATGCGGAAATTTGCCTGGGTAAGCTCATCGATAAGACTTGCCTCTGTGGTAGATACTTCAGACTCTACACCCTCTTGGATCAGATCCTGTTCTACTTTAATCGATTCGTTGCTCATTTTCACTCCAGCTAAAAATGCTTTGTTTCTGAAATACTCTGGGCATATTATGGGGATCAATTTTGATGTTTCAAGGCCTAAGGGCAGATCTAGCATAAATATGACCACAAAGTTTCACACTATCGGCCTAATCGGCAAACCTCATCATCAAGGGACTAACCAAACCTTAAAACGCCTGCACTATTGGCTGACAATGCAAGGCTTTGAGGTATTAGTTGAAGAGCGTGTTGCAGCCGAATTAGGACCGAGCATAGAGGCCGTTGATTTACTCGAAATTGGTGCGCGCTGCGACTTAGCCATAGTCGTGGGTGGAGACGGTAATATGCTCGGTGCTGCAAGGGTATTAGCCCGTTTCGATTTAGGCGTCATTGGCGTCAACCGCGGTAATTTGGGCTTTTTAACTGATTTACCCCCCGACACCTTCGAAGAAGCTCTTGCCAAAGTACTCGACGGAGAGTTTGATACCGAGCATAGGTTCTTACTTGAAGCTGAGGTGTATCGCAACGGAGAGCTTAAAGCGAGTAACACTGCTGTGAATGAAGCAGTACTCCACCCGGGTAAAATTGCTCACATGATTGAATTTGAAGTCTATATTGACGATCAATTCATGTACAGCCAACGTGCCGATGGCATGATAGTGTCCACGCCAACGGGCTCAACGGCCTATGCGCTTTCTGCAGGAGGTGCGATTCTTACGCCTAATCTACAAGCTCTGATCTTGGTGCCTATGTTTCCACACACATTATCTTGTCGTCCGATTGTGGTTGATGCTTGCAGCACCATTAAGATGGTGGTTTCACCTGAGAATGGTGAAAACCTCGAAGTCAGCTGTGATGGCCACGTGCATTTAGCCGTGTTACCGGGCGATGAAATCATAGTGCGCCGCAGCTCAGAACGTTTACGGCTTATTCATCCTAAAGGACACAACTATTTCCACGTGCTGCGGACCAAATTAGGCTGGGGCAGCAAATTATTTTAAGTCAGTATCATGTTATTAATACCCTTCTAAAAGAGACATACCGTCTCTTTTTTTATTAATATAAATTCTTCCCTCTACCACATTCAAATATTCAATTCCCATTAGCATCAATATGACTCTATCGCCCTAGGTTTTATTTCGCGCTAGACATATTCTTGATAGGGTTTAGTGACTCATTAAAAAGCTAAACATAACTTAATTAACGGTAATTTAATTTCAAAATAATATAGATTTAATTAAGTGACGCTCATCACAACAAAGTATCACTCATTAAATAAGTGACCTACATCACACAACAAAAGCAACCAACAAAAATAAAAATACATTTAAAAACAAATAATTAAAAACAAATCCATTAGGGTTTTATATTTAAAAATCTTAAAATATGCGATACCTATCACATATTTAATGTGTAATTAACACACCAAAACCACTCATTAATGAAATAAATAGATCGGTTTATTGCATTTATAGCTAAATACGCGTGTTACAAGTCAGTTTTTATAACAAAAATCATGGTAATTAAAAATAGATATAACCAAAGTCGACATGCGCCAACCTATCTAAGTGACCAGGCTCACATATAGCAGCATCTATTGAGTGAAGTATCCCGCAACACGGTAAATTAGCATTTCATATAGCGGTGAAAATGATCTAGATCATATTAGTAAAACTCACAAAGACGTCTAGTACACAACACAGAATGTCGAGACCATAAGAACTTGCAACATTAATTGCTGTTTTATCGGTCTGGAAAGTCGACATCAAAGCTGATGAAACCCTAATATTAATAATAAGACAGACCACTTGATGAAGAGGCAAGCATGACAATACTTCAACTCCTCGCCAGCTTGACGCCGGTAATCAGCGTAATGCTATTTTTAGTGTTACTCAGAATGCCTGCATCAAAAGCGATGCCCATTTCAATGCTAGTCACTGCGCTCGCCGCTGTGTTTATCTGGCAAATGGATACTACATTACTAGCGGCATCGGTCCTTGAGGGACTGTTATCGGCAATTACACCACTCACTATTATTTTTGGCGCAGTGTTCTTACTTAACACCCTGAAATATTCAGGGGCAATGGATACTATCCGCGCAGGTTTTACTAACATCAGTGCCGATGCTCGTGTGCAAGTCATCATCATTTGTTGGTTATTTGGTGCCTTTATTGAAGGCAGCGCAGGTTTTGGTACCCCCGCTGCGATTGGTGCGCCGCTGTTAGTATTATTAGGTGTTCCCCCTATTGCCGCAGCTGTGGTCGCGCTAATTGCGGACTCGGCGAGTGTGTCTTTTGGCGCAATTGGTTTACCCGTACTCTTTGGTATGGAGCAAGGCTTAATGCAAGGTGGCGTAAGTATGGCCTCTGCACAAATTGCTGAACATGGCGGCACCTACGCTGACTTCGCGCAGTTTATCGCTATGCACATGATCACTATCGACTTAATTACTGGCTCTTTAATCCCACTGGTTATGGTCGCTATGTTAACAGGCTTTTTTGGTCGAAATAAATCCTTTAAAGAAGGCCTAGCGATTTGGAAGTTTGCGATTTTTGCAGGCCTTGCCTTTACCGTCCCAGCTTGGATAATCAACTATATTGCTGGCCCAGAATTCCCCTCGGTTATAGGTTCTTTAGTCGGTATGGCAATAGTGATCCCTATTGCTCGTAAAGGTTATTTACTGCCTAAAACCCCTTGGAATGATTTTGCTGAGAATGATGCCCAAGAAGGTGTAAAAATTGAAACAACCGCCCGTTTTTCACAAATAGCCGCTTGGACGCCTTATATCATTATGGCGGCGCTGCTGGTGTTATCACGCACAGTTACACCGTTAAAAGCATGGTTATCAGGCTTTAACATCAGTTGGACAGGTCTAATGGGCACTGAACTTAAGGCCAGTTTTGCCACTTTATATGCACCCGGTATTTTCTTCATTGTGGTGTGTATCTTAGGTTTCTTCCTGTTCAGAATGAAAAGCCCTGCGATTAAACAAACGATAGGTGTGTCATGTAAATCCATGTTACCCACCATTATTTCACTCGGCGCGTCAGTGCCTATGGTGAAAATATTCTTAAACTCTGGTGTCAATGGAGCAGGCTTAGCCTCAATGCCAGTTGCATTAGCCGACATGCTGGCGCACTCAATGGGCTCTGTGTGGGCTTGGATGTCGCCTATTGTCGGTATTTTCGGCGCCTTTCTATCGGGTTCTGCAACCTTCTCCAACATGATGTTTTCAGGCCTACAATACAGTGTGGCCGATAATATCGGCATGAATCACGCATTAGTGCTAGCCCTACAGGGCATAGGTGCCAACGCAGGCAACATGATGTGTGTAATGAACGTAGTTGCGGCCGCAACGGTCGTGGGTATGGCAGGACGAGAGTCTGAGATTATTCGTAAGACAATGCCCGTTGCCATTGGTTATGCATTATTGGCCGGTACGATTGCCACACTATGGGGGGGCTTCTAAGCCCACTGAAATCCAAGGCCGCTTCGGCGGCTTTGGTCATTTATTGCGTTAAGAGAGTAACCTTATGTCCATTAATTATACCGCTGTATATCAGGACCTGATTAAACAGCACGGTGAATCTGCCGTATCCAATGATCCTGTCCGCCGCTTTGCTTGGTCTACCGATGCGAGTTATTTTCGCATTGTGCCTGAAATCGTGGTGCATGCAGATAACCTTACACAAGTAAAACACACCCTTGCAGTTGCCCGCGCCTACAAGGTGCCAGTTACCTTTCGCGCAGCAGGCACCAGTTTATCGGGCCAAGCCATTGGTGAAGGCATTTTGCTGATGTTAGGCCACGACGGTTTTAGACAAATTGAAGTCAGCGCCGACAGTCAAAAAATCACCCTCGGCGCGGCAGTTATTGGCGCAGATGCCAACGCCGTATTGCGGCCACTCGACAAAAAAATTGGCCCCGATCCTGCCACATTAGCCTCGGCAATGGTGGGCGGTATCGTGTCAAACAACGCCTCAGGTATGTGCTGCGGCACGGCGCAAAACAGTTATCAAACTATCGCCTCGGCTAAGTTACTGTTTGCCGATGGTACTGAATTAAATACTGGCTGCGACAAATCCAAGGCGGCTTTTAGCCAATCCCACGGCGAATTATTAGATTCATTGACCGCATTAGCCAAACTCACTCGCAGTAATGAAGTCCTCACCCAGCGTATCCGTAAAAAATATTCCATCAAAAACACCACAGGTTACAGCATCAACTCTTTGGTTGATTTCGAAGAGCCATTCGAGCTCATCAACCACTTGATTGTGGGCGCCGAAGGTACCCTAGCCTTTGTTGAAGAAGTCACTTACAACACAGTCGATGAAGCCAAGTTTAAAGCCTCTGCTATGGCAGTATTCTTTAATATGGTCGATGCCGCTAGCGCTATTCCACCGATTATCGGTCACAGTGTTGCCGCCGCCGAATTACTCGACTGGGCATCTATCCAAGCCGTTACCGGTAAAAAAGGCATGCCAGATTGGCTCAGCACATTGCCAGAAGGCGCTGCCATTTTGCTGATTGAATCTCGCGCCAATGATGCACAAACACTAGAAAGTTATACCCAAGATGTTATAGCTAAACTCGCACATCTTAAAACTGAACGCCCCATTACCTTCAGTAGCGATGCCAGTGTTTACAGCAAATACTGGGCAATGCGCTCAGGTTTGTTCCCAATTATTGGCGGCGAGCGCCCTAAGGGCAGCTCAGTTATTATTGAAGACGTCGCCTTTAACGTTGAGCATTTAGCCGAAGCGGCGGCGGATTTAACCGCATTGTTTAACAAACATGGTTACCCAGAAGGGGTGATTTACGGCCATGCCTTAGCGGGTAACTTCCATTTTATCATCACGCCGACTTTTGCATCGCAAGCCGATATCGAACGTTTCCAAGGCTTTATGCAAGATGTCGCTGAAATGGTGATCCATAAATACGACGGTTCGATGAAAGCCGAACACGGCACAGGCCGCGCGGTAGCGCCCTTTGTTGAAATGGAATGGGGCGCCGATGCCTACACCTTAATGAAGCGCATCAAGCATATTTTTGACCCACAAGGCTTGCTCAACCCCGGCGTTATCTTGAACGATGACAGCACAGTGCATGTAAAAAACATTAAGCCCTGCCCTGTGGTCGATGATTTTATAGATAAGTGTATTGAATGTGGATTTTGTGAAAAAACCTGTCCAACATCGGCACTTAACTTCTCACCGCGCCAACGTATTGCCACCTTGCGTGAAATCGAGCGCTTAGAGCAGTCCGGTGATAAAGCAGCAGCAGCCGAAATGCGCGCCGCCGCTAAATACGATGTAGTTGATACCTGCGCCGCGTGTCAGCTTTGTACCATTGCGTGTCCAGTGGATAACAGCATGGGCCAATTGGTACGTAAACTGCGCACGCCGTACATCAGCACGACTGAACAAAAAGTCTTAGATTTCCAAGCCAAACACTTTGGCGCAGTTAACCAGGTTATCAGTTCAGGTTTTGACATGCTTGGCGTGATCCACAAGATCACCGGCGATGGCATCACCAGTGCGCTGATGAAAACCGGCCGCCTGATCTCTAAAGAAGTGCCTTATTGGAACCCAGATTTCCCGAAAGGCGGCAAACTACCAACACCATCACCTGCAAAAGTGGGCCAAGAAACGGTAGTTTACTTCCCAGCCTGTGGCGGCAGAACCTTTGGTCCGACGCCAAAAGATCCCGATAACCGCACTTTGCCAGAAGTGGTCGTCACGCTGCTAGAACGCGCAGGCTATAACGTCATCACGCCAGCAAAAACCCGCGATTTATGTTGCGGCCAGATGTGGGAATCTAAGGGCGACTTTAAAAACGCCGATGCCAAACGCCAAGAACTTATCGATGCGGTGAGCAAAATGACCAATGGTGGCAAGCTGCCGGTGATCGTCGATGCCTTGTCTTGCACCTACCGCACTTTGTCGGGTAATCCAAAAGTACAAATTATCGACTTAGTTGAGTTTATGCACGACAAGCTACTGACTAAGCTCAATATCAGCAAAAAAGTCAATGTGGCACTGCACTTAGGTTGTAGCGCACGCAAGATGAAACTTGAACCTAAGATGCAAGCAATCGCCGATGCCTGCTCTGCGCAAGTGCTAAAACCTGCGGGAATTGACTGCTGCGGTTACGCGGGTGAAAAAGGCTTGTATAAGCCTGAAATCAACGCCAGCGCACTGCGTAATATCAAAAAACTGATCCCTGTCGAGATTAAAGAAGGCTATTACGCCAACCGTATGTGCGAAGTCGGTTTGACCCAACACAGCGGCATTTCCTATCGCCACTTGGCTTATCTGCTCGAAGAGTGTAGCCGCTAATGTAGGATAACAACCGCCGGAAACGAGGCAATATTTTGCCTCGTTTAGGCATATCAGCCCATTATTCTCATTTATTGACAACGTAATTGTTTACATAAATTTAAATCAAAAAGTAAATTATTTTAATCAATAAAATCAACACTTTAAATATTCTCACTTATGAGAATATCAACAAGATTATTTACTAAATTAGCGCTACTTATTCTGTTAAGAACCGCCTATATTGGATTAACCACCTTATAATCTGTATGGACTTTAGGTCATGCAGCAAGGCAATGTCGTTCACTAATAAGAAAGAGAAAACACCATGAAAATCGCCCTTTTCATCCCGTGTCTCGTCAATCAAATGATGCCTGAGGTCGCGATTGCCACCTTAGAATTATTAGAGAAACTCGGACACCAAGTGATTCTACCTGCGGGTCAAACCTGTTGTGGTCAGCCGATGACAAACTCAGGTTGCTTCGATGCAGCGCGCAGCACCACCCTTAAATTGCTCAACGCCTTTAAGGGAGTGGAATGCGACGCCATTGTTTGTCCTGCCGCCTCTTGTTTAGTGGCCGCCAAAGAAAACTTCCACGAGTTTGATAGCAGCCCAGAAGCACAAACTGTGATCAACAAACTTTATGAGCTAACCGAATTTTTACACGATATCGCGCCGATCCCCGCCTTTACCAAGCCCTTCGCGCATAAGATCAGCCTGCAACTGAGTTGCCATGGTATCCGCATGTTGAACCTCGCCACTCCGAGTGAGCAAATGGGGCCAAGATTCAACAAAGTCGAAGCCGTGCTCGCTAATATTACCAGCATAGACATAGTGTATCCCGACCGCCGTGACGAATGCTGCGGCTTTGGTGGCACCTTCGCCGTCGATGAAGGCGCAGTGTCAGCCAAAATGGGCAAAGACAAGGCCCAAGCCCATGCCGCAACGGGTGCTGAGTATGTGGTGGGTTTTGATCCCTCATGCCTGTTGCACCTCGATGGCATGATCCGCAGACAGCAATTGCCGATTGAAATTCGCCACATAGCGCAAGTGCTGAACGCCGCGCTCTAGGAGACTCACCATGGCTTACAATCATAATCACGGGGCTCAAGGCTCACAGGTCCATGCCCATAAAGCCGATATTTTTTGCCGCGACGAAACCCGTGTCGACTGGCATTCAAAAGCGCTGTGGATGCTCAGAGAAAAACGCGACCGCGCCGCGGGTAGCATCCCAGAATGGGAGCAACTGCGTCAGTTAGGCTCAGAAATTAAGCTCCACACGCTAACCCATCTTGCTCAATATCTTGAAACCTTTGAACAAAACTGTATCGCCAATGGCATACAAGTCCATTGGGCCAAAGATGGCGCCGAGCACAATCACATCGTGCATGACATTTTATCGCGCCATAACGTCAAAAAGTTGGTGAAGTCTAAGTCTATGCTGACCGAGGAATGCCACCTCAATCCGTACTTAGAACAACGTGGCATTGAAGTCATCGATACCGACTTAGGTGAGCGGATTATCCAGCTCGCCAAAATGCCACCATCACACATAGTCGTGCCTGCTATCCATATGAAAAAGGAAGAAGTCGGCGACCTCTTCCATGAAAAACTCGGCACTAAAGCGGGGGCATCCGATCCCTTGTATTTAACCCGCGCTGCCCGCGCGCATTTGCGTGAAAAGTTCCTTACCGCGGATGCAGCGATGACAGGCGTGAACATGGCGATTGCCGATAAAGGCGCCGTCGTAGTCTGTACCAACGAAGGCAACGCCGACATGGGCGCTAACTTGCCTAAGTTGCAGTTGCATTCAATGGGAATCGAAAAAGTGGTGCCAGATGTCGATAGCGCAGCCGTCTTGCTACGCACACTGGCGCGCAATGCCACGGGTCAACCTGTCACGACTTATAGCGCCTTTTACCGTGGCCCACAGCCCGAAGGTGAGATGCACATTATTATCGTCGACAATGGCCGCACTGAGATGCTCAAAGATAAAATCCTTGCAGAATCATTGAAGTGTATCCGTTGTGGTGGTTGCCTCAATACCTGTCCTGTGTATCGTCGCTCTGGCGGTTACAGCTATAACTACACCATTCCTGGCCCAATTGGTATCGCAGTGGGCGCTAAGATTGATGACACTAACTCGATTGCCTGGGCCTGTACCTTGTGTGGTAGCTGTACCTATATCTGCCCAACTAAGGTGCCGCTCGATAAGATTATTTTCCACCACAGACGCCTTAAGGCTGAAGCCGGAAAACTCCCCTATGGCAAAAACAGTTACATGCCATTAGTGGGTAAATTTATGGCAAGCGAAACCATGCTGAACTGCTCTATGAGTGTGGCGAGAACTGCGCTGCGCATTCTACCGGGTAGTCTGTTAAAACCCTTTAGCGGTGCATGGGGTAAATACCGTGAACTGCCCGTTGCCCCGAACTCCAGCTTCGAAGCTTGGTTTAAGAAACACAGGAGCCTATAAGATGTCTAGTAAACTTGAAATTCTCAATGCGCTCAAACTGTCGGCCTTAACAAATCATCCTATGCCGAGCATAGATGTGACGCCAAGGCTCGAAAACCTCGTCGGCCAGTTCGAGACCAACCTCAATACTGTCGCGGGTACGCTGCATAAAGAAGGTGGCCTAGTCGCCCTGCAAGCCAAAGTCGATGAACTTATCGCCCAAGGGTTACAGGTCATCTCCCTTGTAGAGGGTGTCACGGCAAACCGTGAAATGCCACCCACTGCCCACGAGCTCAAAAACATAGATTATGCAGTGATCCCGGGTGACATTGGCGTTGCCGAAAACGGTGCCATTTGGGTTAACAATAAGAATCTAGGCCACAGAGTGACACCTTTTATCTGTGAAAACCTGATCTTAGCCCTGCCAACGAATAAGATTGTGCCGACCCTACATCAGGCAGCTAAAGAAATCACGTTAGCCTCAGGGGAGTTCGGGGTGTTTATCGCGGGTCCATCAAAAACCGCCGATATCGAACAAGCCCTCGTCGTCGGCGCACACGGCGCCTGCAGCTTGAACGTGTATTTGCTCTAATGCCTCGAGATTTAATGTAACCAAGAAAACGCAAAGGTTACAGGACAATCGAAACACGAAAGCCGCCCTTTATCGGCGGCTTTCTTATTTAAACTTTAGCATAACGATATTTGAGATATTTGATTTGTAAGGGTTATGTCACCTACAGATACAGGCTTGCCATGGCGTTCGCTCGCCGACTCGGTGAATAGAAACCTAGGACCTCTAAGCTTATGAACGACAAACTTATGAACGAGAGCCATGGTCGTTCTCATGTATCCCTGCATTGCACGACATTCAGGCGTCCTGCCTATCAGATGGCGAACGGGCAGCAGTTAAACACGGATGTTGTTCAAGTCAATCCGCAGATGCAGGGTCGCCCCGTCCTGCTCTTTGATGAACGGCGCTATCTCTGACATTTATTTGCGCACGTTAGTGAGCGCTTAAATATAAATTTAATATTAAGATGTTGATTTAAAGTGTGATATCGCTACGACCTAAGGCAATCGTTAGTGATAAGAAGGGGATCTTTATCAAGTCGCTTTAACCACGTGCGATAGCGCACATACTGAGGATGCCTTGGTCGTATCCTCGACTCGGTTGATAGTATTCTCGATTATGTCCATGAGGCATTTATAGTAAAGGTGAGTAAATGAACGAGGTATTACTACAAATCAAGGCGCTCACCAATGGCGATCCTTTGTTGACGGCTGTCATTGTTGGAGTATTAACATTAACGTTAATTGGACTCGTAGGCTACATGCTAAAAGATGTCCCCGCGAAGCTGTTAAGTTGGCTCAGTAGCCTACTGTTTGTGCGGCTCACTATCGACGATAGCCATCAGGCGCGCACAGAGGTATTCAATAAACTGTCCTTTTTGATCAGTAATACTACTATTCCGTTTTTTTCACGCTCTATCTCTGAGGCTGTGTACTATGACTATAGTGTGAGTTACGACGGGCGTGTCAGTGTTAAGTCTATCGGCTATGGTATGCACCTGTTTAAATACGGTGGTTGTTTCATGTTGGCTACCCGATCTAAGGTCGATAGTACGATGGCATACGATACTATTACTGTAAATGCACCATGGTGGGCAAAAGATAAACTATATAGTTTTTTAGAAGATACTCGTGGAGACATCTCTACAGAGCCAAAAGTTAATATTTTCGAAGAAACCGAATGGTGTCGCTATGGCACATTGAAATCATCGGGTTTTAGTGAATTAGTGCTAGATGAAGGGTTTAAGCAGAAGTTGATGGGGGAAGTTGATAACTTCGCAAGTAGAGGGAAATCGGTTGTCAGTAAGCTAACCATACTGTTACATGGAAAAACGGGTACGGGTAAGACGGGTATAGCGAGAGCCTTAGCTGTTGAGTATCATCGCGATCTATACATATTGAATCTATCGACTGTCAATGATGCCACTATTCATAAGGCTATTAGAAAGGTACCGCCCGGAGCTATGTTGTTAATAGAGGACTGTGACTGTGTAAAGGCTACGGTATCACGTACTGCTGAAAGTAATGCAGATAACCCACCACTCACTTTAGGTGGCGTTCTAAACGCGTTAGACGGAATCATTCCTCTTGATGACTGCCTTGTAATAATGACCACAAATCATCCTGATAATCTTGACCCAGCGTTGATACGTAAAGGTCGTGTAGATGTCAATATTGAAGTACCACTTATCAGTGCAAAACAAGTTAATGAAGACTACTTTGAGCGTTTTGGCGCCGTTCTTAATAGAACTGAGCCATTGTTAGGTTGTGAAGTCTATGAACTCCATCGCAGAGCAAACTTAAGATATGGTGTGTGTTATAAGCCAGTGTAACCCTCTTCCTCCTAAATAAACTCATTCAACGGTCAACTCTATTTGGCCACCGCTTTAACCGATTACTTATTAGGGTCTGAGTAAACTTTCCTCAGACCCTTTAACTGTGTACAGGTCACCCCAAATTGGACACTTTTAGTTGAGAATTTTTAAACAAAAATAAAAAATCAGGTCATCCATTATAGATCAGCAACATAATGCACTTTGGGTTTGTCTACAACTTGTACGAGCTAAAATTGCTTAAATTAGAGTCATCAAAAGTTGAAGGGCTAAAGCTGATGCATAAAAATGAGCTAACTCATTAAAAAATTGGTGTATTTAAGACATGACTAGACATACTCTTTTTAAGCTAGGCAAGTCAATAATTGCTATTTTTTACTTTACCTTTTGTAAGGAAATGACCAAGTGTTCTTAGGTATTTTTATATTTGGATTAACTAATCGCAATGCATCGTATAGTTCATTTCGCTTATATGGATAGTTTGGACTCAATAAAACTGATGAACCATTATTCATTTTCACTGAAATGAGGCTAGCGTTTGCTCCTATATCTGTACTGTGCTCAATTTCAATAATTTCTTGAGGATTTACGGTGAACGTCCATTCTTTAAAAGTAGGATGAAATGAGCTGAACTCAGAATTTGTAAGCTTGATATAAAATCTTGCTGGATGAGTAAGTAACCATGCTGCTAGCGACAATAGTACAAGCTCTGAACCCACAACAATATATTTTATATAAAACAAGAATTCGTTATAAAAAGGTTCATTTTTTGAAATCAATATCAAAATAAGCCAAAGGATAAGTGGCAAAAGCAGCATATTGAAAGCGAGCACTTTGGCTTGTTGTTTTCTGCTTTTTTCGTAATAGAAAAATGTGCGTTCGATATGCATATATTTAACGCCCAGATTTAGCGCGAAAAGTATAGCGGCGGGTTGACGTCGCAGCCAGCGCTTTTCGCTGGCGATAAAATTTGTTTGTTATGTATCTGATGATTCATTAAACAATATCTTGTTTGAAAATGGATCTGTCACAGTGAAACACCTTGCACCCCAAGTAGCCTCTTCAATACTTGGCTTATTATATTTGTATGGCATTGCAGTAATTTGTGCAAAAAGCTTATCTAGGTTGCTAACATTAACGAAAACCTTACTGCCTGGCATGCAATCACCGGAATGTTCACTTAGATGTAAAACAAAATCGCCAAGCGACACTTGCATATAAATGGGGTAACCCTCTTCAAAACGATGTTCCCAATCTAATTCCATGCCAAGAAAGCCAAGATAAAACGCTTTGGCTTTATCTTCATCAAAAATCCGCATAATAGGGATTGCCTGAAACTCCATGACAACGACTCCATCACTGATAAAACCACACAACTGGCTATTCCAAATCGACAACATAATGTACTTTCGGTTTGCCTACAACACGCTCAGATTAAAATGGCTTATTAAACGAGCGCTTTGGTAAATTGTGGATATAAAAAATGGCAGCGAAAAAGACTTGCGCTGCCATTTCGATGAAAAAGCTCAGTCGATTTTTCTACAACAATCCGCTACATAAACGCTTTGGTAAACGCTTCCTTCGACTGACGAATATAGTTACGTGCGCTTTTGGCGTGCTGCTCCCACACTGCGCGATCGCTAGGATCGGTAAAGGGGTTTTGCTCAGCGGCAATTGAGCGCTCAAATTTGTCGTAGAAGGTCAGCATGGCCGACGTGATCTGATTAAAACGCTCCTTGAACTCTTGAAATTCATCAATCTTTTCAGTGGTTTTAATCATGTACTGCACTAACTCTGCATTGCTGTTCGAAGCCAATAGCGCCTCAGCTTTAGCACTGATATTGGCACTCGCCTCGGCAATCACCAGCGCACGAGTTTGCTCGTCTTTACTCATGACTTTGCTGTAATTTTCAGGCGTACGAGCAATGCTGGCATGTTGTAAATAACTGCGTAAGTGTTTATCAAGATCGCGGCGAAACGCATCTAAATTCTTCTGCATGTTAACTAAGTCATTATCTAGCGCAGTGACTAATTGCAGCTCTTTTTCGATTTCAGACATAAAACGTTCGGCTTGCTGATAAATTTTCAGGCCATTTTCTTCAGCAAATTTTCGATCGCTGCGACTCAAATCGCCATTGTCATAGTTGGAACGATCAAACGTCGCCGCTACAAATGACTTAAAAGGTTCAGCAAAGGCGGAATAAGCACCAGCACTGACCACGTTTAAGGTGGCTGTGGCTAAGTCCCCAAAGGGTTTAACCATAGAGCCTAAACGCGCCTGCTGGATAGGTGATGCCACCCGTTTAGTGTCGGTCAATACCGACCTAAAGGTGCTATATCCCATAGGGTTAGACATCTTATTGCGCTCAGATGTCGCGAGCACAAAAGTGATACTTGAATAAATAGCATTCGAGTATTCAAGGTATTGTCTTTGGCTTTCAAGCTGGGCGGCGTAGTTTTTACCTAAGGTGCGGAACGACTCCGACTGCACGTCGTAGTTTTTGTCTTGTTTGAGTTTATCTAAAATTCCGCCGATAATTTTCTGCTCATTTTTTTGCAATGCCATATCGAGGCGAATTTTGTCTAAGCTCAAATCGTCCAGACTGATGGGGCCATTAATGGCCTCAATGTCGAGGCGAATATACTGGCGGCTGGGGTCGTCAATAGAGACGCGGTGCGCCAAATACTCATTAGCACCCGGTGTGATATCAATTAAGGCAACATGCTGCCACTGGGCATCAAGTTTTAATACGGGTGAAGTTAATACATTGATTCGATACTGGGTTTGAGTATTTTGGGTTTTGACCCAAAACTCTAATAGCCCCGCTTCAGAAATAGGGTACTTACTGACGATACTGCTATTGCCTTCGGCGCACAGCAGCGCACTTTCACCACTGTGTGGTTCAGCGCCTTCAAATTGACAACCCATGATCCACGACCAAGGTTGAGATAAACGATTGCCTTCAAAGTCGCTGGCAAACACTAACTCATTCTCTTTGGCGCTGGCATTCACAGTGGTTAACACGCCAAGCAACAGCATTGAAATGACTGCAGTGGTGCGCATAATAGCCTCATAAAACATAAATTACTAAAATTAACGAGCGAGTCATTTCGGCTCAATACCCAGTTATATCAACAGTCAAACTAACCCAAGGTTATCAGCGAACCCAGCTCCTTTACTAAGGCTATTGCCTCGAAAAGCCAATACGCTTGAATGAGTTATTTTTGATAGCTGATTAAACCAGCGAAATGTACCAGAGGCCACCATCCCACGCTAGCGCTAAGTCGTGTTTGGCGCAAAAGATAAATATTTAACTATAAGAGTGACGTATTAATGCAGCCGCGCCTCGACTCGTTTCATGGCGTAAAACATCCATATCGTCAGGATAGTGCTACAAGTCGCGAGCGACACCCACACACCAATAACGCCAAATGCCCAAGCAAAACAGTAGATGATAACGGAAATCAAAATAAGCTTAGCGCCCGTGAGCATAGAGGCTTGTTTCGAACAATTAATCGCTTGGAAGAAACTCGCACCGACTAAAATCAAGCCTTCCATTGGTAAGCCCCAGAAATACCAGTACATACCTTCAATCGCCACGGGCGTTAGGTTAGGGTTATCGCCAGCAAACAAATACACTAACCACTCTGGGCGGGAATAAATCAGTGCTAAGCCTAAAGCAGCAGTGAGCAGCGTCATACCAAAGGCAATATTGCGCGCTTGTTTAACCCTGTCAAAACGCCCTGCTCCAGCGTTAAAGCTATAAATAGGTTGAGTGCCAAGGGCTATTCCCTCAAAAATCAAATAGAAAAACGCCTCGGTATAACTGACCACGCCATAAGCTGCCACGTGCAAGGGGCCGCCAACCCATAAAAAAGCCATGTTGTGCAGGGTTAAGACTATCGATAGATAAAGGTTCATCAACAAGCTCGGTAAACCCACGCGGGCAATGTTGATGCAATTGTCGAGTTTGAGCTTCATCTGCTCAAGGTTGATTTTAAGCTGAGTGCGAGGGCCGAAAAAATGCTGCAAACATAACAGCCCCGTCACCGCCTGCGACAGCATAGTCGCAATCGCGGCGCCTGCTAAACCAAAAGGGAAAACCACAATAAACAGCCAATCTAACAGAGTGTTTAATACCCCGCCCAAAACCAGCACCCAAGTCACCATCGAGGGGCGGCCGTCATTACGCAACAGTGTGGTAAAGGTCATTGAAATAATCGGGAAATGACACAGGGCGAAATACCAGAATAGGTATTGGTTGGCATTTTCGAGTATTTCACCTTGCGCCCCGAGGGCGATTAAAATATCCCGCGAGAATATCCCACCCACAAGGGCAAAAAAACCTCCAGCCAATAAACATAAACTAAAGGCATTACCAATGAGTTTACGGGCTTTAGCGACATGACCTTGACCAAGGTTGATTGATACTAATGCCGCGCTACCCATGCCTATCATGGCGCCAATCGCATACAAAATAGCGCCGACAGGATATGCTAACATCATCCCCGCTAGGCCCGTTTCACCCAAATAGTGCCCAACGAAAATACCATCAATCGTCACATACACGCCCGTCACCAACATAGAGGCAATGGTGGGTATGGTATAGCGCCAAAAAAGTTTAGTAATCGGCTCTTCAAGCAAGCTCATATCCGCTGGAACATGATTAGATGTTGTTGCTGTCATTCGTATTTCTCACAAAATAAAAGGCAAGGGCCACAGGAAAATGATCGGGCGAACAAAAATGCGGCAGAGGATTGTACCTAAATCTACTCGGAACACAAAGCCCGTTAAGTCGAAAAATGAGCCGTAAAGATTAGTTATCACAATGGGTTAAGTGAAAATAGCGCAGTTGCCGCCAAGCTCACAAGCCAAACACAGTTTAATAACAGATATGGGGTAACTCATCATTTTTTGCTACTTTTTTGGTGTTTAAAGCTAAATTAGGTAAAGTATCAACTCAAGCATACCCATTCTTGCATTTTATCGAGATAAAACGATTAATACGTTAAATTTAATCAGTTGATTAATAATGGGTTAATACAAAATAACACCTATAAAAACAGTAAGGGAAGGACATGAGCCAAAATAGTCCAAATGCAGACAATGATCTGCAGGAAGTTAAACAACTCGGTATGTGGGCCTCAATTACCAGCTTAGGGTATATTTTTTGGCTGGTCGGCGGTATGGAACTCGTTGAACGTATCGCCTACTACGGTGTTAAGGCCAGCGCAGGGCTTTATGCAAAAGCACCCGAATCTGCGGGCGGCTTAGGCATCAGCCTAAGTGACTACGGCATCATTATTTCCCTTTGGGCCATAATGCAAACTTTTATCCCCGTGTTTACCGGTGGTATGTCTGATCGCGTCGGCTACAAAGAAACCATTTTTGGCTCCACCATTATTAAAATATTGGGTTATTTAGTGATGGCGTTTTTCCCAAGTTTCTGGGGATTTCTTGTCGGAGCCTTGCTACTTGCTACCGGTACCGGAATATTTAAGCCCGGCATTCAAGGCACCTTAGTGCTGTCTACCCAACGTAATAACACTTCAATGGCGTGGGGGATTTTTTACCAAGTCGTTAATATTGGCGGTTTTCTCGGGCCATTAGTGGCCGTGCATATGCGCCAACTCTCTTGGGACAATGTGTTCTTCGCCTGCGCTGCGATTATCTCACTCAACTTCTTATTTTTACTGACCTACACGGAGCCTGGCAAAGCTGAGCGGTTGGCGCGCAATAAGCAAATTCAATCGGGTGAAATCAAGCAAGAAGCTCTGTGGCGCGATGCTTGGCATGAACTGAAAAAGCCAATCGTGATTTACTATATGTTGGTATTTGCAGGCTTTTGGTTTTTGTTCAACGCGTTATTTGATGTACTGCCGATTCATATTTCTGAGTGGGTTGATACCAGCGTAATCGTCACTACCCTCTTTGGCTCCGAAGGTACCAGTAACGGTATTCTACAATTTTGGCTTGGACTAAATAACGATGGTACTAAGGTGATGCCCGAAGGCATGCTCAATCTTAATGCCGGCCTTATCATGACAAGTTGCTTTATTGTTGCGGCGCTCACAGCCAAATATCGTATAACTACTGCCATGCTTATTGGCTGTTTGCTGAGTATTTTGGCGTTTGTGTTTATTGGCGCTTTCCATACCGCTTGGTTTATTGTGCTCGCGATTGCCATGTTCTCTCTTGGCGAAATGATGATTAGCCCAAAGAAAAATGAGTTCATGGGTAATATTGCACCTAAAGGGAAAAAAGCCATGTATTTAGGATTTGTGATGTTACCCCAAGGCATAGGTTGGGGCTTAGAAGGCTACTTTGGCCCTAAGCTGTATGAGATTTATGCATCAAAGGAGCTGTTTTCGCGGGATTTATTATTAGAGCGCGGCATGAATGCCGTTGATGTGAACGCCATTCCCCAAGGTGAAGCCTTCACTACCTTGGTGAGTTTTACGGGGGAAAGTGCCGAACAACTCACCCAATTTTTGTATCACAGCCATAATATCGGCATGGCATGGTATATCATCGCCGCCATAGGGACTATCTCAGCAGTCGGCATTTATCTTTATGGTAAGTGGCTACTCACACTGCAAAAAGCCCAGCGAGCAGCCTAATAAATTTTCCGTTGAAAAGCGCTAATATCAGACTAAAAGTGCGTATTTTTATACTCACTTTTAGTCTTGATTTACTATAAACCTTAGCTTTATAAACTTTAGCGTTATAAATTTAGCATTTCAGGGGTAAATTGTTCCGGTGAGAGCAATAAGCCTAAACTATCGATTTGGGCGTTTAAACGATTCAAATCTTGGGTCAACGCAGGCAAGGTCAATGTATTATCATCAAGTAAATATACTTGCCTTAAACTAGTGTAATAAAATAGCAACGTAATCAACGCATTGGCATCATTTGTCGCCGCAGCAGCTTTAATTTTAACTAATTTACGATAAATACGATTATGTAACTGCTTTAATCGCCAAACGTAATAAATCTCGCGAAAAAAAGGCCGCTCCTTAAAGTGATGCAACACAGCACCACACAAGCCCACACTTAAGATCACCCCCAAAAGATTTAAATGAAAATTACCCGTCGGCTCGCCAGGTACGGGTGCCGCTCCAAAAAGGGCTATCAATACAGACCCGAAAGCCAATGAAAGTCCCACTAAACTGAGCACTAAAATCACAATCAATAAATTCATGTTCTTACGGTATCGGGTTTTATCTATTTCTTGCTGCTTCATCACATTATGCTCGAATAGCCCGCCCTGAGTAGGCGTATCAATAATTAGTGGTAAATCATACCCGAATCCCCTTTATTCGACCTTAATTGATTTAAACCAATTGCATACATAGACCTTTAAAGCCAACTACCACCCAGAGTTAAAACACCGCATACGATTAAATTAATTTAAAAGCATTATATATCAATAAAATAGACTTGATTTCTCTGAAATCATAAACAAAGACATTCACTTTTTTAGATAAGATAGCAGTTTTACGTGTATAGGTAAGTCACTCTAAAATGGACTAACCTTAACGCAAGCGCTCAATACTCGCGACGGTGTTTTTACTGATGCATCAATAGAACAAGGATTAGTGATGATATTAAGCACAGCTTTTGTAAAGATTGGACTATTCACACTCATATTACTCTGCAGCCTTTGCGTTACCACGCAGAGCAAAGAGCTGCTCGCGGTGGGCACTAGCTTTAATCAAATTTTTGAACTACAGCCAAATGGCGAATATACGGGTTTAGGTGTCGATATTTTGAATCGCTTCGCTGAGCAAACCAATGTGACCATTCACTATCAAATTATTCCTTGGCGCCGTGCGCAATCTATGGTCGAGCACGGTCAAGCCGATATTCTTATTGGCCCTTATTACTCTAAGGAACGGGAAGCACTTTTAGCCTTTTCCGAAAAAGCATTTTTTCGAGATGAAATCGTGTTTTATGCCCGTAAGGACAAGATAAACAGTTGGAATGGTGAGTACCATAGCATCAAAAATCAACGCATAGGTAAAATGCAAGGCTGGAGTTATGGCGCCAGATTTACCGAACAAACCGAAATGCTAACAATTAATGAGTTTGTCGATCTTAAGAGTGGAATTGAGCGTTTATCCCGGGGCGATCTCGATTTGCTCGCCACGAATCAACGCGATACAAATACAGAACAATGGAAACTAAAAATCTCGAATACTATCGAACCTATATTCCCCATTATTGATATACAAGATGGCTTTATGGCCTTCCCTAAACAGGGACAATTTGATCCCCTAAGAACTCGTTTTAACAGCTTCTTGGAGGAGATAATCCAAAATGGCACGCTCACTACACTCGGCCAAAAATATCGAGTGAGCCTGCCTTACGATCCGGTCTTATTAACCCCGCCTTATTAACCCCGCCTTACAGGCCTTGGCTTACCAATGCTCCATGTGTGATAAACGATAATGCGGAAAAGACAGTTAGCTAAGACAAGCAATCAACTGCAGCTCAATCTCGTCCCAATTAACTTCGTCCATGGTAATCATTTCTAGTCTGGAATCTAAGGTGTCATCAAGTTCAACCACAGTAAACTCATGGTCAATCCAGTTAAACCCCGCAATTCCATCAGCAGTGATCATCACAGCCTTTAATCTAAGCAACACTTGCCCAACGTCGGATGACTGAGCTTGCCGCTGAATAAAATCCATTAATTTATCAAAATCAAATTCTTGACTCGGTTCAAACACCCAGCCGCAGCTAAAATAACCTTCCCCTTGATTCTGCTTTCGCACTATACCGCGATCATCAAAATCAAGTGCGACTTCGATTGCACCTTCGGCAAAGAGGCTCAACTCACTCAAACGCGAACCATCAGCACGAAACAAGCTTGGGGGAGTCGTCGGTAGACTACCCATCTTTAGGCCCGCGCTAGCATGTCCATTTATATTGAGTGACACGCGCCTTGGTTGATTAAGATAGTCCAGCAAAGCGCTAGGTAAAGACTGTTGATTAGAGTGGCTCACCACAGGAATATCAGTGCGTTCAATATGGCTTAAATAAGTCTGCAACTCATAGAGTAACTTGGTATTTTCAGCATCATATAAATCGGATTTCGTGGCGATAATCACATCGGCCACTTGCAGTTGTTGGATAAAATTAGCATGTTCGCGATAGCGAGGATCATGAATTTTGCGCGCATCCACTAAACATAGGGTGCTGCGTAGTGAAATCACATTCTGATAATGAGCGGCACTCAACACTTTAATAATTTCATTGGGATGGCCAAGCCCAGTCGGTTCAATCAATAAGCGGTCAGGTTTCGCTTTCGCAATCAATTGATTAATAGCGACTTGCGTCGGTACGCCCGCTGCACAACACATACAGCCACCCGCAACCTCACGAATTTGTATGCCGTTATCAGAGGAATTAAGTAACCCCGCATCAATGCCGACCTCACCAAACTCATTAACCAGCACAGCCCAAGTCTCATCCGCGGGTTTAGTCGCCAGCAATTGTTTAATCAAAGAGGTTTTACCTACGCCTAAAAAACCTGTAATGATATTGGTGGGAATCGCTTTGATAATCATAAGGAAACTCGCTCGAATAGAAAGCTTGGCGCTCGAGTGTAGAAGTATTGGCTTTGAAGCTCAACAAAAAGCGCATCGGTGAGGATGCGCTTTTAGAATAGCGACAGGCTATGTAGCAAAATATGCAACTGACTATTCAATAGTTAAATCAACAAACTAGGCAACCGTTAGACGGCTAAACTAATAGGCACTTTGCACTTATTAGCCTTAATTGTTGTGCTAGCTTATTTTGACTTATTGGTCCGAGATCCAAAACCAGACTTATTGCTCACTAAGTTCGACTTAGGTTTAGTGGCGTTAAACGGTTTGCCTGAGCCAGAAACTGGCTTAGCACGGCTAGAATATTTGTCGTCGCCCGCTTTACTGTCTACTGACTTACCTTTGGCGTACTTGCCCTGACGGGACTGACCAATGGTGCGATCCTGCGGTGCTTTATGGCTCCATTTTCCAATTGGTTTAATTGGCGCGGCGGGCAAGTCACGATAACGGGCAGGCAAAGGCGTGCCTTCTTCATAACCGGGTTGTACCGACACGGGCAGCTTTTGCTCTATTAAGGCTTCAATTTCAGCAAGCATCTCATCGTCAGCAGGCGCTACAAATGAAATAGCGCGCCCCGTTAATCCCGCGCGACCAGTACGGCCAATACGGTGGATATAATCTTCGGCAAGGAACGGCAGTTCAAGGTTAATGACCATAGGCAAGGCATGAATATCTAAACCACGAGCTGCCACATCGGTTGCCACCAGCACGCGTAATTTACCGGTTTTAAATTCTTCCAATACCCGATTACGCGACCCTTGGGTTTTATCACCGTGGAATACGCCTGCTGCTATGCCATCAAGCTTTAATTCTTGTAATAAATGCTCGGCGCTTTCTTTAGTGCTGGCAAATACCAGCACTTGACGCCAATTGTTGCGCCCTACCAGTTCAGACAATAACTCGGCCTTGCGACGTTTATCAACACGATACACTTCTTGTACTACTGTAGATGCCGTTGTCGTATCGGCAACATTCACCCACTGAGGTTCATTCAGCATTTTCTCAGCGAGTAATTTCACCGCATCGCTATAGGTCGCTGAAAACAACATGGTTTGATGCTGCGCTGCAATTAAACGTTTCACTTTTTCAATATCACGCACAAAACCCATGTCTAACATGCGGTCGGCTTCATCGATCACTAAGGTCGTGACGCTCGACAAATCTAACTGGAATTGGCCAATAATGTCGAATAAACGACCTGGTGTCGCCACCAAAATATCAACGCCCTGCTCTACCCCTTTACGCTGGGGATTCATATTGGCGCCGCCATAAACCGCGAGGGTTTTCAGTGGCAGAAACTGGCTGTATTTTTGGATATTTTCACAAACTTGAATCGCAAGCTCGCGAGTTGGCGTCATCACCAAAGCACGTAAAATGGGTTTGTTATTGCTGTCATTAGCTAAAGATTCAGCCGCCAGCTTTTCAAGTACAGGCAGAGCAAAGGAAGCTGTTTTACCAGTACCCGTTTGGGCACAGGCCATAATGTCTTTACCTTCAAAGGCAAGCGGGATCACTTTCTCTTGCACTTGAGTGAGTTGCTGATAGCCGCACTCAGTTATCGCATTCAAAATAGGGGAAGATAAACCGAGTGTTTCAAATTTCATAGGGACTCTTTAGCTAAGTAGTAAAACTTTGATGCAAGGTAACAATGCCCCAACGCGGGGCCGCGGAGTCTAGCAAAATCCGCGGCGTTTTTATAGGCAATTATCGTCTTAGGCTTAATATCGCATCCGACATCGGCAATCAAAGATCCGAAATAACAGAGCGGCTCTGCAGATATTGTTGAGTAAATTCGCTCGCGGGTATCGGCCTAGAGAACAAATAACCTTGGCCATAGTCGCAACCCGCCGCTAATAGCACTTGGCGCTGTGCTTCGGTTTCAACACCCTCGGCTATCACCTTAATTCCCAACTTGTGGGCCATGACAATAATCGCTTCACACAGTATTTGATCGTTTTCATCAGTATCAATATTACGGGTAAAGGATTGATCAATCTTAAGATAATCAATATCAAACTTTTTCAAATACGCTAGCGATGAATAACCCGTACCAAAATCGTCCAGTGACACTTGCACACCCGCATCGCGATAGGCCAGTAGCTTTTCGGTGACTCCCATACTGGCATCCAATAACAGACCTTCGGTGATTTCAACGCACACGCCTGCTCCCGTAATATTGAGCTCTTGTAATAATTTCAGCCAATCATTGAGCTGCGTGCCCTCATCGCGAAATTGAATCGGCGATTTGTTCACACTAATTTGAATATCGACGCCTAAATCATGGCGCCAAGCGGCGCTTTGGCGCGCCGCTTGTTCAAACACCCATTTACCTATTTCAATAATTAATCCCGTATCCTCCGCTACTGGAATAAATTCAGATGGCGGCACCGCCCCACGCTCGCGATGGTGCCAGCGGATCAAGGCTTCAGCCTTAGTCACTTCACCGCTTGCGAGTGCAACAATGGGTTGATAATGCAGTTCAAATTCTTTATTAGCGACGGCTTGACGTAAATCTTGAATCAAGCGCATGCGGTATTTGGCATATTCCTGCATTGATGGGGTGAAGTAATTGAAACGATTACGTCCTTGCTCCTTCGCCGCATACATAGCTTGATCGGCATGCTTGAGCAGCCCTTCAATACTGTTGGAATCATCTGGGTATAAAGTAATACCAATACTGACACTAATAAATGCAGTTTCTTCCCCTAACACATAGGGCTCAGCAATGCGGCGTAGAATATTTTCCGCAATGCGCTCAATACCATAATGATCATTCATCGCACTTAGTACTATCGTAAATTCGTCGCCACCAAGACGTGCCACCACATCGGTGTCGCGGACACAGGATTTCAACCGATTAGCGGTTTCTATCAATAGCAAATCACCCATGGCATGGCCTAGCGTGTCATTCACTTCTTTAAAGAAATCTAAGTCTAAAAATAGCAAAGCAAAATGGTTACGATTGCGGTCTGAATGCTTAATTTCGCTACTTAAATATTCCAACAACATACGTCGATTCGGTAAGCCTGTCAGTGTGTCGTAGTTGGCCTGCTTCCAAATTAAATGTTCATTTTGCTTCTTATCGGTAATATCAGAGAACAAGGCGACACGTCGGTAAGGCTTACCTTCTTTATCATTAATCGTATTAATGGTGAGCCAAATAACATATTCCTCGCCACTCTTACGTCGCTGCAACACCTCGCCTTGCCACTGGCCGCTGTCACGGATTTCATGATTCATTTGAGTATAAAAATCACGGCTATTAAGGTCGCAATACAATAATCGAATATGCTGGCCCAGAACTTCGGCGGCACCATAACCTGTCATCTCGCTAAAAGCGGCGTTTACGGTAATGATCAGACCTTTTTCATCAAGAACACTCATAGCCTCGGAGCTGTTATCGTATACCAGCCCTGACAGTTTTAAAGACTCTTCAAGCAGCTTAGCGTCAGTAATATCAGAATAAGTGCCACACATCCGCAAAGCGTTGTTATGCGAGTCGCGGCTCACCACTTTGCCAGTGTCTAAAATCCAACGCACATTACGGTTAAGGGTATTAAGCCGATATTCCATCCTGTGTTGCGCTGTTTCACCACGAATATGGGCTTCAATAGAGTGCAATACTTTAGGCCTATCTTCGGCGACGATGGCATCTATCCATTGACGGCTATTGGCATTAAGCATGTCAATGTCACAGCCCAAAATATCGGCGCTGCGGGTATTGCGTTCAATACGATCGTTACGAATATCCCAATCCCATACCCCAAGTTCACTACTGCTTAACACCAACTCGAGTTGCTCACGACTCGCAAGCACTTCTTGATCGGCTAAGGTTTGCGCCGTGATATCTAAATAGCCGGCAATCACTAACAGCACTTGATGGTCAGCACGCTTACAGGAGACGGTCATATGGGTATAAACGCATGAGCCATCTTTACTGATAAAACGTTTACCCATCTCGTAGCTGTCAATTTTTCCATTAAGCATTAATTCAAATTTAAGTAAGTCAGCTTCTAAATCGTCGGGATGAGTAATGGCAGACCAGGTCATCTGCAGTAATTCATCTTCAGAATATTTAAACATTTGACACAGACGGGGGTTCACTTTTATCAATTGCTGGTTGACACCCGTTATCGCAATACCAATATTGCCAATGCTAAATTGACTGCGAAATAAAAAATCATCTTGCAGGCGAATTTGCTCATCGCGCTCAAGCTCATAACGCCTTGATAATAAACGACTAAGAAGCCAGGTTGCGATGGGACATATGGTTAATACCGGTAAGGCGACGTTACTGAGTATGACTAAGGCGGTTGTACGGGATAAAAAGAAGAACAACAACAATAACATTACGATATGGACTATGTAGGCGAAAAGAAGGATCTCAAAATCTGAAATGTTGGCTAATTTAGGCTTGCTGTATTTTCGCCATAGTATTCCAATGACGCCAGATGAAATGATAGTAGCAATACCGAGCCACATCGCAGTGCCACCAATACTGATGCGATACAGTACTGTTATCACCATGGCAACAAAGGTCGGAACACCGCCAAAAAAAAGGCCTGAAACACACAAAATAACCGAGCGAGTATCAAACACAAAGTCAGGTTGATATACCCAAGATGTACTCATCACTGTGATGCCAATGCCGCCAATAAGCAGCCCTATCACAATGCGCCACAATAAATAATACTGTTGCCGCTGCTGTTTTTTAGGGATCACGTCATACAAAAATACCAATGCCAGCATTAAAGCTGCATTTTGTACCAACGGAAAGATAATATCTTTATCCATAACCTAGAGAGCGACTCCAAAAAATAAATGGGCTAATACTATTTTAATATTTCACTGATTTAATATTTTACTGGTTTAATATTTCACTGGATAGTGTAGCAGAATCACTTATAAATCATGCGCTAATTCTATTAGTTACCTCAAAATTTACTGCAGCGTTAATCATATTTAATCTCACTATCCCCCCACGGCTCGAACTTGCTTTAATAAGAAACCTTGAATGACTACAGCGGCGCAGCCATCAATCAAGATGATCATTAACCTATAGCGTTAAATGGCATATGAAAGCCATTTTCATCTCCATAAGGGCAAAGTCTGCAATCTCACTTAATAGCACCTCATCTCATCACGAACGCAGACTGATGCAACACTTTGTATCAAAAGTGTTTTTATCTTGAATAACAGCTTACACCTCTGTCATCATCCAAAAACAAACAAAATAAAAACATACTCGCAACATCTGAATTTTATCGATATTGCTGATGTACTAACAAGTTGATACTCGCAGCCCACATTGTAAAAAATGACCAAAATAAATAAGGATATGAGATGAACAAGTTTACCGGATTAATACTCACTGCTAGTTTAAGTCTAGGACTGCTAGGTTGTGATGGCAGCATTGATGACAACATCGATCCCGTCCCCCCAAAACCGTCACCGACGCCACCGGCATTATCTGCTGATGTATGTTATTTGATGAAAACAACGAAGGGCGATATCACCCTCGCGATTGACTTAACGAATATGCCAATTACAGGCAAAAATTTTAAACAATATGTTGATAAGTCTTTCTATAACGGCACTTTATTCCATAGAACGGTCAACAACTTTATGATCCAAGGTGGCGGTTTTACCACAGGCCTTAAAAGTAAACCCACCAGTGCTTCAATTAAAAATGAAGCCGCTGTGGGCATTAGCAATAAACGCGGCACTATCGCAATGGCAAGGAGTCAAGCGCCAGATACTGCAGCGTCGCAGTTCTATATCAATGTGTTAGATAATCCCCAATTGGATGCATCCACTAGCGAGTTTGGTTATGCCGTATTTGGCAAAGTAGTGGATGGCATGGATGTCGCCGATCAGATAAGCATAGTAAAAACAACTACGATTGACGGTTTCCAAAACACACCAGCACAAGAAATTTTGATTAACTCAGTGACTGAAACAAGCTGCCCTGCGGCCTAAAACCTATACGATAAAAACAAAAAAGCACTGAGAATTCAGTGCTTTTTTATTTTAGTATTTTTATCTTTAAAAATTTATCTCAGAATAAATCGAAATTTACTCATCACCTTGGATTTTGCCAACCAACAGCATAGGTGCTGCATCAATCTTATCGGCGTCCATCATAGTCGCAATACGCTCAACGGCCGAGAGCAATTGACTCTGCTCCCACTGTTCAAGATTTTGATAACGTTTAATAAAATGCTCTTGCAATGGTTTGGGGGAGTCTTGTAACAGCGCTCGTCCCGCATCGCTAAGGTATAAATGCACCTTACGTTTATCGGTTTCGCTGCGTTGGCGGATCACTAAACCCCGCCCCTCAAGACGATCAATAATGGTCGTCACAGTGGCAGGGCTCAAGGTAATTTCTTCCGCCACGGTTTTCGCTAATGGCGCAT
The DNA here is from genome assembly GCF_050848685.1 of Shewanella sp. MF08487. Classification (NCBI taxonomy): domain Bacteria; kingdom Pseudomonadati; phylum Pseudomonadota; class Gammaproteobacteria; order Alteromonadales; family Shewanellaceae; genus Shewanella; species Shewanella sp. MF08487. The sequence goes on from NZ_JBOZPB010000012.1 coordinate 115,939, forward strand.
CCAATTGGGCGATTTTCTGCATCACCATCAATTGCGGCCCAGTTAAGCCAGAGTGTTTGTTCAGCTGGCGAGAATGAATGTCGATAGCGCGTATCACTCGACGCAGCGAAATGAGCAGTTGTTCGTACTTTTCCATAATGTCCCATCCAAGTAGTCCAGTGCACCTTACCAGAAAGTACAGCTGAACTCACCCACAGGAAGGACTTTTGCAGTAAAAGTCACTTCAGTTACAACATGAATTGACGCGATACCGACAGCACTAATCGCTCGTCACTGGTATCTAAGTTCATACTGGTATCTTCAGCGGCAAGGCTGAAATCAAAGCCACTCCAATCAGTCATATAAGCAATGCGATAATGATTAAAGGATTTACCGCCATCCCATGACCATTTGTCTTCATCGAGTGACGTCGAGCGGTCAACACTGAAGCGAATATCATGGCCTTCGGCAACGCTAATCGTATGGCCGAGCAACATAGTGTAATGTCCGCCGCCCAAACCAAAGTAGTCCCATGTGTAGGTTAACTTAGCTTCAGAGTGGCCAAGGGAAGTGTCGTAACCTAACTTGCTATACAGCTCAGGATAGTTGTACTCATCGGAAAACGACTCGCCGTGGTAAGTGTAATAAGCCAGTCCGACATCGAGACTCAGTTGCTTGTTCAGCTGATAATATTTACCCGCATAGGCATCGAGCTCCAACCAAGTGTCATCGCTGCCACCAAAGTCGACGTTCGAGGTAAAGCCGCCCACATACCATCCCGAATCAAAACCGTAATCCAGACTGCCTTGCAGTGCTGGGCCGTTATCCGTTTGGCTGACACCGTTAAAAGTGTAATCCGACGTCGCCGTCACAGTGGCCGATAATCCGGCATTGGCCGCTGTTGACATCAATAACAACCCTCCAGCGACAAGATAAAAACATTTTGATTTCATTATTAATTTTTCCATTAGTTAGGGTCTGTTGATCTTTGCTGTACAAATGTTGCTCAGCAATACATCGGCAGCCACATTAACATAAACGCCAGTGACACCATACTGGCGTAATTTCTTGCTAGCTTGTCATATCTTGTTGATATTG
>NZ_JBOZPB010000013.1:0-111421 GCF_050848685.1 Shewanella sp. MF08487
TCCCAGCGTTCATCGGTTAGCATAAGTCTTGGCATGGCTTGAGGTTATGGTTACTTTTGGCGAAGCAAATTATAACGTCTTGCCATGCTGTCTAAAAATCACTCTCGAAAGATCAACAGACCCTAGTAACTCAAACGTTGTCTCATACTGGCTAATATCTGTGCCACACTTTCTCATAGTTAGCAGCAGATTACTCATCTCAAAAGTTGATGTAAATATGTTGTTACATTGTGAAATTTTCTGCCTAAAATTGACTAACTTATTGTATTTGACTGTTGCTTTTATTTGGTTACGCCAAGAATAAACACCTACCAATGCTGCATAAGATGCAATAAGACCCGCTAATCCTCCCATTATTTGAGCAACATCGGTTAATGTTTTCAAAAAAGGATGTTTAGTTTCAATACCGTGAATAATCATCGCTAGGTAGAAAAAAACCATAACAATGAGGATGACAGTTTTAAGTACATTGCCATTTATTTTTTCAGGGATAGGTAACTTTAATTTATAAACCTTTTTATTAATACTAAGAACACTAATCCAAATTGAAGGGTTAAACCATCAGAATCAGGCTGTGTGGTTCCTCTTCCTGTTACTTTTTTGGTGTGTGGAATACTTACTGGAAGTTCTACTCGATCACTATTAGTCGAAGGTTTAGCACCACTGACAAGCATTAGAGTCTTAAGTAAGCGCATGCAACCTTCTGTTAGTTTATTCCCATATCAAGCATCCGCAGCATAACCTAGTTTAAAACCCGTTTAAATCTTTGTTAAAGCGTTTAAGTAGTTTTTAGAAAACAAAGAGTGAGGAAGTGAAAATAGTGAGGACACCCACAGCTTTCATGGTTGCTCTTTCACACCATCATCCCAATAGAATGTGATTAACATCGCTGCTATGTGATCGCGGTATTTGTTCTTCCATGTACTGAAGATTACGCAGAAATTAGCTAAGGTGAATTTAACTGCGGACGTGACCTTCGATGACATGGATGTCATCGTAGAGCCGCCATGGATGGCTTCACGGCGAGTCACGGAAGTAGTTGAATTCGGCGTGTAACAGATTGATATATAATGGCTTAATTACATGAATGATAGGTTAAAACTGAGGTTTTGACTAATGTTGATTTTGCCTTTTATTATTTCAAATTGCTATCGAAAACCCAAAATCATCAATTCAAAGCAACCCCAAGGAACTCTGGGGCTGCTTTGCTATTTTTAAATCTTTATCTGCTTTATCTGAAAGTTGCTATTGGGTAACCATCGCCATGAGTGCGGGTAAAAACTCGTTATCTAATGCGGCGATTTCGCTTTGTTCGACCAGCACTTGATTGAGAATGTCATGGCTGGTGAGGGGGTTGGCTAGTACCACACGGAATACCACGGTCGCTTGTCTAAAATAGCGGGCTGGTTGAATGCGGGTGCGGGAGACAAAGGATTTACCCTGTTCGCGTTGGTGCTTTTGAATAAACTGAGTGAGGCCATCGAGCAGCTCGTTAAAGCGGGCGAGTTTTACTGTGTCTGCTTGCTCACAGGCAAGCTGCATGGCGGCTTGCACACAGGCGGGGACATAACGGTAAGTCAGCAGACACAGTTCTGGCTCAGTGACCAGCTCAAAATCCTCATGGGCTTTGATTTTTTCCGCAAAATAGCGCGCTTTTTCAAGGCTGTTGTTGATTAAGATTTCATACCCATCGCGGCCGATGATCTGTAAGCAAGCGTGCACTAACATCGCCATGCCGGGGCGTGAACCTTCGAGCGTTTGGCTGCCTAAGTCCTTTGAACCACGGCGCAGAATGTATTCGGCGTGATGGGCAATGGCGTGGGCGAACTCTGGGTCTTTAAATAACACCATACCTGCGCCCATGGGCACATACATTTGTTTGTGGGCATCGATGGTAACTGAATCGGCAAGTTCGATACCTGCGAGTAAGTGGCGGTATTTATTGGATAATAAACTTGCGCCGCCCCACGCTGCATCCACATGGAAATGACAATTTAACTCTTTTGCCAGCGCCGCTAATTCTGTCAGTGGGTCAACATTACCGGTTTCTGTGGTGCCAGCCACGCCAACAATCGCCAACACTTTGATGTTTTTACTGGCAAGTTCAAGGGCGGCTTGGCGCATTTTCGCGACATCGACCTTGTTATCGCTGTCAGTGGGAATGCTGATGATATTGTCGCGGCCAATGCCAAGCAGATCGACGGCTTTGCCTAGCGAATAGTGGCCTCGCTCCGAGACTAAAATCGCTAAATCGTCATAGCCATAGTGGCGTAGCGCCTTGAGTAATCCTTCGCGGCTGACGCCTTTAAACTCGCCATCGGCTTTTAATAATTGGTTACGGGCAATCCACAGGGCCGTGATGTTGGCCACCGTGCCGCCGGAGCAAAATGCGCCGAGGGAATGATTGGCGCTGTGCATCCAGCTTTGATAAAAATCCGTATCTTGGGCGTAAATCAAATGGTGCATCATGCCGAGCACTTGGCGTTCAAGCGGCGTAAATGCCTTAGAGGTTTCTATTTTGACCAGATTTTGATTGAGCCCGACCATCATTTTTGACAGTGGCAATACAAAGTAGGGCAGTGCCGAAGTCATGTGGCCGATAAAGCTTGGTGCGGCTGTGTGCACTGAATGCGCAACCAGATTTTGCATGATTTCGTCGGTGTAATCGGAGACGAAACGCGGCTGAGTTGGGATCTCAAAGGCTTGAAAATCGGTTTCGATTTCCGATAAGGGTTTTTCGAGCGCGGCGATACTGTCACCCAAAAAGCCTGCTAAGTCCTCGGAGAGCTTCTGCTCGATAATACTCAGCGTTGATCCTGCATCTTCCGGTGCAGTAAAAATGCGGAGCAGACTTTCTTCGGATGCTGTGGCTTGGCGAGGGAGTTTCTGGGTCATGGGGCTTGCCGTCTATTAATTTTTATAGTGAAACCGCAAATTTGCTCGAAGAGTATAACGGACCAGTGACTTTCGACCAGTGACTCTCAAATGTTCAATCTGCGGAATACTAAAAAGGGAGCTCACTTTACTGCAAGGCCTTTTAGGCATCAAGCACTAAAATTTTGTGTTACCAAAGCGTGCGGCCTAAATAAGCAAAGGCGCCGTTATGGCGCCTTTATGTTTAACTCGACGAGCCACTCATCAAGCCTGAGCATTAGCCCTAAAAACTCGCGTTAGCCCTAAAAATTAGCGCTGGCCTAACATGAGTACCGCGCCGATATTTCGGGCGGTATTGCAAAGGTTTAGCTTGGCATTGGCCAGCACATCATCAAGCGGACTTAAGTGCGGGATGATAGGGAAGATAGCCGCCATACCGTGATCCAATATGGCATTGGCGTTTTCACCCAGGCAGCCCGCGATACCGATAGTGGGAATGCCCTGCAGTTTGGCTTGCTTTAACACACCCATCGGGGTTTTTCCAAACACGGTTTGCCCGTCGATACGGCCTTCACCTGTGATCACTAAATCAGCGCCACGGATTTTGTCAGCAAGGCCAACGGTTTGCATCACAATCTCGACACCGGGTTTAAGCTCGGCATTTAAAAAAGCCATCACGCCAAGGCCCATGCCGCCCGCAGCACCTGCTCCCGCATGTTCACGGTGATCTGTCATGCCATTGCGGGCAATCACATCGGCATAATGGGCAAGAGCGGCATCTAGCTGCTTAACCATCTCGGGCGTCGCACCTTTTTGCGGACCAAAAATTGCCGAGGCACCGCGTTCGCCGCACAGCGGGTTATCAACATCACAGGCGACTTCGAAACTGCATGCACGCAGTAGTGGATGTGCGTTTGAAGCGTCAATTTTTGCAAGATTTGCTAATGCTGCACCGCCAGAAGGCAGGGTTTTACCTTGATTATCGAGCAATAAAATATCCAGCGCTTGGGCCATCCCCGCGCCGCCATCGTTGGTGGCACTGCCGCCCAGCCCTAAAATAATGTGCTTTATCCCCCGATTTAGCGCATCACAAATCAGCTCACCCGTCCCATAACTCGTAGTCAGTAGCGGATTACGTTGCTCCCTTGGCACATGATGTAAGCCAGATGCTGAGGCCATTTCAATCACGGCAATCGCGCTATGTTGATGCGACTTGTCGATTGAGCTTGTACTAGAAGCTGAATCGGTATTTAAAGCATCACCGAGAATGCCATAGTGCGCCTGTACTTTTAGCCCAAGTGGGCCCATGACTTCTAGGCTAATAATGCTGCCACCCGTGGCATCAACCATAGACTGCACCGTGCCTTCGCCACCATCGGCAACGGGAATTTTGATGATATCGCAGTCAGGGATAACTTGTCTTAAGCCCTGTTCAATAGCATTGGCTACGTCGAGCGCGCTTAAGCTTTCTTTAAATGAGTCGGGGGCGATAACTATTTTCATTAAAAATCCTACAGCTAAATGGGATAAAGCAGGGCTCAATGTTGAACATTTAACCCAATACCACTTACTTTTGGGGCAACAATATCCCTGTGCCAACATGGAGTTTATATAAAATAGATTTATATAAAGCGTTGGCGCATGAATTTGTTGCAATGATTAGGGCGTGTAACACAGATATCTTGGGCGCGCTATGCGCCCAAGGGACACTATTAAATTAATATCATATTGTATTCAATCAAGAATACAGCATTTTAGAGCAGCACTAGGCTTAACAGATACACGGTCACCATGGCGGTCACACCTTGGATAAGCGTTGCCATAGTTTGCGCTTTGTAAGCTTGCTGTACGCTCATGCGGCTAAACTGGGCGACAACCCAAAAGAAGCTGTCGTTGGCGTGGGATACCGTCATTGCGCCTGCGCCAATGGCCATTACCGTTAATACTCGGCCCATCTCGCTGCCAAGACCAATATCGCCAAGCATAGGCGCGACTAATGCTGAGGTCGCAACCAAAGCCACAGTCGATGAACCTTGGGCTGATTTAAGCGCAGCGGCAACGATAAAGGGCATAAAGATACCAACGCCCAGTGCCGACAGTGATGTACCTAAAAAATCACCAATAGGCGTCGCTTTTAATACCGCGCCAAACGCACCGCCCGCACCAGTGATCAAAATAATTGGTGCGGCTGTGACTAGCCCTTGGCTAATACGCTCACTGAATTCACTGATTTTATTCTTACCTTTTAATAACGACAGCGATAAGAATAGACCAATCATTAGCGCGTTAACCGGCTGACCGAGGAACACTAACGCGTCAAACAAGCCTTCTTTGCCTAAAGGCGCTGAGGGGAAATTAGCGATAGAGCCTAAACAAATCAATATAATAGGGACAAATATCGGTGCAAATGCTTTTAGTGGGCTGGGCAGTGTGCCGTAACTTTTTTTGAGAGTTTCATAGTCGTTTGCCTGAGCTTTAAGCTCGTCTGCACCTTCACCATCGGGTTCTACACCGGCAAAACGGTTGGCCCATAACATACCTGCTAATGTAGCCACAGCGGCTACAAATAGACCTACACCAATCACTAAGCCTAAATTAGACTCTAGACCTAAGTTACCCGCAGCGGCGATGGGGCCCGGTGTTGGCGGCACAAAGGTGTGAGTGGCGTACAGACCTGTGGCTAAGGCTACGCTCATCGAGACGCTAGAAACCTTCATGCGGTTCGCCATTGATTGTTTCAATGAGTTTAAAATAACAAAACCCGAGTCACAAAATACTGGAATGGAGACGAGGTAACCGATGACCGACATCGTTAATGTCGGGAAGCGTTTACCCAATATTTTTATCACCACATCTGCCATGGTAATGGCGGCGCCACTTTTTTCTAGAATGATACCTATAATCGTCCCCAAGACGATCACGAGGCCAATATAACCTAAAATATTGCCAAAACCTGTGGTAATGGTTTTAGCGATTTCTCCGCTCGGTAGGCCATAGGCAAAGGCCGCGATAAAAGCGGCCAGAACTAAGGTTAAAAAGGGGTGGAGTTTAAATTTTGAGGTCGCGATAACAATAAATGCAATCACGCCAATGAGAATAAGCACTAAGTTCATATTATGTCCCGTTCAGTTCTTGGCTGAAGTTTTTGAGTGAGTTTCTTGACTGATATTGTAGGGCGCAGCTTTTATTTGGGGTTAAGTCCAATAAGGGCTGCTTTAAGGTCATTCTATTATTGTGCAGGTCTAATTGAATAGCTTTGGCTAAAACCACGGAATTGCGGGATTATTACCATTAATTTTTGTGCGTATGCACAGAAATTAATGGTAATTAGGCAGGTAATTGATTTTATTTTGTCGCAGAAGGTTGGCAAATATTCTTATTTGCCAACCTTCGATATGAGGATTTAGGTTTATGCGCACTTAAAGGCGACGAATAAGGGATTCCACGTAGGCGGGTGTGCGCGCATTGAGGATGGGATCGGCCGAAGGCGTAATACCTTTTGGCAGTAACACTGGGCTAAATATGCCTTTATCACACTGTTGAACTTGGGTATCGCTGTCTCGTTCGCCGTTAATTATCACTTGACCGACTAATAAGCGTTGACGGGTTTCTGGCCAGATAACCATTGGATCATTTATCTCATCGTCTTTTTCGGCGAGTTGAATATAAAGATTCCATTGCGCTGGCTGGGTTTGAATACGCTTGAGTAATTCAGCCTGTAAAAAATTATCGCTAAGATTGGCAAGTTCAGCAGTGCTTAGCGCTGCAGTGCCTGCTACGGGTTCAAAAATCCAGCGTCCCGGTTGTATCTCGCCATTTTTAGCGGTAAACAGAAAACTGTTTATACCGTAATAAGGGCTATTGGCAAAACTTGGGCTAGGAGGCAATTGCTTAACATAGTCGAAGAAGGCTTTAGCGTGTGGCTGATTGTCAATCAGCCATTGTTTACCTTCAGCACCTTGTTTACTTTTTGTTTGAAAGGTAAAAAACTCGTCAAGATTGCTGGCAAAAAATACGGGAACATTCGTGGTCACGAAGTTAAGGTTTTCTTTATCGCCATCAATTTTAAGCGACATAAAACGACCCGACGTTTTGTCTGAAATATTTGGGTTCGCACCACCGAGTGAAAAACGTGCCGTTACTTTAATCGCATCTTGATTAAAAAAGGGAATCGCTAGCGTGTCTTGTAATTTGGGGTTGGGCTTAAAACTGCCTGAGGTACAAAAACCTTTAGTATGATTGCGCAGTTTGACTTTTTTACCTGCTTCTCGACTTGCTGCATCGGGCGTGCCATTCACAGCATCAACCAATTCTGGAATAGTTTTCTCAGCTGCGAGTAATGTTGGAGAAGTTAGCGCAAAGCCGGTAATAAGGCATGCTTTAGCGAGTAAAGTGAGTTTTATTGGGTTCATTGCAATTCCTTTCAATGGATTGAGTCGAATGATGTTTTAGCATTGATTGCAGTATAAGAAAGGCAATACGGTAAAAATCTTTCAATTGATTTGTGAATAAATGAGAAAGACGGTTCAACAGCTTAAAAAATAGCTTAGCCACGGCGTTTTTGCTCATTGACTTGTTAAAGTGAGCGAGTGGCGGTATCGATCAATTGTCCTAAATACAGGCTTAACAGCCCATGTAGGGATTGAATATCTGTTTGAGTAATTTGTTGAATTTTATCGAGGCGGTATCTTAAGGTGTTACGGTGAATAAACAGTGCATTAGCACATTGCTGCGCATCACCAAAGTGAGTGATATACGCCGCTAAGGTTTTACGTAACTGTCCATTTTTATCAGCCTTAGCCAGTTGCTGATAAGGTGATGCCAGGGCTTGACCGCGCCAATCATGTTTAAGCCCTGCAAGCAGCACTTGTAGTGAATAGGTTTCGAACAGGTATTTGTTAGCTTCAGGGTTAAGTTGCTTACCCAAGGTTAAGGTTTCTTGCGCTGTTTGATATGAGCGCGTGATGCCGCCTTTTTCAGGGAAAAAATGCCCAAGGGCAATTTTAAAGTTTAAATCCATTTGCGCGGGTAAACGTTGTAGCAGTTTGTCGATACGTTGATTTTCAAGCTCAGGATCCCATTGTTTGCCATCTAAAAAGGCTGGTTTTAAGATCACCAATTGCGACATTGAGGTCATGGCAATCAAGTTACCACGGTCAGGATATTGCAATAGATGCAGCACTTGCTTGAGGATTTCACTGACTCTGGGGCTGCGTTCATCGGCGGACTGAGTGGATGCCTCTTCTAAGGACAAGGCCGATGAGATGGCGTCAGTCTTTAAATTATGTTTTTGGGTATTTTTCTCGCTGATCTCAATAATGGCCGCCACCCGTGGCAGGCTAATATCTATCTCAAGTTGTTTGGCCCAGCGGTGCAGCTGCGCATCATCGTCGTTCTCTGCTTTGATCAACTGCAGGATAAACTCTTCCCGTTGGCGGTTTTCCCACTGTAACTTATCTTGAAGATTTGCTTGTTCGACAATCATTTCGGCGGTCATTTTAAGTAACTCACCATAATGTGTGAGCTCACTCGGATCACCGGTAATGCCGACGACGCCGATAATTTGTCCTTGATAATGCAAGGGTAAATTGATGCCGGGTTTAACGCCATGCAGCCCTGAGGCGACTTCTTGACTGATCTCCACATTGCGATTTTGGGCAATCGCCAGCATCGCGCCTTCATGAGTTGAGCCAATACGCTTAGGGTCGCCTGAGCCTAAAATCACTCCTTGGCCGTTCATCACATTGATATTGTGGCCGATGATTTTCATTGTGCGGCTTACAATTTGTTTCGCGATAGCTGAATCAAGCAGATACATACAAGTGCCCAGTATATTGTTAAGGGTGTAATAGCGATGCAATGCGCATTTTGAGTTTGGGTAGCATATCGCGCTCAAATTCGGGATTACGCTTCAGCCAGAGATTATTGCGAGGGCTTGGGTGGGGCAACACAATGTATTTAGGCCAATATTGTTGCCACTGCACAGTTGCTTGCGTCACTGTGATTGATTTTACTTTAATGCTTTTCGAGTGCGTCTTGCTAGCCTGTGCTGTCGTACTGATTAGATCAATAGGCTCGCGGGGCAGGTGGTAATCAATTGCATACTGTCCGAGGATCACGATTAACTCAATATGTGGCATTAAGGCGAGTAACTGTTGATGCCAAGTGGCCGCGCATTCGGGTCGAGGAGGTTTATCGCCCTGTTTCTTGCCATTTTTCTCAATACTACCGGGAAAACAAAATCCCATCGGCACAATAGCAAAAAGAGTCGGATCGTAGAATTCCTCCCGCGTGACATCTAACCAAGAACGCAAACGCTTGCCGCTGGCATCATCAAAGGGAATACCTTTGTGATGGGTTTTCACGCCCGGTGCTTGGCCAGCAATTAAAATCCGCGCTTGGCTACTGGCCTGTAATATCGGTTTGGGCGCAAAGGGTAAATAGGCCTGACATAGTGTGCAGGCCCTAATTTTTATCAATAGTTCATCCATGGGCGCTGAAGAGGATGGGTGAGGCGGCGTTTTAGTTAGTGTATTCATAGACGATTAAGATTGCAGCATCATTATCGTTTGGTATATCCAGTAACCAAAAAGTGCGTAACCAAGCACTAAGCCTAAATAACTTAATAGCTTAGGCACATTGCGGGGTGAAGAGGTCAAGCTGATATGGGCTAGCACAATCGTAAAAAAGGCGAATGGGGCAATCACATAGCTCAAAGTTAAGATAAATAATGCCCCTAGGCTGATGATCCAATCAGCATTGCAATTGGTGGGCTTATCGATTTGGCAAAGCTGTAGTGGCAATAAAATCAGTCCAATACCGACACAGATAATACCTAAGTTAAGGGCGAAATCACTCCAACCTCTATGATCATAAATGGCTAACGCAATGGCAATTAATGGCACTATTAGTGCGCTTAATACATGGCGTTTGGCAAAAGTGGCGCTACGATACTGACCCGCAAAAAAGAATAAGCCCTGTAGAAACAGATTGATTAAGGTAAAACCACCTAGGCCTAAAATGATAAATAGGCTCGCTGCGCCACCCGAAGGGTCGAACGCCATGGCGGGTAAGGGTAATAGGCTTAGCCCCAATAGTGCAGAAAGTGATAACAGCCACTGAGATTGGGAGAGTGAAGAATAAATACGCATGGGCTCAGAGGATTAACTAAAAGATTGAATTAAGATCCGCTAAAGTGAGCCAAAACTCAAGGAATAAGGTTTTTATGGGCTAACTTTAGTGCCAGAGTCTGATCTTATTCAAGATTCTAATGTTATCTACCGTGATTTACTGACTTTAATGGGGAATATTACGATAAAAAAACCCGCAAAATGCGGGTTTTAAATGCTGATTTTAAATATGAGTATAGCTATCGATTAGATTTTGTAGCTCATGCTCAGCATGATCATCTGCGCCGTGTAATCATGGCTATTACTGCCAAAGCCTACGACGTTCCAAATCCCATCAACGGCGATATCATTGGCGGCGTCATTATCCTCATAATTCTCAATTTTGTAATCAAAGCGTAGCGCCATTTTCTCGCTGGCTTGATATTGAGCGTATAGGTTAATGTTATGCACTTTGGCAAAATAATCGCCATAGTCACCGGTGATACCTTGTCTGACTTGAGTGTTACTGTCGGAGTCTGAGTAAGTATAATCCAGTCCCAGACGTAACTTATTCTCGAGCAGGTTGTTATAACTTAGGCCTGCGCCAACAACATCAATCTGGTCTTCAATTAATCCGGTCCAGGTTGGCGTGCTGTAATTACTGCTGCCAGCTTGTTCAGATTCAATCGTTTGATAATTGTAAAACGCCGTTGCCAGTATGTCATCGGTGATCATGTAGCTGATGTTGGCATCATAACTGGTGTCTTTTGACTCAGTTAAGCCAATCACAGTATCGCTGTAGTCATCAAGCGCATAGCGAGCACCTAAATCAATCGTCAGGCTTTCTATGGGCGAGTGAGTCACACGAGCTTCGACTTGGGTTCTGTCACGGTTAGCCAGATTATACTTACGTAACAGGCTGTTGGTTTCAGACGATGTCCATTCAGAAGCTTGATATTGCGAGCCATCACGCTGACCGTAACTGCCCTTAACCCACATATCCCAAGTTTCAAAGCTGTTAACGCGCAAACGTGCCCAAACAGTATTTTCATCCGTGGTTTCACGGTCTTGATAATTACGGTCGTCACGTTTGAAGTCATAGCCGCCATCAAGCTTCAGTCCATGGGTAATACGATAATCCGCCGCCACTTTGAAGCGTTGGCTAGTATTATCGTAAGGGGTGTTATAGGCCACCTTACCATTGACATTGTTGATGCTGACTTGGGTCCACTCTTCAATTTGAGTATTGTTATCACGGTCGCTATAGTCGTAGCTACCACTTAAGCGCAGTGAGTTAGTCACTTTACTGACGACTTTTAAGTTCAACCCTGTGAGGTCAACTTTCGCATCAACGGCCTCTGTCGGCACTTGATAGCCATAGCCTGAGGTGACTAACGCTTGGTCTTGACTCATTTGTCCTGCAAGCATACGGCCAGTGAATACATGGATACTGTCGTTGTATTGGCCCATTAATGACACTGTATGTGCCTGATTATCGGGGTCAAGGGCGAGAGTACCTGAAGTTTGTGCGCCAAAAGTAGGATTGAAAGTACTGTCGAAATTTAACTGATTGTACTCGTTCTTAAAAATCGAGCCATTGTAGTTAAGTGCAGTAAACCAACGATCGCCTTTAAGCTTGATGCCAGCTTCGATGGAGTCAGTGGTGTAATCCACAGGCTCAGCGAGCATCATCGATTGGTTAAAGAATCCACCCGATGTTTTTTTCAAGCCGGTTTTTTCTTCACGCATGTAGCTCACATGCGTGCTCCACAGCGATTCACCTTGATAATCAAACCCTAAACCTGTGCGTTCACGCTTAAGCGACAGTTCTAAGGCATTGAGGTTATCCAATAACAAAGGCATTTGGCTGCTTGAACCCGCCGTTATCCAGTTGTCTGGCAGGGTTAAGTTGTTACCACCCATGCCAGAGTAGGGCGTTAAGGCGCTATTGCTGTTGTACGTGGCTATCTGGCGATAGTTAACATTGACATTATATTGGCCTGGTTTGCCGGCGTTCACATCTAAGCGGCCGCCATCCATCCCCAGCTGATAAGCTTCAACACTGGCGCGATAACCTTTTTCACCGCGAAAGGCTAAGTCTGCATCAAACTTACCCGCGACTTCGTTTGAAGTGCCAAAGGCATTCGCTGAGCGAATATCATTTTCGTTGTTGTAACCAATCCCCACGCCTACTGTGCCTGATGTTCCGGTTTCAACAAGGCAGCCTTTACAGCTCCAAGCGGACATTTTGACTTTTTCAGTATTGGCATTGGCCAAACCATACCCATCGGCCGCTATCGCAAAACCTGTGTTTGCTAGTAACGCCAGAGTGATCAAATTGAGTTTGAATTTCATTTTCTCGTCTCCTTAGCGCTGTAATAGCTTGCCAGATGGATGGTTTGAACCATGGACCTGACTGTGGCAATTTAAACAGCTCTTTCCACCCGTAAAGGCATTGTCGCCGACGTTTGAACCTAAACCAGTGTTACCTAAGTAAGCATTGCTGGCGTGGCCATCGCTGGCGTGACATTGCTGACACAGCTGCGGTGCGCGGGTTTTCAACATGGCATCATTCACGCTGCCATGGGGATTGTGGCATGTAACACAATTCTCAGTAACGGGAGCATGTTCCCACAATTTTGGACCGCGTTTTTCGGCGTGGCAGGAGTAACACGTTTCGTTGATGGTAGGCTTGTTAAGATCGGAATCCGTCATACTCCCATGGGGATTATGGCAATCGCTACAAGTCATTTGAGCCCATTTCAGTGGGTGACTTGAGCGCTTGTTCATGTCTGCTTTTTGCTTAGTGTGGCAGCTAGTACAGACTTCCATTTCAGTATTTTTTGATAACACAGGATCTTTTGCCACATGCACTTGGTGGCAAGAGGCACAGGCAACATCGGCATTGTCATGGTGACCCGCGTTCCAAGACATACGTTTATCGTCTTGGTGACAGCTCATACATACACTGTTCTGCTTGTCTGCACTTAAGGTAGATAGCTTACCAAAAGTGATCATCGGCTCGTTGCCACCTTTATTGTGTTGACCCATAGGACCATGACAGGCTTCACATTGCAGGCCAGCCATTGGGCTCTTTGATGAATCAATGGCGCCATGGACACCTTTGAAGAGGTCCATCACTTTTTCAGATTTTTTATGGCACATTAAACAAGAATCAGCACCTTTGGGGGAATAGTTGCCTTCGGCAAACTTTTTATCCAATGTGGTTTCAACTTGTTCAGGGGTCATTTTTTCATCCCACTTCGAGGCGTAAGCGCTCGGTGTTATGCACAATGACATCACAGCAGACATAGTCAAAGATATGACCAGTGCCGGCAATAGGTTTTTAATTTTTAAGGTGTTCTTCATAATAGGCTTCCCAATTTGTCCCAACAAGATTCAAGAAAGGGGGAGCGAACTCCCCCTGCTTGGGCAAATTACATTTTCACCTGAGTGTGATCTGTTGGTGTGGGTTTGTGACAGTAGAAACACGTTTCTGACTGCGCCGCTTGGTTAGCTTGGACATAATCACCGTTCACAATCGCGCCCATATTTTCTAAGCCATGGCCAATGGATTCTGGCGTGTGGCATGAAGTACAAGTGGCTGTGATTGGCGTGGTGTATTTACCTGCAGATGTCGCCAGTGCGCCTTTGACCTTGAATGCATCTAGGTTGAAGTCGTTATGACACTGAGTACATTCTTTGATGACACCTTGCTTACCGTGAACCACGTGCAGTTTCATCTCCAATGCACCTTTGTTAGCGCCAGAGGCATAAGTACCATCAGGTGTATGACAAGCAACACAACCATCAACCCCGACGATAGCTTTACCGTTAGCATCTTTTGCATGTGATACTTGCTCAGTCATCACAAACCCTGAGTGGTGGCCTTTGTGAATTTCGAAAGTATCACCGTGACAGCCTTGGCAGGTGGCAAACTCAACTGAGTTAACATGGCGCATGCTTGGGGCGTTGCCTGATTTAGTACCAAAGGCGAGCTCTGCTTTCATACTGGTGGTTGCGCTATCAACGGTACATGCCGTTAAGCTAGTACCTGTGCTACACATTTCCAGACCGATAAAAGTAAAGGCCGTATCTGTATCGCCAGCACCGAAAGGCAGGGCAGGTGTAGTGAAAACCAGTTTGCCGTCAACTATGGTTACATCCGCTTGCAGTGCGCCATCTTTAACTAAATCTTTTGCTATTTTGGCTTTTCCACTACCTGGGCTTGGGTTATAGCCCATGATAGGGAAGTTAGGGCCAACGTTAGTGACAGTTTCTAAACGTTTGATTTTGTCTTGAACTGTTGCAGCATCAATGGCGTTACCGTCTTTATCTAAGAGAGAGACAGTTAATATCGCAGTATCGTCAGCTTGTGCCGCTAATGCTGCAGACATACCTAACTGAGCAATCACCGCTTTTTTCTCAGTGGTTTTACTTGTGTGGAGTTCAGCAGTCCAATCACTGTTATGGCAGGCAATACAATTAGAGTTATCTAGCTGTTGTGAGTGACCTTTACCCGCAGCGAAGTCGATATTGCTATGACAGCTTCCGCAGGTGGCGGCCGTTGGAATACGTGACCAATTACCCCAATCTGGCGCAGCATCACTGGCTGTGTGACAGCTTTGACAGCTGTCTAATGAGCCTAACGTTAAGTCTTTATGTTTTGCGTGCACCAGCACATTAAACTCATTCCCAGGTTTTACTTTACCTTCGGTATGGCAACTGGCGCAGAAGTTGACATCACTGGTGTAGTGTTTAGCGTTGATAACATCTTCGTGGCAAGTATTACAGCTGGCGGTAGTGACGATTTTGCGGCTATAGGTCGCTTCTGCGCCTGTGTCTGCAACGTAATCAAATATGCCGGTAAATACGGGCAGCGTAGTGCCATCTGGTAGTGGTGCTGGAGTTGTACCCCGGATATAGTTATTCAGCACAATACGTTGTGCTAATTCACTGTTAAAGGTTGCGCGAGTGCTTGATTTGAGGTTGGTGCTGAAGCTATAGCTGTAGCTACCATTTTTGTTATCAACTAAGCTGCCAGCGCATTTGTTTACCTTAGGCGTTAAATCACAGGTCTCGTCAACAAGATATTGCCACTGTGAGGCATTACCCGCCCCTGTTGCCCCTTGTGGTACCAGCTGTTCTGCATAAAATTTGAAGTACTGTAAGCCGACAACCGGCATGTCATCTTCGTTAGTAACGCGAAAATCCACACGAGGCAGACCATCAGTTATTATTGCTTTTTCGAACGTGAAATTAAGCGTTTTAATGGCGCCTGCGGGCTCGCCACCTGGTTCACCCGGTTCACCAGAATTACCATCGCTGCCACCACAACCCGTTAAGGCCATAGTCACTGCACTTGCTGCGAGCAACAGTGCGATTTTAGTTTTATGTGTGTTCATCATTTTTTCCCTGCATAGGTTTGGCATTGCTTAAACACTATGTTCTAAAGCCAACAGATCTATGTCTGTATTTTTTGGCCAGTAGAAGCATTCAAGTGGATGCTGGAAATAGAATTCCCCAAGGAAAGGCTAACCTAACATGACCTTAAAATCTCCAAGGCCTTTGCTAATGTGTGACTTGGATCTTTCTATTTCTAAAGTGGTATGTAAAGTGAGAGTTAAAAATGATTATAGAACGAAAAAACAGCAGATTTTTGAAGATGATAATAAAAAGAGAGAGAGGTTTGCACCTCTCTCTCTTTTTGTTAGCCCAGCACTGCGTCTTTATTTACAAAACGAGGCAGTGTTATTGTTGACTAATTACCGTGTACTTCACTCAGTTGAGTCGGCGTGTGGCATGTTGCACAGCTTTCAGATGCACGAGTTTGAACATCCGCTGCACTGCTACCATTTAAGATACCACCGTTAGTCTCAATGTGAGATTTCGCCGTGTCACTAAGGTACTTCTGGTGACAACTTAAGCAAGTACCCGTATCTGAGGAAATCCAAATATCGGCACCGTTATTAGCCATATCACCAAAACGCCATGTGCGTGTTGGCGCGCGGCCTAAAGTGATACCAGTAATGACGTTTGACTTATCAACCGTATGGCAAGTTGCACAATCGGTTTTTAATACAGTACCTGATTGTACGCCTGCATATTTCAGGTAATGGCCTTCACGCTCGTGGGCTTTCCAAGCGAAGCTGGTTGGGATCTTGCCACCAGGATAATTGGTGTCAGTTTTTAAGACTTTATCCGAAGTATGACAAGTTTGGCAGTTTACACCGTTGTCATAATGGTGGATTTCTTGATTGTGACAACCTTGGCACTTAGCAGCATCAATGATTTCACGACGATTTTTTGCTGTGGCAGAACTGTCTACTCCAGTATCTTTCCATACAAAATGGTATGGAGCTTCTTTAACTGCGACCTTACGTACGTTTGCTGCAGAACAATCAGTCATTATAACTGCTGCAACGCCATAGCCACCATTATTGAAACACACATCTAGTGTCGAAAATAGTTCGAATGTCTTGCCATTAGCATCAGCAGGTAAGTTGAAATTAGTGCCTGTTAATGAATAAGTTTTACTTACTTCATTATAGGTACCTTCACTTAGCGCGATACGACGTTTACTATAAGATGCGCTAGCATCACTTGGATAATCTTTATCTGAATCCCATGCAACCACTACACGTGAGCTTTGACTGACGAATTCTTTCTCGATGGCATTGCCATCTTTGTCAACAACTTGGACATCAAAAGTGATTTTACCCGTGTTATTAACGCCTACATTCGTGAATTTAACGCTCATTGCTTCGGCATCTGTGTATGCCTTTAATACATCCCCGTGACGCTTCAGTGCGCTGCCCGTGCCGCCGTACGGTTCGGTTGCATTATGGCAAGCGACACAATCTGTGCTGCTATGGTTGCTCGAAGGCTTCTCTGTATGACAAGCGATACAGGCGGTATTGCTTAAGTCTGCTTTAAATAGATCTGCATTCGCAGGCGCATTTGCACCTTCAACGTGGCAGGAACTACAATCAGCAGCTGGTTTTTGTGGGAAATTGACTTTTCCGTAGTCGATGACTTTACCGCCATAGCCCACAATCTTGTACGGCGCGGCTAATGGTGCACCATTGGCATCGACAGTATTTCGGTCAGCACCTTTATGAATTGCATGGATCATATAGGTAAAATCAACACTATTGCCTGATTCTGGGTCACCAGAGGTAGCAGTATGGCAGGATGCACAGTTTTCAATATCGATTCTGCGACCGCCGTGTAGCGCTAAACTTTCAGGCTGGTGACAGGTATAACAAGCCTCAATTGAAACAACGTTACGCGTCTGAATACCTTCTGTTTTACCTGTGGATGGCTGCCAGTCTAGGTGCGCATTAGCCGTGACTTGAGGTAATTCAAGTTCTAATGTTGCACGTTGAGTTGCATCAGCACTGTAAGTGATGGTTAATGGTTCAGTAACATTGGCAATATTGGCTTGGTATGTGTAGCTATAGCTACCATCACCATGGTCGATTAAACAGCTATCACACTTAGCTGCTGCTTCTACGTTTGCCTGATATTGATCTGATGGATTAAGATTATCTACACCTGAAGGGACTGTACCGGGTGCTTTTTTGTCATTGATATAGGCTTGCCATTGGAAGCCGCGGTCAGCAGGCTTGGCGGGATCGTCTGTTGCAACAGTGACATGTGTTAACTGTGCAATACCAAAGCGAATGTCGTGATCTTTTGTTAAGCCTAGAACGGCTACGCCATTGGCATTCTCTAATGTAAAGTTGACAGTGACCTTACCTGCTTCAACAGTAGCATTAGTGAAATCAGCTTTTAGTGTAGGAGTGGCATCGATATTGACACCAACCACTCCTGGTTTTCCATCTTCACCATCTTTACCATCACTCCCACCGCAAGCGGTGAGCAGTAGTGAAAGTAAACCGGCACCCAACATCGCTTTTGTTGCGCTATTGAAATTGAACCGTTTCATCATGATATTTCCCTGCAATAGTTGTAATCATCATCTAACAATGGGTAAATGGAAATAAATCTCATTACCCGCATAAGATGTGTGGAATTATTTTTCCATCTGTAAGGCTAACTAAGTCACTGCTATTAATCCTTCATTTTAGGTGGGTAATGTGACTAAGATCTGACTATTTCTTTTGGAGTAGTTGGCCGCATCGTAAACGTGCCTCTTATATCTGTTGTTATTGGCTTTTTAGGCTTGTGTTATAGGATTTATTTATTGTGTGAACGCTTAAGTCGTTAACCATTAAGTCTTGTTTGTGATAAATAAGCTCGATTTTAACTTTAACCATTTGATCAGTTATTTTTAATAAAGCAGTGACTTAATAGGTGCACTAAATGAGCGGCTATATAGCAATGGCTGGTGTGCGGATCATGGTTGGTGTTGTCGTGGTAATCATTTTTCCCCTTACTCCATCAAACTTGCCCAAACAGGGCACTTATAGGGCGCATTAGGTGAGGAGCTGCGCTTTGACTTGAAGAGTAATCGTTAGCAAATTTGTCGTCTTCAAGAGGTAACGATTCCTTCTGGCATTTTTTATTTTCAGTTGACCGTTTATTCATGAGGTTTTTTGTCACATAATAGCCAACACAATTGAAAACTATTATCGTTACCAATCAAAAATCTTGATCTAGGTAAAGTTATTAGGGTCATTGCTCAGTTACAATGAGCACAGTTTTCCGAACTGGACCTGTTGCAAAGGTAGGATACGTAATGAAGTTAAGCGAACTCACTCCCGGTGATCGCGGTGTTATTTCTGAAGTCGGGCGCTTAGATCTACCGCAAACCGTAAAGCGCAAGTTGTTATCTATGGGGATAACACCCAATACGCGTTTTTTATTGATCCGATACGCACCAATGGGCTCAGGTTTAGAGTTGGATATTCGTGGTAGTAAACTTTGTATGCGCAAAGACTTGGCAGACATCATTGAGGTGGAAAAGGCGAATGGCTAAGCAGTTTCATTGCGTCACCGTTGGTAACCCTAATGCGGGTAAATCGACACTCTTTAACGCGCTAACTGGCGCGAATCAACAAGTCGGTAACTGGTCTGGTGTGACGGTTGAGAAAAAGACGGGCCATTTTACCTTAAATGGTGCTGATATCTATCTGACTGACTTACCCGGTATTTACGATCTTCTTCCCGCGGGTAATAGTTGTGACTGTTCTTTAGATGAGCAAATCGCGCAGCAGTATCTGGCTGAGCAACGCGTCGATAGCATTATCAACTTAGTCGATGCGACCAATATCGAGCGCCACTTATATCTCACGGTTCAATTACGCGAACTTGCTATTCCTATGGTCGTCGTATTAAACAAAATCGATGTCGCGATAAAGCATGGGATTAAAGTCGATTTAAAGAAAATGAGCCAAGAGCTTGGTTGCCCTGTGATTGGCGTGTGTTCGCGCGATCCCGCTGATGTAGAAAAAGTACAGGCGCAAGTATTGGATTTACTGCAAGGGCGAGTGTCTGAAGCGCCATTAATGCTTAATTACGATGAAAAAATTGAAACAGGCGTTAAGCTACTCTGTGGTAAAGATGAGCAATTAAGTCGCGGCCGTGCTTTAGCGATGTTAGGTAATGGGTCGGGTTGTGGTAGTTGTCAAAATGCTGAATTGCAGGATGAAATTAACACTTGCACTCAAAGTATCTCTTCACAAGGCCATGATATTGAAATTATGGTGGCCACGACTCGTTTTAATTTTGTTGAAAGAGTATTTCAAGGCTCAGTCAAAGCCGATGGTTTTCTTACGTTAAGTGACAAGCTAGATAAACTGATATTACACCCGGTGTTGGGCATTCCGGTGTTCTTATTGGTAATGTATTTGATGTTTATGTTCAGCATCAATATTGGTAGTGCCTTTATCGATTTCTTTGATGTGTTTGCTGGCGCATTACTGGTGGACCATTTTGGGGCGTTTTTAACCAATATGGGTTCACCAACCTGGTTGGTGACTATTTTAGCGGGCGGTGTTGGCCAAGGTATTCAAACTGTTTCAACCTTTATCCCGGTTATTGCGGCTCTATTCCTTGCCTTGTCAGTATTAGAAAGCTCGGGTTACATGGCGCGAGCGGCATTTGTGGTTGATGGTTTGATGCGCCGCATTGGCCTTCCTGGCAAAGCCTTTGTGCCGATGATTGTGGGTTTTGGTTGTTCGGTGCCTGCAATTATGGCGACGCGAACCTTAGGCAGTGAACGTGAGCGTATCGTCACCGGTATGATGGCGCCATTTATGTCATGTGGTGCGCGTTTACCCGTATATGCTTTATTTGCCGCGGCGTTTTTCCCAGACTCAGGGCAAAATTTAGTCTTCTTGCTTTATGTTATTGGGATATTGGCAGCAATTGGTACGGGTTTATTACTCAGAAACACCCTGTTACCCGGTACCAGTAGTGCGGTCGTGATGGAGCTACCAAGCTATGAGATGCCTAAACTTAAAGCCGTGATGGTTCGCACGGGTAAACGTACTAAAAGCTTTATTTTTGGCGCGGGTAAAACCATTGTTTTAGTCGTTACCTTTTTGAATTTTGTTAATGCTATTGGCGTTGACGGCACATTTGGCCATGAAGATAGCCAAGCATCATTGCTCAGTGTCGCGAGCCAACAAGTGACGCCAATCTTTGCGCCTATGGGTATTGAGCAAGAAAACTGGCCTGCAACTGTGGGTATTATTACTGGTATTTTTGCCAAAGAAGCTGTTGTGGGTACGTTAAACAGCCTTTATAGCAATGCTGGTGAAGATGATGCCGAGTTAACTCCGTTAGCCGATAGTTTTAATGCCGCTTTGGCTACAATCCCCGCTAATTTATTTGGTTTAGATTTAGAGGACCCGCTAAAACTATCTGTTGGTGATGTATCTAGCACCAGTGCTGCGGCAGAGTCTCAAGGCGTAGCGACGTCGACATTTAGTGCATTACAGGCTGGGTTTACGACTAAGATCGCAGCATTTTCTTACTTGTTGTTTATCTTACTTTACACACCTTGTGTTGCAGCTATGGGCGCTTTAGTGCATGAGTTTGGTTCTCGTTGGGCAACATTTGCCGGTACTTGGACTTTTGCGCTCGCCTATGGCACTGCAACGGTCGTGTATCAAGCGACAACCTTTAATGAGCATCCGCTGCAATCGAGTTTATGGATTAGCTTCTTCCTGTTTGCATTAGCCGCTTTTTATCTGTGGCTAAAACGTAAAGGCAGAAGAACACAGCAAATCATTCCTGGGATCCGCATCATTACTGAATAAGCTACTGAATGACTGAGCTATAAATGTCAGCTTAGTAAGAGTAAAGATAAAAGCAGCTTTCATGGCTGCTTTTATTGTTTTACTATCTCGACCATAACCCATAGTTTTATCACTAGGCATTGTAACTAGTAGTGATCTGTAGGATCATGCTGGCTTTATTAAAATTGCCATTGTTCGCAAAGAGGAATTCCATGAGTCATGTGGACACTGAAGTACGTCCGAGTAACTTTATTCGTAACATTATCGATGAAGATTTAAAAACCGGTAAGCACACGAGTGTACAGACTCGTTTTCCGCCCGAACCTAATGGCTATCTTCATATTGGTCATGCTAAATCTATCTGCTTAAATTTTGGCATAGCGCGAGACTATAACGGTCAGTGTAATTTACGTTTTGACGATACCAATCCTGAAAAAGAAGACATTGATTATGTGAATTCTATTCAGGCGGATGTGCGTTGGCTTGGATTCCAGTGGGATGGCGACGTGCGCTATTCATCAAACTATTTTGATCAGTTGCATCAGTATGCGGTTGAACTGATCAATAAAGGTTTGGCCTATGTGTGTTTCTTGAATGCTGATGAAACCCGTGAATACCGTGGCACGTTAAAAGAGCCAGGTAAAAATAGTCCTTTCCGCGACACATCAGTCGAAGAGAACCTCGCCTTATTTGCTAAGATGCGCGACGGTGGTTTTAAAGAAGGTGAGTGTGCGTTGCGTGCTAAAATTGATATGGCTTCGCCATTCATGTGCATGCGCGATCCTATCATCTACCGTATTCGTTTTGCTCATCATCACCAAACGGGTGACAAGTGGTGCATTTACCCAATGTACGACTTCACGCACTGTATTTCTGATGCGTTAGAACATATTACCCACTCTTTATGTACATTAGAGTTCCAAGACAACCGTCGTTTATACGATTGGGTGTTGGATAATTTGAACGATTTTCAAGCGCCGAATCGTACTCGTCAATACGAGTTTTCCCGCTTAAATCTCGAGTATACCTTGATGTCTAAGCGTAAGCTGAACGACCTTGTGACGCGTAAACTCGTATCAGGTTGGGATGACCCACGTATGCCAACGATTGCTGGCTTACGTCGCCGTGGTTATACGCCAGCGTCAATTCGCGAGTTCTGTCAACGTATCGGCGTGACTAAGCAAGAGAATATGATTGAAGTCGGCATGTTAGATGCTTGTATTCGTGAAGAACTGAACGAACATGCACCGCGTGCAATGGCCGTATTACGTCCATTGAAAGTGATCATCGAAAACTATGCCGAAGGTGAGCTTGAGTACATTCAAGCGGCCGCTCATCCAAATGATGAAAGTATGGGCACGCGTGAATTAGCCTTTGGCCGTGAAATATTAATTGATGTCGCTGACTTTAAAGAAGAAGGTAACAAACAATACAAGCGTCTGGTGACCGGTAAAGAAGTGCGTTTACGTAATGCTTATGTGATTAAGGCTGAGCGTTGTGATAAAGACAGTGATGGTAATATCACTACAGTTTACTGTACTTATGATCCTGAAACCTTAGGTAAAAACCCCGCTGATGGCCGCAAAGTCAAAGGCGTAATCCATTGGGTTGAGGCATCAACGGCTAAACCTGCGCAGTTCCGCTTATATCAACGTTTATTTACCGATCCTAATCCTGCAGCTGCAGAGACAGTGGATGAAGTATTAAACCCAGAGTCACTGATTATTGTGCAAGGCTTTGCCGAAGCAAGTCTAGTCAATGCGCCAGTTGAAAAAGCGTATCAGTTTGAGCGTGAAGGTTATTTTTGCGTGGATAGCAAAGATTCATCACCAGATAATTTAGTGTTTAACTTAACCGTAGCACTACGTGATTCTTTCGAGTAATTTACTGAATTAAATCAGTTTAGCGTAGTGAGTTATATCGCTCTGTTGCATTGCTTAATCAAATTGTTCTTAGAGTTAATCAAATCTAAAAAAGAAGGCCTTTTAGGCCTTCTTTTTTATTTTACGGATTTAATATAACGTTGCGCTGGATTTGCGTGAATCGCGATGAGTTACAATTAATTTTAATGACTATTGATACATAGGGCCAAAGCCTAAGCTCCATAGGATTACGCTGGTTGCCATTAACCCAACTAATAACACTAAACCAGCAGTTACCATTGAACTGGCATAAATAAAGCCTTTCTCCTCCGGAATATTCATAATGATTGGCACCCCTGCATAGAGCAAATACACAGAGTAAGCCAAACCAATTAACCCCACTATCATGATAAACCACAGTACAGGATAGAGCGCCGCTAAACCGACCATAAACAGTGGTGTTGCTGTGTAGGATGCGAGTTCTAATGCTTGGGTATAGGTTGGATTAGCATCGAAAGTTTTTGCCATCCAATAGGCTAAATAGGCGAGGGCGAAGACGCCCGCAATAAGGCCTAAGTACATGCCCGCAGACATAAATAAGGCGCTTTGGGGTGTAAGGTAAATAGGATCGCCAGCGCCAGGGTTCCAGCCAATGTAAGCCGTAGCAATATAGCTGCACACCGCAGGAATTAAGGCGATAAGTACTACATGGCTTAAGCTACTTTTCAGTGCCTCATGGTTTTTTTCAATTGTTTGCCACTCTTGTTTTGGATGAGTGTATAGCCCCATTAAGTGATTCAGTATCATTATAATTATCCTTGTTCAGCATTGATGAATGGCTCGCCAAACGTCAGACGAGCTGATAACAGCTCTACAATCGAGGTTAAAATGGTGTCCTGTCTCTTTATCCATCGATTGGTTACACATAGAGAAGTGAGAGGCTGCGTGATCAGGATCTCAGTTCTTTAGAGTGTAGATTATTTATTGAACAAAAAGTTCAGCGCGTCAAGTTTACTTAAGCCTAATGCTATAGCTTATGAGTAAATATGCGTAAAATAGTGCGATATTCAGAATGATATTGAGTGAGTCCATGCTGCAACTTCTTGCCCCCATCCACGCATTTCTTAGCTGTGAAACACCGCAAACTTGGATTGATGTCGCGATAAAATCAGATTCCTTGGATGAGTTGCTGATCGACCATTGTAACTGTGAGTTAAAAGCCGCTCAGACAGCGATTTTTTTGCTACGAAAATATGTGTTAGATAAAGACAGTGGTCGAGCTCTGTTGGCGTGGGCGAAACCCTATGAAGAGTTTATCTATTCGCAAGACCACGATGTGGTGAGCTTTCTGGCTCGTGATGTGAAAAAGAATGAACTGGTGGCCGAACTTATACCTAAGCCAAACTTTAAGTTTGCCGCGAATTTAGTTTCACCTTTAATCCGCTTGATTAAAGAAGAGTTTCATCATTTTGAACAAGTATTGGAGTTGATGCATAAACGTGGCATCGATTACCGTAATATTCGCGCGGGTCGTTATGCCAAGGGCATGATGAGTCATGTGACAACCCATGAGAAAGATATTTTGCGAGATAAGTTGATTGTAGGGGCATATATTGAAGCGCGTTCGTGCGAGCGCTTTGCTAAGTTGGCGCCTTATTTAGACAGTGAACTGAGTAAATTTTATGTGTCATTGTTGCGCTCTGAAGCGCGTCATTATCAAGATTATCTTGCGCTAGCACAGTTGGTTTCACCAGAGGATATTAGTGAGCGAGTAAAGTACTTTGGTGAGGTCGAGGCTGAGTTGATTTTGGCGCCGGATGATGAGTTTCGTTTCCACAGCGGATCGCCGCAATCAAATTAATTTGATTGCACCTTCTCTTTAAAAATTGATGAATTAAGTCTATATAGCTAAAACGATTAACGGTTCGCTCGAACCGTTAATTTGAAGCGTCTTTAAGCTGAAACAAGGTCAATAAAAGCAAGCTAATTTAAGTTGTCGGCTCGAAAGGTAACGATTCTAAATTAATCCCTTCAGCACTCACACTGAGTACACTTCCTTGTTCATACCAATCACCCACCACAATACGTTTACAGCCATTATCGAGTTGATGAATCGCGGGTCTATGGGTGTGACCGTGGATCATCTGCTGAGTATGTGTCTGGGCAAATAATGCTTCGACCGCATAGGGCTCCACATCCATGATGGTATAGCTTTTTTGCTGATTACTACTCTTACTCTTATTACGAATTTTATTAGCAATACTTTGGCGAGTTTTTCTCGATAAGCAACCGTATAACCATCTTGCTAGTGCAAAACGGCGTAACGTTCTAAAGCGTTGATAAGCCTTATCTAACGTACATAAGCTGTCGCCGTGTAAAATGACGGTTTCTACACCGTATAAATTCAGGCAAGTCACTTCGGGTAAGATTTGCATACCTGCGGCGCGCGCAAATTGCTTACCTAGCATAAAGTCACGATTGCCGTGGATGAAATACACCGGTAGCTTTTGTGATACTTGCTTAAGCTTTTTGGCGAGTTCGAGGGCAAAAGGCAAGGCGATATCATCGCCAACCCAGACTTCAAACAAATCACCGAGGATATAGAGGGCGTCAGCATTATCGAGTTGTGTATCGAGAAAATGAGTGAACGCTTGGGTGATATCAAGGCGATCTGCACTCAGGTGCAGATCGCCTATAAATAGAGTTCGCATTAGGCGCAATTATGCCGCAACGCTGACTTTTTCAATCACCACGGCTTCTAAAGGTACATCTTGATGCATGCCTTTATTACCTGTGCTAACCGCTTTGATTTTTTCGACAATATCCATACCTTCAACGACTTCACCAAATACGCAGTAGCCCCAACCTTGGTTGTTCTCTGCTTTAAAGTCTAAGAAAGTGTTGTCATTAATGTTAATAAAAAATTGTGCAGTGGCTGAATGTGGATCAGAGGTACGTGCCATAGCCACAGTACCAGTGCGATTTGATAAGCCATTGTTCGCTTCGTTTTTCACGGGCTCGCCGCTACGCTTTTGGCTCATATCTTCATTAAAGCCACCACCTTGGATCATGAAACCGTCAATCACACGGTGGAAGATAGTGCCGTCGAAGAAACCTTCGTCAACATATTTCATGAAGTTTGCTACTGTTAACGGTGCTTTCTCAGCATTCAGTTGCAGTTTAATGTCGCCAAAATTGGTGTGTAATGTGATCATGTTTTCATACTCTCCATAAATAGTGGCGCGATTCTAACTTATCTAGGATTGCGCGCAAAGTGCAGTATTCAAAAGCGGGCTTGCCGTGGTAGACTGACTCATTGATTTTACACCTGAATGTATCATTAAAGAGAATGTCGATGTTGAAGATTTACAACAGTATTACCCGCCAAAAACAGGAATTTAAGCCAATTACTCCCGGAAAAATCGGGATGTATGTGTGTGGTGTGACCATATACGATCTCTGTCACATTGGTCACGGGCGTACTTTTGTTTCCTTTGACATGATAGTGCGCTACCTGCGTTATGCAGGTTATGAAGTGAATTTTCAACGCAATATTACCGATGTTGACGACAAAATCATTAAGCGTGCCAACGAGAATAACGAAAGCTGTGAAGCCTTAACTGAGCGTCTTATTGGTGAAATGCATCAAGACTTTGATGCTTTGAATATGCTTCGCCCTGACTTTGAACCGCGCGCAACACTGCATATCGAAGAAATTATTGATATGGTCGAGTTATTACTCGCTCGTGGTCATGCCTACGTGGCGAGCGATGGTGATGTACTTTTCAGCGTGGCCTCTTATCCTGATTACGGCCGTTTGTCGGGCCAGAATTTAGATCAACTACAAGCTGGTGCTCGGGTTGAAGTGGACGAAACTAAACAAAATCCGATGGATTTTGTACTGTGGAAAATGTCTAAGCCAGGTGAACCAACGTGGGAATCACCATGGGGGCCAGGTCGTCCAGGCTGGCATATTGAATGTTCCGCGATGAACAGCAAACATTTAGGTCTGCATTTTGATATTCATGGTGGGGGTTCAGACTTACAGTTCCCACACCATGAGAACGAAATAGCTCAGTCCTGCTGTGCCCACGACACGCCCTACGTGAACTATTGGATGCACACTGGCATGGTGATGGTCGACCGTGAAAAAATGTCTAAATCTTTAGGCAACTTCTTCACAATTCGTGACGTACTTGGCCATTATGATGCTGAAACGGTGCGCTATTTCCTGTTGTCTGGCCATTATCGTAGCCAACTGAACTATTCGGAAGATAATTTAAAACAAGCTCGTTCAGCATTAGAGCGTTTATATACTGCGTTAAAAGATGTCGATTTAACTGCTATAGCCGCACCCGCAGAAGAGTTTGTCGCAAGATTTAATGCGGCCATGGACGATGACTTTAATACGCCTGAAGCCTATTCAGTGCTATTTGATATGGTGCGTGAGGTTAATCGTTTAAAGCTAACCAATATGGTGCAAGCATCTGCGTTAGCGGTCACGTTAAAGCAGTTAGCGGATGTTTTAGGCTTATTAAGCCAATCGCCAGAGACTTTCTTTCAAGGTGGTGGTAGTGACGATGAAGTGGCCGAAATTGAAGCCTTAATAGTTGAACGTAACCGTGCTCGTACTGAAAAGGATTGGTCTGCTGCCGATGTGGCGCGTAATCGCTTAAATGAGTTAGGGGTTGAGCTCGAAGATGGCCCTGGTGGCACTACTTGGCGTAAGAAATAAGCTTATTAGCTTTATCTTCAATATAGGTTAATCACCTGACATAAAAAAACCTGCATTACGCAGGTTTTTTTATGCTTACAGAACCTAGAACCTAGAACCTAGAACCTAGAACCTAGAACCTAGAACCTAGAACCTAGTCGTGATACTGCTCAGCAGCGTACAAGGTGTTTTCTAAGAGGCTTGCTATAGTCATAGGGCCAACGCCGCCAGGTACAGGAGTAATAAAACTGGCATGTTGCGCTGCTACATCATATTGCACATCGCCTACTAAGGAACCGTTATCTAAACGGTTAATACCTACATCAATGACAATTGCGCCAGGTTTGATCCATTCTCCAGGAATAAAGCCGGGTTTACCCACAGCAACGACGACTAAATCTGCGAGGCGGATTTTTTGCTCAAGATTTTTAGTGAAACGATGGCAAGTGGTGGTAGTACAACCCGCCAGCAGTAATTCTAATGTCATAGGGCGACCAACAATATTAGACGCGCCAACCACCACAGCATCTAAACCATAGGTATCAACGCCGGTGGATTTGATGAGCGTCATGATGCCCATCGGTGTGCATGAGCGCAGCACAGGAATACGCTGGGCTAAACGGCCAACGTTGTATGGGTGAAAGCCATCGACATCTTTATCTGGGCGAATACGCTCGATAACTTTTGAATCTTCAATATGGGCAGGCAAGGGAAGTTGCACTAAAATGCCATCGATTGTCGGATCATCATTAAGGCTATCAATAAGGCTTAATAATTCATGTTCACTGCAACTTGTTTCTAAATCGTATGAATGAGAAATAAAGCCAACTTCTTCACACGCCTTACGTTTGCTTCCAACATAAACCTGAGATGCCGGATCGGCCCCCACTAATATTACGGCTAAACCCGGTATGCGCTGTCCAGCCTCTTTGCGGGCGGTGACTTTTTTACGCAGTTGAGTGCGGATGGATTGAGCAATCGCCTTGCCGTCGATTATTTGGGCTGTCATGGGTGTAGGATATCCTTTATATGGGCGATGGTTAAAACAGAGATTGGCAATCGCCGCTATTTTAACAGGGCACAGCTACTGTGTCATGATTAAAGCTGATATCGAATGGATTTAAAAAACGATATTAGCCTGATAATTCAGCACCTAGAGTCAATCATTAAAAAAATCGTTGACGGGTGCAAAGTGAGGCGATAAGATGCGCTCCGTTCTCAGGCACATGTGTTGATGTCGTCTGTAAACCTCGTTTTTGTTATACAGTAAGACTTTCGGTGATTAGCGCAGCCCGGTAGCGCATCTGGTTTGGGACCAGAGGGTCAGAGGTTCGAATCCTCTATCACCGACCACTTTAAAATCATTTGCACTAATTTGAGTTAAAACTATTTTGGACTCAAAAAGCGAATGATAGGGTTAGCATAAATGCTTTCCAAATCGGTTAGGATACAGAACATTCTGTAAAACCATGCGCCCGTAGCTCAGTTGGATAGAGCACCCGCCTTCTAAGCGGGTGGTCGCAGGTTCGAATCCTGCCGGGCGTACCAGTTTCAATGGTGATTGTAGCTCAGTTGGTAGAGTCCCGGATTGTGATTCCGGTTGTCGTGGGTTCGAGCCCCATCAGTCACCCCATTTTTAGTACTTTGAGTACAAAATAAAAAAAGCGACCTAGGTCGCTTTTTTTATACCTAAGATTCGGCTATAGAGGCTCGACTCTGCAGAAAACGGTGGCTATAATGTCGCGTCTTGATAGATATCAAATATTATGAGCGACTTGTGCCTAAAGCCAGTAGTGGTAGGCATTGTAGTCAAATTTAATGATCAAGAAACGAATACCTGAATAGTTGATAACTCGGCTATTACTAAAGGACGTTAGACAAATTTCGAGGTAAAACAATGCAAGTTTCTGTTGAAGCAACCCAAGGCCTAGAGCGTCGCCTGACCATTTCTGTTCCTGCGGAACAAATTGAAAAGCTGGTTAAAGACAGTCTACAACGTGAAGCTAAGCGTGCTCGTATTCCAGGTTTTCGTCCTGGTAAAGTGCCTATTACTGTGATTAACAAACGTTACGGCGCAGCGATTCGTCAAGACATCATGGGTGAAGTAATGCAACGTAACTTCATCGACGCCATTATTGCTGAGAAGTTAAACCCAGCGGGTGCACCGACTTTCGTACCAGGTTCAACTGATAGCGAGAAATTTGAATTTATCGCTACGTTTGAAGTCTACCCAGAAGTTGAGCTTAAAGGTTTAGATGCAATCGAAGTAGAACAACCTAAAGCGACGGTAACAGACGCTGACGTTGATACCATGATTGAAACCTTACGCAAACAACATGCAACATTTGCAGTTGTTGACCGCGCAGCTGCCGATGGCGATAAAGTGAAAATGAACTTTATCGGTTCTGTTGACGGTGAAGAATTTGAAGGCGGCAAAGCTGAAGATTTCGAACTGCAATTAGGCAGCGGCCGTATGATCCCAGGTTTTGAAGCGGGTATCTTAGGTCACAAAGCGGGTGAAGAATTTGTTATTGACGTGAACTTCCCAGAAGAATATCACGCTGAAAACCTGAAAGGTAAAGCCGCTAAGTTCGCGATTACTTTGACTGAAGTTCAAGCTGCTAACCTGCCAGAAGTTAACGATGAGTTTGCTTCATTGTTTGGTATTAGTGAAGGTGGCTTAGAAGCCTTAAAAGCTGAAATCCGTAAAAACATGAACCGTGAACTTGAGCAAGCGTTAAAAGCTAACGTGAAAGAACAAGTGATCGAAGGTCTGTTAGCGAATAACGATATCACTTTACCAAAAGCATTGATCGATGCTGAAGTAAACGTGCTGCGTCAGCAAGCCATGCAACGTTTTGGCGGCCAAACGGCAAATATGCCTGAACTGCCAGCTGAATTGTTCACTGAACAAGCTGCTCGTCGCGTTAAAATCGGTCTGCTATTAGGCGAAGTTATCAAGACTAACGAGCTAAAAGCTGAAGACGAACGTGTACAAGGCTTGATCGCTTCTATGGCTTCTGCCTATGAAGATCCAAGTGAAGTTGTTGCTTATTACAACAGTAATAAAGAAATGATGCAGAACATGCGCAACGTTGCTTTAGAAGAGCAAGCAGTTGAAGCACTGTTAAAATCTGCCAAAGTGACCGAAAAAGAAGTCGCTTTTGAAGAATTTATGAACAAGGCTACAGGTCGCGCATAAGCTAAGCTTGACTTGATTAGCTGTTCGCCATTTATAATGGCTCGTATGAGGCTCCTCATGCGAGCCATTTTTATTTAGGGAAGTGAATAATGCATAATGCGTCAGACATACAAAGTGCTTTAGTGCCTATGGTGATCGAACAGACCGCTAAGGGTGAACGCTCATACGATATTTATTCTCGTTTGTTGAAAGAGCGGATTATCTTTTTGGTCGGTCAAGTTGAAGAACACATGGCAAACCTTATCGTGGCGCAATTATTATTCTTAGAATCAGAAAGCCCAGATAAAGATATTTTCTTATATATAAACTCTCCTGGTGGCTCAGTAACAGCAGGTATGGCTATTTATGATACTATGCAGTTTATCAAGCCAAATGTGAGTACTGTTTGTATCGGCCAAGCCGCCAGCATGGGTGCTTTCTTGTTAGCCGGTGGTGAGAAGGGCAAACGTCACTGTTTACCTAATTCTCGCGTGATGATCCATCAACCACTGGGCGGTTTTCAAGGGCAAGCTTCTGACATTGCTATTCATGCCAAAGAAATCCTAGGCATTAAGAATAAGCTTAACCAGATGCTAGCCGAACATACTGGTCAACCACTTGAAGTGGTTGAGCGCGATACCGATCGTGATAATTTTATGAGCGCCACTCAAGCCGTTGAATACGGGTTAGTTGACTCTGTGATGACTAAACGCGGCTGATTTTTGCTTTTGACTGAGCTATGCTCTGTAAAAGTTAAGCAAATTTAAGACAGGCAGTACAGCAGACTGCAAAATGAGGTAATTAATGGGCGACAACAAAAATAATGGTGACAGTGGTAAACTGCTGTACTGCTCTTTTTGCGGAAAGAGCCAGCATGAAGTCAGAAAACTCATTGCTGGCCCATCAGTGTATGTATGCGACGAATGTGTTGAGTTATGTAATGACATTATTCGTGAAGAGATTAAAGAGATCTCTCCTAAGCGCGATAGTGATAAATTGCCGACACCGCATGAGTTACGTGCGCATTTAGATGATTATGTTATTGGCCAAGACAGAGCAAAAAAAGTGCTCGCTGTGGCAGTTTATAATCACTATAAGCGTTTAAAAAATGCCTCACCTAAAGACGGCATTGAGCTCGGTAAAAGTAACATTTTGCTGATCGGTCCAACCGGTAGTGGTAAAACGCTATTGGCTGAAACATTGGCTCGCTCACTGAATGTGCCTTTCACTATGGCGGATGCAACTACATTGACCGAAGCGGGATATGTGGGTGAAGACGTTGAAAACATCATTCAAAAGTTGCTGCAAAAGTGCGACTACGATGTCGAGAAGGCACAGCGCGGTATCGTTTATATTGATGAAATTGATAAAATCAGTCGCAAGTCTGACAATCCATCAATTACCCGTGACGTATCGGGTGAAGGCGTGCAGCAAGCACTGCTTAAGCTGATTGAAGGTACTGTTGCCGCGGTTCCACCTCAAGGTGGCCGTAAGCATCCACAACAAGAGTTCTTACAGGTTGATACTTCTAAGATCCTGTTTATCTGTGGTGGTGCATTTGCGGGGCTTGAAAAGGTCATCGAACAACGTGCACACGTTGGCTCGGGTATCGGTTTTGGTGCTCAAGTTAAAGGCGAGAAGGAAAAGGCATCTATCTCTGAAACCCTCGCTCAAGTTGAGCCGGGCGACTTAGTCAAATATGGTCTGATCCCAGAGTTTATTGGCCGTTTACCAGTGGTCGCG
This sequence comes from Shewanella sp. MF08487, assembly GCF_050848685.1. Lineage (NCBI taxonomy): Bacteria > Pseudomonadati > Pseudomonadota > Gammaproteobacteria > Alteromonadales > Shewanellaceae > Shewanella > Shewanella sp. MF08487. Next base: position 32,694 of record NZ_JBOZPB010000013.1, read on the forward strand.
ACCTTAACTGAGTTAGATGAAGAAGCCCTAGTACAAATTTTGTCTCAACCTAAAAATGCGCTCACTAAGCAATACAGTGCGTTATTTGAGATGGAAGGTGTAGAACTTGAGTTCCGCGAAGATGCACTCAAAGCGATTGCACATAAAGCGATGTCACGTAAGACAGGCGCCCGCGGTTTACGCTCAATCGTTGAAAGTATTCTACTGGATACTATGTACGATATTCCTTCAGTTGATGGTGTAGTGAAGGCCGTTGTCGATGAATCAGTCGTGAAAGGTGAATCTGCACCTATCTTGATTTATGAGTCCAATGAGACCCAAACTGCCTCTGGCGAACAATAATTGTACTGATCGTTAATAAACTGAAAAACAAGGAGTCCAATGGGCTCCTTTTTTCGTATTAGCCATTGAAACTCAATAAAGCGTCCCAATATACTCCAGTATTAATCCATTTCACCAAAACGGAATCGAGCTATGACCCAAGAGCGTGAAGCGCATATCGAACTCCCCGTGCTGCCACTGCGAGATGTGGTGGTCTATCCCCATATGGTAATTCCGTTATTTGTCGGACGAGAAAAATCTATTCGATGTCTCGAAACCGCAATGGCGCAGGATAAACAAATTATTTTAGTGGCGCAGCGTGATGCTGAACTCGATGAACCATCTAAAGATGACATCTTCGAAGTCGGTACCGTCGCCTCTATTTTACAGTTACTCAAGCTGCCAGATGGCACTGTGAAAGTGCTGGTTGAAGGCGGCCGTCGTGCCCGTATTACCGGTTATACCCAAGAAACAGAGTTCTTTGTAGCTAAGGCTGAGTATCTGGAATCAGAACCGCTGGAAGACAAAGAAGAAGAAGTGTTAGTGCGCAGTGCTATTGGTCAGTTTGAAGGTTATATCAAGCTGAACAAAAAGATCCCGCCAGAAGTCTTGACCTCTTTATCGGGAATCGATGAAGCGGCGCGTCTGGCAGATACTATGGCTGCTCACATGCCGCTTAAGCTTGAAGATAAGCAATCTGTGCTTGAGATGGTCAACGTTGGCGAGCGTCTGGAATATTTAATGGCGATGATGGAATCGGAAATCGACCTGTTACAGGTTGAGAAACGTATCCGTACTCGCGTTAAAAAACAGATGGAAAAGAGCCAGCGTGAGTATTATCTCAACGAACAGATGAAAGCCATCCAGAAAGAACTGGGTGATTTAGACGAAGGCCATGACGAATTTGACGTCTTAAATCGTAAGATTGAAGACGCCAATATGCCAAGCGATGCGAAAGAAAAAGCCCTCGCCGAGCTGAACAAGTTACGTATGATGTCGCCCATGTCAGCTGAGGCTACTGTTGTACGCAGCTATGTCGATTGGATGACCGCTGTGCCTTGGAGCCAACGCTCTAAAATCAAACGTGATTTAGCAAAAGCTAAAGACGTACTCGACGCGGATCATTTTGGTCTTGAAAAAGTTAAAGAACGTATTTTGGAATATTTGGCCGTGCAAAGCCGAGTTCGTCAGCTTAAAGGGCCTATCCTGTGTTTAGTTGGACCACCAGGTGTGGGTAAGACTTCGCTGGGGCAATCGATCGCTAAGGCGACTGGTCGTAAATATGTGCGTGTTGCCTTAGGCGGCGTGCGTGATGAAGCGGAAATCCGTGGTCATCGCCGTACTTATATCGGTTCTATGCCGGGTAAAGTCATTCAGAAAATGGCTAAAGTGGGCGTTAAAAACCCATTATTCCTGCTCGATGAAATCGATAAAATGAGCTCAGACATGCGTGGCGACCCAGCATCGGCACTATTGGAAGTGTTAGATCCTGAACAAAACTCAACGTTTAACGATCATTATCTTGAAGTTGATTATGACTTATCTGATGTAATGTTCGTGGCAACGTCGAACTCGATGGATATTCCTGGGCCGCTACTTGACCGTATGGAAGTGATCCGTTTATCGGGTTACACCGAAGATGAAAAGCTGAATATTGCCAAACAACATTTGTTAAATAAGCAAATTGAGCGTAATGGCTTAAAAGCGAGTGAAATTCATGTGGATGATAGTGCGATTGTCGGCATCATCCGTTATTACACCCGTGAAGCGGGTGTGCGTTCACTCGAGCGTGAATTGTCTAAAATTTGCCGTAAAGTCGTGAAGATGATTTTACTTGATAAGTCAGTTAAGTCTGTGACGGTTAATCAAGATAATCTTAAATCGTTCCTTGGCGTGCAGCGTTTTGATTACGGTAAAGCTGAATCGAAAAACCAAATCGGTCAAGTGACTGGCTTAGCGTGGACTCAAGTGGGCGGCGACTTACTGACGATTGAAGCCACTTCAGTGCCTGGTAAAGGAAAGTTAACTTACACCGGTTCCCTTGGCGACGTGATGCAAGAGTCGATTCAAGCAGCAATGACAGTTGTTCGCGCCCGTGCTGAACAATTAGGTATCAATGCGGATTTCTACGAGAAGCGTGATATCCACGTGCATGTGCCAGAAGGTGCCACGCCAAAAGATGGTCCATCAGCCGGTGCGGCTATGTGTACCGCTTTAGTATCAAGCCTAACGGGTAACCCAGTGCGTAGTGATGTAGCCATGACAGGTGAAATCACCTTACGGGGTGAAGTGTTACCTATCGGTGGTTTAAAAGAGAAACTACTGGCCGCTCACCGTGGTGGCATTAAGTTAGTATTGATTCCAAAGGAAAATGAGCGTGATTTGGAAGAAATTCCTGCCAATGTGATCGCTGATTTAGAAATTCGCCCTGTGCGTTGGGTCGATGAAGTACTGAAACTGGCATTAGAAAGACCCGTTGAAGGCTTCGAGGTGGTTAAAAACTTGGCATAACGCAAGAAATTGCGCTATCACACTAAAAAAAGTGAAAAAAGGGCTTAACAAAGCGCAGACCTGTGGTAGCCTAGGTCTGTGGAGAGCCAGCTGCTCCAAGCCCTTGGCGCAACTGGCTTTGAGCTGTATCCAGTTTTAATTCTTTGGTTTTCGAACTCAGCTTGAACTTTGAATTCAAGCTTGTTATAAAAGCCTCCGCAGACCGCTCTAGACATGGATTTGGTTGCGGCGCAAAAAAAATTACATTCAAGGGGATGACATGAACAAATCTGAACTAATCGAGAAAATCGCATCTGGTGCTGACATTTCTAAAGCCGCTGCTGGCCGCGCACTGGATTCTTTTATCGCTGCTGTGACTGAAGGTCTGAAAGAAGGCGATAAGATTTCTCTTGTTGGTTTTGGTACTTTTGAAGTGCGTGAACGCGCTGAGCGTACTGGTCGCAACCCACAAACGGGTGAAGAGATCAAAATCGCAGCAGCTAAAATTCCAGCATTCAAAGCCGGTAAAGCACTGAAAGACGCTGTTAACTAATCATTAATATCGTAGCCTTTGTAAGGCGTTCGTAATCACAAGCACTGTTTATCAGTGCTTTTTACGAATTGAAAGTAATGGAATATGAAGCTTAGTTTCTACCATTACTCGGGGTTTTAGAGATTACCTGTGGTAGCGTCTGAATCATCCCCATAAATTACAGAAAGGCGCATCTCGAACTGATGCGCCTTTTTATTTTGTTAATCGCAACAAGCGAGAAATCTGATGTTAGAAAAGATCCGCGACGGTTCGCAAGGCGTGATTGCTAAAAGCATTCTCGTACTTGTGATTTTATCTTTTGCATTCGCAGGAGTCAGTAGCTACTTAGGCTCAACCACTGATGAACCCGCAGCAGAAGTTAATGGTGACATGATCACTAAAGCAGAATTAGAACAAGCCTACCAGAGCGAGCGCTCTCGTATGGAGCAACAACTCGGTGAAATGTTTGCCGCATTATCGGCAGACGAAAGATACCTAGAAAGCATTAAACAAAGCGTATTAGAGCGCTTAGTTGCTGATAAATTAATTGACCAAGCGGCTAAAGCTATGGGTCTGCGCGTTTCTGACGAACAGATTATTAATGCAGTTAAAACTGAACCGGCATTCCAAACGGATGGCAGATTTGATAATGATCGTTATCAAGCTATTTTGCGCCAGTTAGGTTATCAGCCTCAAGCTTTCAGAGATATGATGCGTGTCGATATGACCCGTCGTCAGTTAACTGCAGCGCTTATTGGCACTGAGTTTGTTTTGCCTGGTGAAGCTAAGCAATTGGCAGAACTTCAAGGCCAAACACGTGATGTGCGTTATTTACTTGTCGACTCCGCTCCTTTCTTCGCGACCGCAGTTGTCAGCGATGAACAAGTCAAAAATTATTACGACGCTAACCAAGGGCAGTTTATTAGCCCTGAAATGGTGAGCTTAGAATATGTTGAGTTAAATGCTGCCGATTTCGCTAAAAATAGCCCAGTTTCAGATGATGAAGCGCGAGCTTATTACGAAGAACATAAAGTGCAATACGTGTCTAATGAAAAGCGTTTAGCAGCACATATTTTGGTCATGCCAGGCAGTGATGAAGCTGCGGCAAAAACCAAAGCAGAAGATATCGTTAAGCAATTAGATAATGGCGCCGATTTTGCTGCATTAGCAAAAACAAATTCAGATGATACCTTGAGTGCTGAGCAGGGCGGCAAGCTGGATTGGTTTGAACCTGGCGTAATGGACCCGTCTTTTGATGCTGCATTGTTTGCATTAAATAAAGGTCAACATTCAGCAGTCGTTAAAACTGACTTTGGTTTCCACATTATTAAGTTATTAGATGTGCAAGCCGGTGCAACAGTACCATTTGATGATGTTAAAGCTAAAATTGTCGCTCAGTTGCAAGATAAGCACGCTGTTGATCAGTTTTATAGCTTACAAAGCAAATTAGCAGATACCAGCTACGAAGTACCAGATACACTATCTGAAACCGCAAAAGCAGTGGGTGTCGATGTTAAGACTACAACTCTGTTTTCTCGCGATAACGTTCCTGCTGCGCTGAACAAGCCTGACTTAGTCAAAGCTGCTTTCTCTGACACGGTTATGCTGAAAGGATTAAACAGTGAAGTGATTGAGCTTGAGCCTAACCATGTTGTGGTTATTCGTATAAAAGAGCATCGTGATGCGGGCACAATGGCGTTAGCTGAAGTAAAAGACAGCATTGTGGAACGTTTAAAGCAAGAACAAGCCAATGATGCTGCGCGTGCTAAAGCGCAAGAGTTGATGGCACAGGTGAAGGCCGGTGCAACTGATTTGGCATTCGTGTCTAAAGTTAAGCTCGCTCGTGATGCGCAGGACGTAGACGCTGCAATTGTAGGTAAGGCGTTCCAAATGCCAACACCTAGCTCAACTGCGGTTGTAGACATTGTTGCTTTAGCCAATGGTTATGCCGTCGTTGCACTCGATAAAGTTAACGTAGCAGAAGGCGTAAACGATGAGCTCGTTAATGCGCTTAAACAACGCTTGAACGCACAATACAGTGAAGCAGACTACCGTGGGCTGATTGATTCGTTAAAAGCTAACGCTAAGGTGCTTTATCCTGTAGCTGAGTAGTCCAAGTATAAGGTGGCGGGGTAAACCTGCCATGCTACTGATAAATGTTAATTAAAAAGGCCAAGTAATTTTACTTGGCCTTTTTGTTTTCTAGTTCTTTTTTTTTAAAAGAGGGCGGTTTTATTTATCTATCAATACAATAATAAGCCATTACTCAGTACTAATGATTCGGGGCTAGTCGTCAACGCCTATCATCACGCTACTGGCTTTGATGAGTGCATAGGCAGAATCACCCACTTTAAGGCCAAGACGCTCACAGGAAGCTTTAGTGACCACTGACGTTAATACTACGCCAGGTGCGAGCTCAATTGTGACTTCATTATTAACGGCGCCCATTTCGATTGATTTTATTGTGCCGCTGAGTGTGTTTCTTGCGCTAATTTTCATTATATTTCCTTATAGAGTATTTCAAACTAAGAGTTTTAATATTCAATCAGTTCAGCGTCTTTCTGACGGATGACAGCTCAGTTTATCTAATACAGCATGTGTGAGCTTACCGACTGAAAAGTGCTGGACATGATAAATATTTTTTATAAATTAACAAAGCTAGTATAACCATTTTAATCATAGCGTTATAAATAAAAACGCCACTAAAAAGTGGCGTTTAATGCTTTTGTGAGCGCTAACTAATTATTAGCGTTGATTAGAGCTCAATAACGTCAAACTCAACATAGGGGTTAACGTCAGCATCGTAATCAATGCCTTCGATACCAAAGCCAAATAACTTAATGAATTCGGCTTTATATTCACGGTAATCAGTTAGTTCTGATAGGTTTTCAGTCGTGACTTGTGGCCATAAATTACGGCAGTGCTGCTGAATATCTTCACGCAGTTCCCAGTCATCTAGGCGCAAGCGGTTGTCGCTGTCTGTCTCGGGTTTAGCGCCGTCAGCGCGGAATAGACGCTCGGTAAATAGACGATAAATTTGCTCCATACAACCCTCATGGAGACCTTCTTGGCGCATTTTTTTGAATACCATAGCAATATATAATGGCATCACAGGGATAGCTGAACTTGCTTGAGTCACTACGCTTTTAAGCACTGCAACATTGGCACTGCCACCCGTGCTAGACAGTTGCTCATTTAAGGCTTTTGCCGCACGATCGAGATCCATCTTGGCCTTGCCAAGTGCGCCGTGCCAGTAGATAGGCCAAGTGAGTTCAGTACCAATGTAGCTATAGGCAACTGTCTTACAGTTATCGGCTAAAACGCCAGCGTCAGATAAGGCTTTGATCCACAGTTCCCAATCTTCGCCGCCCATTACGGTAACCGTATCTGCAATCTCTTGTTCAGTTGCAGGCTCTACTGTGGCTTCAATAATGCAGTCTTTATTGGTATCAACGGCAGTCGCGGTGTAAGTTTCGCCAATTGGTTTTAAGGCTGAGCGAATTAACTCACCAGAATCCGGTAGTTTACGCACAGGCGAAGCCAGTGAGTAAACGACCATATCGATTTCACCAAGATCTTGCTTAATGAGCTCGATAACTTTTTGTTTTGCTTCGTGACTAAATGCATCACCGTTAACACTTTTAGAATATAAACCCTCTGCCTTAGCAAACTTATCAAAGGCTGCAGTGTTGTACCAACCTGCAGTACCCGGTTTAGTTTCAGTCCCCGGTTTTTCAAAGAACACCCCAATGGTGGCAGCATCGCTACCAAATGCTGCTGCAATACGAGAAGACAAGCCATAACCGCTTGATGAACCCACTACTAATACCTTTTTAGGGCCATTAGCTATTTTACCTTTTGCTTTGGTAAAGGTGATTTGTTCTTTCACGTTTGCTTCACAACCAACTGGATGTGTAGTGGTACAAATGAATCCACGAATTTTTGGTTTGATAATCATGTTTAAGCTCTTCTATCAAAATAGCCAATAGGATAAATATTTAAGCGGGTAAATGGCACCTATTTTTAGCCAATTCATCCGATTACTTAAGTGGTTGGAGCAGTTTAACGTTTGTGGATAAACACACTTTGCTCTTGAATCAACCTCTGGGTGTATTCATGCTGAGGTGAGCTAAACATCTGTTCTGTCGATGCTTTCTCAACCATAATGCCTTTGTGAAGCACCATTATTTTATCGCTGACATGGCGAATAATATTGAGATTATGGGATACGAAGATATAGGACAAACCGAGTTCTTTTTGTAATTTCAGCAGCAAATTCAAAATTTGCGAGCGTACCGAAAGATCCAAAGCTGTTAATGCTTCATCGGCAATAATGATTTTAGGATTTAACATTAAGGCTCGTGCAACTGCAACCCGTTGTTTTTGACCTTCAGAAATCATATGCGGATAAAAGTCGGCATGCTCGGGTAATAACCCTACTTTTCTCAACGCATCCACCACTTGCGTTTGACGCGAGTGTGATGATAATTGAGTGTTGAATTTTAAGGGTTCATCGAGTAGTTGCCCTATTGTTAGCCGCGGATTAAGCGAGGTATTCGGATCTTGGAAAATCATCCTGATTAAGCGACATCTTTGCTTAAGATTACGGCTGTCTAATGCTTCCCCCTCAAATAATATTTCACCACCGCTGCGAGGCTCCGCGCCAACTAAAATCCGTGCGAGTGTACTTTTTCCCGAACCCGTTTCACCGACGATAGCTAAGGTTTCACCGCGGTTTAACTCAAAGGAAATCGGGGCTAGCGCATTCTTATACTGACGCGAAAATCCTTTATAACCAATATCGTACCTTTTATAAAGGTCGTTAACTTTAAGCAGTGGGGTCGTCATTTGGAGTGTCGCCGTGATAAGGAAAATGACAGGCAAAATAGCGGTCTTTTATATGACTCAACTTTGGCTGATGAACGCATTTTTTTTGTGCTTCAGGACAACGGGGCCCTAAACGGCAACCAATAGGTAAATGCTGCAATGCAGGGGCTGAGCCTGGTAATGTAGCCATGATGGCTTTGTGTCCAATGATACCAGAATAGCCGGGCATATTATCCAGCAGTGCTTTGGTGTAAGGATGATAGGGCTGCTTGATGACATCGTCCGTCGGTCCTGATTCCATCACTTGACCACAATAGAGTACCGATAAGTGATCGCACCATTGGGCTAAGGTTTCCAGCTCGTGGCTTATCAATAAAATCGATACGTTTTGTAATTGATTTAATTGCGATAATAGCCTGAAAATTTGTGCTTGAGTACTGAGCTCCATTGAGCTTGTCGGTTCGTCGGCAATTAAAAGGCGAGGTTGGTTAGCCACCGCCATAGCGATCATCACCTTTTGGCACTCACCTTCAGATAGCTGCCATGCATAGCTTGACATGACTTGCCGAGGATTTTTAATCCCGACTTTATGTAACCATTTTTGTGCTGTAAGTCGCGCATGTCTGCGCCGTTTCCAAAAATAAGTATTTGGATTTTTAGGCATCGCCGGCATTAATTGGCGGCCAATGGTTTGAGTGGGATCTAAGCTACCCGAGGGGTCTTGAAAAATCATCGCAATATCTGAGCCCATCAGGTTACGACGCTCTTTTGAGCTCATGGCCATCAGGTTACTACCATCCCACATCATACGGTCAGCGGTAATCGTCCAGCTAGGTCCCGGTATTCCTAAGATCGCCCTTGCTAATAAACTACGGCCTGAACCAGACTCACCGACTAGGCCATGAATTTCACCAGCATTAAGGGTTAAGCTGACATTTTCAAGTGCCCGCACTCGGCCGTGGGGAGTATCGAGTTCAATCGTTAGATTGCGTATGTCGAGTAAAGGCATAAGTTAGTTTCTGATGGGCGCAAGCGCCGACCGTAAGCCATCACCAACCAAGTTAATGGCCAGCACACTGAAGAGAATTGCTAAACCCGGAATGGTCACAGCCCATGGTGCAGTTAATAGATTATCCATGCCTTGTGCCACCATAGCGCCCCATTCAGGACTTGGTGCTTGTGCGCCTAAGTTTAAAAAACCGAGGGCTGCAATATCTAAAATTGCCGCAGAAATAGCCAGTGTAGTTTGAATAATGACCACTTCCCAGACGTTTGGCATGATCACATACCAAAAAATTTGCAGTGAGTTCGCGCCATCTAAACGCGCGGCAGTTACGTATTCTTTTTGTAACTCCTCATGCACTGAATGATGAATTGAGCGTACAAATTGCGGGGTTAACGCGATACCAACAGCCCAAAAAACATTTTCTAACCCTGGTCCCATCACGGCGACGACTAAAATGGCCATTAATAACGATGGGATTGATAGAAGCGCATCGAGTAAATGGGCAAGAATACTGGATTTTAACCCTCGCATCATGCCCGACAGCGACCCGATAATAAATCCCATAGTCAGTGCCGTCATCACAATCAGTAGCGCCATACCAAAGGTAAGATGGGCACCGTATAATAATCGACTAAAAATATCGCGCCCAAGATCGTCAGTGCCTAAAAAATGCGTCACTGTACCAGAAGGATCCCAAGAGGGAGGTAATAGTAGGGCTCTAGGATCTTGTGTTTCCGGCGCAAAGGGCGCGATCATTGGGCCAAATAGGGTGAGTAAAAGTAATAACGTAATCGTCCACAGACCGGCTAAGGCAAAAGGATTGGCCGAAAACGTCATCCAAACCCGTTTTGCTGGAGAAGCGATTCGATCTTCTTGAAAGATTTTAACGTGTTGCATAAAGGTCTTTTCTACTCAATGGATTAAAGACTGTGTGCAGTACTTCAATCAAGATACTTAGGAAGATGATCAGTAGGGCAACAGCCAGAATACCACCCTGGATCACAGTATAATCCCGTTGATAAATGCCTGAGACCAACCAAGAACCTACCCCCGGCCAAGAGAAAATCACTTCAACGACAATAGCATAGCTAGCAAATGAGCCAAGCATGAGGCCTAAATGCTTAAGCACTGGGATGAGTGCATTAGGCAAGGCGTGGCGCAGTATGATGGTGCTAGTGTGCATGCCGCGCGCTTCTGCTGCGCGGATATAGGTTTGATCCATTACATTCATCATGGCTGATCGGGTGCTACGAACGACAACGGTAAAGGGTAATACTGCTAAGGTCATCGCGGGTAAAATAATATGCAGTAGGGCATCTTTAAACGCTGATACACCATATTCAGATTTCGACAGCAAAGTATCGACCAACATAAAACCAGTGATAGGTTTGATTTCATATAGTAGGTTGATTTGACCTGAAATGGGTAACCAACCCAAATCGACCCCAAACCATAGCGAGAGATACAATCCTAACCAAAATACCGGGACTGAGTAGCCAGTTAAGGTGATGGCCATAATGGTATTTTGGGTGAGTTTATGCTGACTTTGGGAGGCCAGCACGCCTAAAGGGACTCCGAGACAAATGGCGATAATGGCCGCCATTGTGGCTAATTCAAAAGAGGCTGGTAAAACAGAACGTAGCTCTTCAGCGACGTGTTGGTGTGACGTTACTGAAATGCCCAAATTACCGCTAAGCCGCTGTTGCAGGTAAGCGATAAATTGCCAACCTGAGTTTTGATCTAACTTATAGTCTTGTTCGATTTGAACCAACTGGCTTGTTGTTGGCGCATGGATCCCCGTTAATGCATAGGTACGTTCAACTGGAAATAAACCTGTGGCATAAAATAATACCCCTATCATCACTAATGAGGTCGCAAGGAACAAATTAAGGCGGCGTAATAGATAGGTAAACATTAATTCGCCTCCGGTTGAACTTGGCTGGTATGCGCAAAGGAGATCCCGCCAAAGGGAGTTAACTGCATATTGCTAATATCATGTCGTTTTAAAACAACGCGTTTGGCATGGGCAAAACTAAGCAGGGGGACTTGGTCGGCTAAAAAGGCCTCTGCCTGTTGGTAAATCACTTTACGTTCGGCTTGGTCCGCAATTTCCCTCGCGCTGTTTAGTAGGGCATCAAACTCAGGGTTACACCAACGTGACCGATTATTGTTCGATTGCATTGCTGAACAGCTCAGTAATGGCGTAAAAAAGTTATCCGGATCGCTGTTATCAGCATTCCAGCCAATGAGTACGGAATCATATTCATCACGACTAAGCCTTTGAGTAAATACGCTCCAATCGTAACTGATAATATTCACTTTTACGCCTATGTTGGCCAGATCCGATTGAATTAATTCAGCCGTTTTTAACGCATTGGGGTTATAAGCGCGGGCAACTGGCATAGCCCAAATATCGATAATGAGGTTTTTTATACCCGCCTCTTGCAATAAATCACGTGCCTTTTGCGGATTATAGTCATCAACTCTTTTATTGTTTTCATAGGCCCAAGAAGCCGGTGGCAGGACGCCTGTCGCTTCAATGGCCGTATTTTGATAAACCGCCCGTAGAATATCTTGTTTATCAACAGCGTAGGCTAGGGCGCGACGCACACGGACATCATCTAAGGGTGGTTTCTGTGTATTAAAAGCCCAAAATGCCACATTAAGCCCGGGTTGAGATTCAATATTTAATTCTTCATGTTGTTTCATTACGGCTAGCTCACTGGCTTTAGGTAGAGCTGATACACTGCAGTCACCGGTAATCAGTTTCGCGAGTCGAGTGGTACTTTTTGGCGTGATATCAAATACGAGCATATCCACATTCGCAGGCTCTCCCCAAAAGTCAGGGTTGCGTCGATAGCGGATATATTCATTTTTGGCATACTGAACTAAGGTGAAGGGACCCGTGCCAATAGCAAAGTGATCCACGTTTTCTGGCTGGCCTAACGCTAACTGTTGCTGTGCATATTCATCAGACAAAATAATGGCGAAGTCGGTTGCTAGATTGGATAGAAACGACGCATCTTTACGGGTTAAATAAAAGACCACTTCATATTCATTAATTTTCTCAATCCTTTTAACTTGCTTTGCAAAGCCAATACTTTGAAAGAAGGGATAGCCAGTGCGAGAGACAAAATGATAAGGATGCTGAGTATCGATAATGCGATTAAAGGAGAACAACACATCGTCGGCATTAAAAGTTCGACTTGGGGTAAAACGGCTTGAATGCTGGAACTGTACATTTTCTCTGAGAGTGAATCGATAGCTTAAACCATCATCTGACATGGTCCAACTCGTTGCCAAAGCAGGGACGAGTGTACCTGATTGGGTATCATAATCGATGAGTCGACTGTAAATCTGATGTGAAGTCGCATCAATTGTGGTGCCAGATGTCACCAATTGTGGATTAAATGACTCAGGATTCCCTTCGGAGCAATACACCAAACCAGAAGGGAGTTGTTGAGGACTACACGCGACCAACAACCAACTCATGCAGATTACTGCAGTTGTTAGGCACCAGCGTCTAATTTGCATACTCATTTATAAATCATTATTTTATCGACTATGAATGCCCATTTTAGCAGTGCATCTCCCCCGTGGGCAATCTGCTTATGCTTTATCAAGTAAATTGTATTTTTTGAGGATGCCACGTAGTTGGTGATAGCTTAATCCGAGCATATCAGCGGTTTTCTTTTGGTTGTATTGGCTGTTTGATAGTGCCTGCTGAATCAGGTCCATCTCATATTTCTCAGTTTGCTCTTTAAAATCCAGCGGAAAATTAAAGCTATTCGCTGAAGATTCTGCTGGAGCTTGGACTTCAGCCTCAACTATTGGGGCTGATTGTGGTGCATTAGCCACCGTTGTTGGCGTCATTGTGGCTATTTGACGTTCGCGTGTTTTCATTCGCATTTTAGGGCGATAAGGCGAAGCAAAGGGATCGAGGGTGATATGCTCAATAGGACAATTTTCACCGCCATTACGATACACGCTGCGCTCAACGACGTTTTTAAGCTCGCGGATATTACCCGGCCAATCGTAGGTCATTAATTGCTCTACCGCATGGGCACTAAAACCGCTGAAAAGTTGTAGTTTTAATTGCCGCGCCATTCCTATAGCGAAGTACTCCGCCAGCGTCATAATATCTTCGGGACGACAACGCAGTGGCGGCAACGTGATGACATCAAACGCGAGTCTATCTAACAAGTCGGCACGAAATTCGCCTGCCTCAGCAAGTGATGGTAAATCTTCGTTGGCGGCGCAGATTAAACGGACATCGGCCTGCACAGTTTTACTGCCACCGACCCGTTCAAATTCGCCATACTCAATCACGCGCAGTAATTTTTCTTGAATAAGTCCTGAGGTGTTGGCGAGTTCGTCAAGGAATAACGTACCGCCATCGGCGCGCTCGAAACGGCCTTCGTGTTTACCTTTTGCGCCGGTAAAAGCGCCTGATTCGTGGCCAAATAACTCACTTTCGAGTAAGTTTTCACTTAACGATGAACAGTTTAGCTTGATAAAACTTTGATCCCAGCGCTTGGACAAATAATGTAAGCGCTCAGCAATAAGCTCTTTACCTGTGCCACGTTCACCAATAATCAGCACGGGTTTAGACAGCGGTGCAAGTTGCGACACATGTTCTAATACTTCGAGTAGGGCGTTAGATTGACCGATCAGGTTGTCTTGCTGAAATTTATTATCCACGATATTTTTTAGTCTTTCGCGCTAAAATTTGGTGAAAATGATAATAGGTGGCTTGGAACGTAAAAGGAAGTAAAAAGTTAATGTTTTGTTTATGTTATTGTATTCGTTATAAAATTAATAGTTGGCACGGTTAGTGTATTACCTTATACGAGACCAACATCAATTTGAGGATAGGATTATGGGTATTTTCTCTCGTTTCGCCGATATCATTAACTCTAATATCAGCGCATTGCTGGATAAAGCAGAAGACCCAGAAAAAATGGTTCGACTGATTATCCAAGAAATGGAAGATACACTCGTTGAAGTGCGTTCTACCTCAGCTAAAGTGTTAGCTGAGAAGAAAGAGCTGCAGCGCCGTATCAACCGCGTGTTAGAGCAAGTACAAGATTGGCAAGATAAGGCTGAACTGGCACTGTCGAAAGACCGTGAAGATTTAGCTAAAGCCGCTTTAGTTGAAAAGCAAAAAGCGACAGGTTTAGCAGACACGCTGAATCAAGAGTTAGCCGTTATCGAGGAACATATTGCACGCTTGAAAGATGAAGTGGGCATGTTGCAAGAAAAGCTGCTCGATGCTAAAGCGCGCCAAAAGACGATTATTTTGCGCACGCAAACCGCGTCATCACGCTTAGAAGTGAAAAAACAGTTAGATCCAAGCAAGATTGACAACGCTATGCTCAAATTTGAGCAATATGAGCGTCGTGTCGAAGGCTTAGAAGCTCAAGTTGAATCCTATGATCTTGGCAGTAAAAAGACTTTAGCCGATGAGTTTGCGGCGCTAGAAGCGGAAGATTCTGTGAATGCAGAACTGGCAGCACTAAAAGCCAAGATAAAAAGTAAAGCGCCAACTAAGTCAAAAGAATAACAATTCAGAGGTGAGTTATGGATATGGACATGCTAATGGCGCCGATTATTATTTTTATGGTGATAGTCGCGCCTATATGGTTAGTTCTTCATTATCGCAGTAAGCGACAAGTGAGCCAGGGACTCACAGAGGAAGAGTTTTCACAACTCAATGATTTGATCTCTAAAGCCGATAAAATGGCAGATCGTATTGAGACCTTAGAGGCGATTCTGGATACAGAGTCGCCTGAATGGAGGGGAAAACATGAGAGGATCTAATGGTCGTACTTTGTACCGCATTCCCCAGTCAGGCAAAATAGCAGGTGTATGTGCAGGGATTGCCGAGTACTTTGCGATTGAAACCTGGCTAGTACGAGTATTAGCAGTGTCTATCTTCTTACTCGGCGGTTCAGGTGTTGTATTTATCATTTATGTCGCTTTGTGGGTGATTTTAGATATCAAGCCACAAAAACATTACGATAGAGACGACATCGAGCTAAAGAAGAAGCCGTGGCAATCGGGAGAACCCGCAAAGCAAGCGCTGAGCGACGTGAGTCGTCAATTTAGAAGTTTAGAAATCAGACTACAAAATTTAGAACGTCACGTCACCTCTGACAACTTTGATTTAAAAAGACAAATCAACAGTTTATAATCCCTCTAAAGGGCGGCCATGTCCGCCCTTGTTGTTTAATTTCTTTTTCATTCTAGTGTATAGTTAACATCATTCGACATAAGGGAAGTCTCTATGGGAATGCTTGATGCCTCGCTCCATAAATTAACCCAAAAGGGCCAATCCCTGTTGCATCGCACCGCTGACCGGCATTTACGTTTGGCCGTGACTGGGCTTTCCGGTGCAGGAAAAACAGCGTTTATCACGGGGTTAGTCAATCAGTTACTCAATTCTGGACCTGTCTCAACCTTACCCCACGCCCGCAACAACAGCGCTTTGCCACTGTGGCAGGTGAGCCGCGATCAGCGTTTGCTCGGGATTAAGCGTGCCATGCAGCCGGATCTTGAAATCGCCAGTTTTGATTATCAAGGCGCCATGTTAGCGCTCACTTCCGAACCTGCGACTTGGCCAGCCTCTACCCGTACTATTTCTGAATTACGACTGGCGATTAAATACCAACCTAAGAAGGGCTTACTTGCCAAGTTTTCTGATACCGCCACCTTGTATTTGGATATAGTCGATTATCCTGGCGAATGGTTACTCGATTTACCTATGCTGCGCCAAGACTTTGTCACTTGGTGCCGTGCCCAGCAAGTTCGCATCGAGAATCTTAAAAGCTCTCCCTTGTATGCCGAGTTTGAGCAATCTTTGACATCATTGGATTTAGCCGCGAGCGCCGATGAACAGCAATTAAAGCAGATTGCCGATCAATATCAGCTATTACTCAATGATTTAGTGCACGTGCAAGGTTATTACCAAGCGCAACCTGGGCGCATGTTATTGCCAGGTGAATGGCAGGGTGCTCCCTTATTGGCTTTTTTCCCCTTGTTATTGATAACAAGTGAAGAATTTACTAAGTTACAGCAAAGTCATAAGCACAGTGCTTTTCATGTGCTTGAAAAACGCTATCAAGAATACGTGGCTAAAGTGGTTAAGCCTTTCTATAAAAACCACTTTGCCGGTTTTGATCGGCAGTTAGTACTCGTTGACTGTTTTAGTGCATTGAATCGCGGTAAAAAGCAATTTGAGGATATGGGCGCGGCGCTCAATGCCATTATGGAAAGCTTTCAGTTTGGCCAATCGAGTTATTTACGGCGTTTATTTTCTCCCCGTATCGACCGTTTATTGTTTGCTGCGAGCAAGGTTGACCATGTGACGCGCGATCAGCAGAGCCATGTTTTGTCCCTGCTGACCGATATGTTGAAACACAGCCAGCATTTTGCCAGTTTCGATGGCTGTAAAGTGGAGACGATGGCGATTAGCGCCATCAAAGCGACTCGCCATGGCATGGTAACGACCCAAGAGGGTGAGGTCGAAGTCGTTCAGGGGATGGGACTCAACGGTAAAGCCCTGACCTTGTTTCCCGGCGAAGTGCCCACTCGCTTACCTGAAGCGCATTTTTGGCGTGAACAAGGGTTTAACTTTGTCGGCTTTGCACCGCCGAGCAATGCCAATGTTGACCCCTCTCAAGTGCACTTTGACCATATTCGTCTCGATCATTTGCTGCAGTACTTACTGGGAGATAAGTTGGAATGACGCTAAAGCTATCGGATAACGCTAATGAGCTGGCTTCTAATTCTTCTGCGAACTCATTTGAACGCTCGGCTGAACATAAGCCGCTGAAAAAGCAGCAGCTGTTTGACTCACAAGTTGTTGAGCTCAAACCCAGCAAAGAGGAGCTCAAAGCAGCGAAAGCCTTTGATCCGCATACGCCAGTACAAGACGTTGTAGCTGATGTTGAGGCGTTAATGGATGAGACATTGTTAGCCCATCCTAAAATGATCGATGCTAAATCGGTATCGCCTCAACTGGTTAAATCCCGTCGTTGGTCTTGGCTAGCCCGTTTTGCGGCGTTGAGTTTATTGCTGCTCGTTGTGGTTCAAACAGGATTAGGGCTAAGGGATGCATGGCTTGAAAGCCCTTGGTTGTTTAGTTTTTATGGTGCGGTACTTGGGGTCGTCAGTGCGTGGGCATTGGCGGGAGCTGTCAGTGAATACCGCAAACTTAAGCGACTCAAACAGGTCGCTGATACCCAAGAAACGGGCGCAAGGTTAGCGCAGAGCATGCAAATGGGTGAAGCTGACAGTTTTATCGATAATATCGTTTGCCACTATAAAGATAGCCAAGGTTTGCAGCAACTTCGCCGCTCATTAAGAGATGAGCATAATGATGCCGAGAAAGTCATGCTATTCGAAGATTTAGTGCTTACTGAACGGGATGCGCTGGCGAAAAAAGTGGTGCGAAGATATGCGGCAGAATCAGCCGTGTTGCTGGCTGCTAGCCCTTTAGCTGTGCTCGATATGGCGATTATCCTATGGCGTAATCAACGTATGCTGCGTGATGTCGCCCGCTGTTATGGCATAGAGCTAGGTTATTGGAGCCGGATTAAACTTATCCGCAGCATCATTATTAATATCATCTATGCGGGGACAAGTGAGTTAGTCACCGATTTAGGCACACAGTTATTATCGGTTGAAATGACAGGTAAATTGTCAGCTCGCTTGGCTCAAGGCTTAGGCGGCGGCATGTTAACCGCACGCCTTGGTTACCAAGCCATGGCGCTGTGTCGTCCGATAGTGTTTAGGGAAGATCAAAGGCCTAAATTATCAAAAGTGCATCAGGAATTATTAATCGAGCTTAAGCAGTTTTCGGGCAAGTTGTTTACTAAGGAAGGCCGCGATGCACTAAAAGGCCAATTTGCTGATGTAGATGACAAGGTTTATCGACCGTCTAAAGAGTAAAAAATACTCTCTATCAAATAGAAATTTAAACTGCCGAAAATGCGCTAATGGAATTACTCCTTAGCGCATTTTTTATAGCTTATTGTGGATATTTCTGTTCGTAAATAGCTATTAACAAGTACTTCGCAACAAGCTCTACGTAACAAGTTAGTTACAGTTTGGCCGTAGCTTTTTTCGCCATGTTACTGGCTTAAGTGTTTAGTCACGGTATGGTAGAACTTATTCGATGAGACTAATCCTTTCTATAGCATCGTCCATCATGCAGATATTAAGCTTTCTAACCCTACAACTAATAACCATAAAGAGCAGAAAGGGCTCAAAGCTAATGACAAGGAGCTAGGTATGCAAGATGAGTCAGGCAAGATGTGGAAGGCGGCAACACAGGTTATTCATGGCGGCCATGAGAGAGAGGCCTTTGGTGCCTTAGTGACGCCGCTTTACCAAAGTGCGACTTTTGTGTTTGAGTCTGCACAGCAAGGTGGTGAGCGATTTGCGGGCAATGAGCTGGGGTATATTTACACGCGTTTAGGTAATCCGACAACTGCCGAGCTTGAACGTAAAATGGCGATTTTAGAAGGGGCAGAGGCCGCAGCAGCAACTGCTTCTGGTATGGGCGCAGTATCCGCCGCATTGCTGGCTAATTTACAGATGGGCGATCACTTAGTGGCGTCGAATGCCGTATACGGTTGTACTTACGCGCTAATGACGACTCAGTTTGCCCGCTTTGGTATTGAAGTGTCCCTAGTGGACTTTTCATCGGTAACAGAAATAGAAGCTGCGATTAAATCCAATACTAAGGTCATTTTCTGTGAAACCCCAGTCAATCCGCATTTGCAGGTATTTGATTTAGCGGCAATTGCGAATATTGCCAAACGTCATCAGTTGGTCAGTATTGTCGACAATACCTTCATGACGCCATTACTGCAGAGGCCGCTGGATTTTGGCATTGATTTGGTAGTCCACAGTGCGACTAAATATCTGAATGGCCATGGCGATGTGATTGCGGGGATAGTGTGTGGCAGTGAAGAGCAGCTCCACAAAGTGAAGTATGAAATTTTAAAGGATATTGGTGCTGTGATATCGCCACATGATGCTTGGCTGATCTTACGCGGCCTTAAAACCTTAGATGTACGTTTACAGCGCCATTGCGATAGTGCCCAGCGCGTCGCTGAGTTTTTATCTGAGCATCCCGCAGTGACTCGAGTGTATTACCCTGGTCTTAAATGCCATCCCGGTCATCAGTTTATCGGTAAGCAGATGAAACGTGCTGGTGGTGTGATTGCATTTGAATTAGCGGCAAATTTAGATGAATCCATGGCATTTGTGGGCTATTTAACGCTATTTTCTATTGCGGTAAGTTTAGGTGACGCTGAATCCCTTATTCAACATCCGGCATCAATGACACATTCGCCTTATACCGCAGAAGCCAGAGCCGCAGCGGGGATTAGTGATAATTTACTGCGGATTTCGATTGGCTTAGAAGATTGTGATGACATTATCGCCGACTTAAAGCAGGCTTTTGCGCGTATGACATAGCCTGTTAACTTGTCCATCCTGTCTAAGTCTATGTGCAGTTAGATAATTGGTGCAGTTGAATATATTTTGGATATCGATTTGGTGTTTTAGTATTCCTTAGTCTATTTTTGATTGAAGGCCACGGAAGTAGGACGAGAGGCCGAATTTCATGGAGCAGAGGAATCGTTATGAAAACCATAAATGGTATACCCGTTATTATGAGTGCCATGGCATTAACCTTGTTATTAACAACGCCAGTTAGTGCCGCAGAAACAACAAAAGCCGCTGAAAAAATGCAGACTCAGGTTAAATCTGAGGCCAGTGAGATGACATCAACTGCGAAAAAAGCGATGCCAGATACCGCCCAAGTCAACATAAATACGGCTTCGGTTGAACAGTTACAAGTACTAAAAGGGATTGGTGCAGCAAAGGCTCAAGCGATTGTCGACTACCGCACTAAAAATGGTAAGTTCAATGCAATCGATGATTTAGCAAATGTATCGGGTGTTGGGACTAAATTGATTGAACAGAATCGTCATATAATCAAGTTATAATATTTAAGATATTCAGT
Source organism: Shewanella sp. MF08487 (assembly GCF_050848685.1). Lineage (NCBI taxonomy): Bacteria > Pseudomonadati > Pseudomonadota > Gammaproteobacteria > Alteromonadales > Shewanellaceae > Shewanella > Shewanella sp. MF08487. The sequence continues at coordinate 52,908 of NZ_JBOZPB010000013.1, forward strand.
GAGTTTAGTATAACAATGTTCAGTAACATCTAAATAAAAGCCTACATAGTTAGGCTTTTATTATTTTAATCACTATATGTGCTTATAGATTGTGCAGTTGGTGAGGATATTAACGGATCTTGTTGATTAGCGCTTGATCCCGTGGGAGCCATAGGGGATAATACTTCGCGTTCTAGCAAGCTCTTTGGTTTATCTAATCACAAGAAAATGCTCGAAGTTATGGTGACCCTAGGGTCCCCCCGCAATGATAACTTGTGAACTCGGCCAGGCCTGGAAGGGAGCAACCGCAGCAAGTGACTCGTGTGCCGGGGTGTGGCTCTAGGGGAACCTCCAAGTTCAATTTTTCTCCTCTAATATCCTTTCTTATTAGTATTTTTCGTTTAGTTCCTCATTTTTCAATAGCGGCATAACTGACTATTTTCAGTATTCGAATGTGTTTCGGATCTACGTCAATTTTATGTATCGACGTTTTCTATTTAAGTACACCTGTCTTTATGAGTGTCATTGGATTGTTTGATAACTGTGTATTTGATAGTCATTCAGCAGTTGATTAAGCTCGAGTGCCATTTCTTGTAGGCATTAATTATTCGCTTCGGCTTCTTCTTGTAATCTTTTTTGTAAATTTTGCTTAAGAAAGACGCGCGACTTTTCTAGCGCAGTTTGGATCTCACGCTTTAACTCTTGCAACTCTTTGTAATCCTCAAAGAAATAGGTATCGACAAGGTGACGAACGTAACGCACGGGGAGTTGGTTTAAGGTTACACAACAAAGATCTGCAAGATAATCCTCGGGAAGCTCGTCCATCAGCCCTTCGTCTGACAATATTTCCATCAAAAGAACTTCGTAGTAATTACGGATTTCAAGTTGCATTTTTATACTCCATGACAGTTTTATTGAGTTTGCTACTACAAATCGTTTATCGCAATGAAAAATTAGTTAAATCTTTGGCTTATATTGTAGTGCGACTCTGGCATCGTTGCAGCGAATGATGCTTATAAATGGATTTTCTGATGTTATTATTGACAGTGCTGCCAGCCGCCATTTGAATAGTCCTTATCTTACGGTAAAGCAATATCCCCACGTTTTTTTAACATGGTAGAACATCAATCTACTTTTTTAGTCAGCTTTAACACTATGGTTTTATGAGAATACCGCTATTGATACTCTTTTAACGTCATCATTTTATGGTTTGTATGAGGCAGTATTTTTATTGAAGTGGGAAGTTTTTTTAAAGAAAGCGCCAGCTTAGATGTGCTGGCGCGATAGCTATTGGCTCGATAATTAATATCGATTAAACCTCGTTATAACAAATTGCTATAACTGTGAAATGGCCCAACTCATAAACTCTTTACGTGTTTTTTCATCTGCCTGCAGCCACCAGTATTGCAGCATTTGCTGTGGATTAGCGCCTGCAGCTTTGGATGTATCAACTGGAGCGGTTAATGACGTTGCGCTGACAGCAGTTTGAGCCGATGTAGTTGCGGGGGCAACTGCTGCTACTGCACCTGCAGCGCCAGTTGCTGCAGTGACACTACCTGCTACATCATCAGCTTGATTTCCTGTGAATAAGCGCGAAACAAAGCTTTCTTCTTCTAAATTGGTATTTGTCACTTGGTAATTGACGTCGCCTTTATCACTGCGTGTTAATTTAACTTGCGGATTTTTAGCGAAGACTTTGGGCTTTTTAACGACGTCTCCTTCGGCGGCTTGAAGGTGGTATTGATAGTCGCCATCCACGTTTAACGTCACGATGAAAGGAGCCGATTTAACAAAGGTTTGGCTATCACTATAATCATCTTCGACCATTTCGTGGTAACGAATGGCGATTTTGTGAGTGCCGGGTGCCAAGGTTAAGCTGCTTTTATGATTGAATAAACTAGACTCTACTTTTTTACCGTCGAGGGCAATATATTCAAATGACATTGGAATGGTCAGATCTGCAGCGAAGGCTGAGGCAGAACTGAGTAATATTAGCAGGCTGCTAATTGGCAAAAGTGATTTCATTATTATTCCTTAACGATTATTACTCTGATACGGGCGTTCGAATATTTGAATGCGATCTTCTATATAACTAATAGCTTGCCTGCATTTTCCTAAACGACGATGCATCAAAAGGATGTCATTTTGCAATTGTATTTTGTCAGCACTATGACAGTTTTCAAGTTTTGATTCCATTTCTTCAATTTTTTGTTCAAATTTTTTTGCCCAATTTAGATGTTTGTTCAATTCTGCGTAAATTTCATGACTATTTTGCATCACGTTATTGGCAATCCATTCAAAACCACTGGCTTGATGAGATTGATTCTGACGTTGAACAAAGCGGGCACGGCTACTGGCGCGTTGTTGAGTTTTGGACTTAATATCAATAGAGGTCGTAAGCAAGGCACGTTTGACGGCGGTAAATCTGTCTTGAATTCGCTCACAGCTCAGTGCGATAGTTTGCGGGGCAAGTTTGAGCTTAATTTGTTTTTCGAGCTGCATAATACTGCTACGAATTTGTTCAATACAGGGGCCGAGTTGGGCGCCGTGTTGGATAAACAGCGAGTGATTAAAACGCTCCGTTTCTAGCAGGAGCTTGCGCTGCGGCGGGGCGAGTCGATTATCGTGTTGCAGCACTTCTTGTTCTAAGGCTTTAAGCTGATTCTTCAACATCACCATTAATTGTTGGGTGTTCACAACCATGCACTCCATGCCAAATTTGCTGCAATCATTAGCACAATTAAAATAAACAGTGGACGGATAAAGGGCATGCCAAATTTAATCGCGCAGCGAGCGCCGATAAATGAGCCTAACATCATGCACAATCCCATCCCTAAACCTATTTGCCACTGTACTTGCCCAAGCCAGCCAAAAATAGCTAATGCGGTTAAGTTGCTGGTAAAGGTCATTGCACGGGCGAGCCCACAACTGTGCAGTAACGGCAGCTGATATAAAGAGCCTGATGTCACCGTCCAAAATGCGCCAATACCGGGGCCAGCAAAACCATCATAAGTACCTAAAATTAATCCCTGTAGCCACTGCTTTTTAGCGGGAGGTTTAGCTATTGGGGCTTGGCAGTTGATATCTGATATCGCATTTGGGCTGACTAAACTGTAAATAGCGATGCCGATGATCATCAACGGCAAGACTTTTTCGAGCCACTGTGTATCGACTAAATACACTAGAAAACTGCCCAATACCGCGCCAATAAAGGTGGCGATAAAGGCCATGTACCAAAACGAAGGAGTAAAGAGATGCTGGCGATAATAGGTCCAAGCTGCCATGGAGGAGCCAAAACTTGCTGCTAGTTTATTAGTGCCTAATACCGTATGCGGCGGCATACCTAAAGCTAATAGTGCAGGAATCGACAATAAGCCACCTCCACCGACTACGGCATCAATAAATCCAGCGATAAGGCCAATCACTGCCAACAGGGCCCAATGGCTGGGCTCGAGTAACAATTCCAAATTTTAATCCTACTCTATAACTCGTCTGAAGGGCGGTAAGGCATCTAACAAAGATTTGCCATAACGCTTAGTCACTAGTCGCCTATCCAAAATAGTGACTCTGCCATAATCTTGCTCTTTACGCAGTAATCTACCACAACTTTGAATTAGCTTGCGGGAGGCATCAGGGATGGTCAATTGTAAGAAGGGGTTACCACCTTTAACTTTGACATATTCTGCATGGGCTTGCTCAACGGGCGAGGTCGGTACCGCAAAGGGCAACTTAGTGACGATTAAATTAGTGAGATAATCGCCAGGTAAATCCAGACCCTCGGAGAAACTACCTGTGCCAAATAAAATACTGGGTTCACCCTTATCGCATTTGGCTTTATGATTCTCTAACAATTGTTGCCGCGGGGCATTACCTTGGATGAGGAGCTCGGTAGTGAGTTTACCTTCAAGTAATTCGACTACTTTTTCCATCTGCCAATAAGAAGCAAATAGTACTAAGGTGGCCATTTCACCATCAATAAGCGTGATGATTTGCTCCGCAAGCTCTGCCGTATAGGCATCATCCGTAGGCTCTGTGCGCATTTTTGGCAAATACAGGGTCGCGTTATTGGGGTAATCGAAGGGCGATTGTAAGGCTAAATAACGGCTGCCATCATTGAGGGATAATCCCACCTGATGCACGAAATGGTCGAAGTTATTCAGTGCGCGCAGCGTGGCACTACATAAGACAACGCCCGCAGCCTTTTGCCACAACATAGACTCCAGCATAAAACCGACTTCGATAGGTGAGGCGCTAAAGAGATAATCCGCCTGTTTACCCGTGATAAGCTCAACCCAGCGCGCCATAGGGGCACCTTTGTGTTTATCTTCTTTAGCCATCATCTTCCACAATTTTTGTAGATTCTCGAGCCTTTGCAACATAAATCCTGTTTCAGCCAGTAGGGCTTCGGATTGATGTTTAGGAATATCGCCATCTTTTATCGCTTCGGCCAGCAGTGACAGCATTTTATTAAATTGCTTCAGGGCAAGATTAGAGGTAACAGCGAGGTTTTCGGCGAGAATGAGCAGTGACTCGGGAAGTTTGCCGTGCTCAAACCGCAAGCGGTTTTCTGGATTGGCAAAGTGCTTGGTCTGGGAGTCACAATATTGGGCTACCTGATTAAGCTGAGTGATCAAATCGCTTAAATGATCTTGCATAGCCTGAGCAGGGGCAATGATATTGTTGCTCTTTATTTGGTTTTGTAACTTAGCGCAAGTTTTACCAATTTTTTCGAGCCAGTCGCATGCGCCCCTCAGCGTGGCCTGCGCACTGGAAAAGTCCCGCGCCACAATCGGCAAATGATGTGCCTCATCGATGACGTAAAACACATCTTCGGGATCGGGTAAAATTACCCCACCCCCTAATTCTAAGTCGGCAAATAATAAGCTGTGGTTGGCAATGAGTACGTCCCATGTGTCGAGATCTTCCCGGGCCTTATGGAACGGACAATTTCTATGGCTGGCAACTTGGCGATGGCAACTGTGTTTGTCACAGGCGATTTGTTGCCATAAATGATCGGGTAGTGGCACATTTAAGGTATCGATTTCACCGTTCCAGCGACCTTCGTTATAGTCTTTTAGCAGGCCGTGCATCATCGCCACTTGGCTATTGTCTGGCTTAGTTTGCCACATCGCCATTTGTGTACTGTCATCGTCACCGATGAGCATCGCCAATTTTGATAAACACACATAACGTTGTCGACCTTTTACAAGGCCAAAACGGAAATTTAAACCAGATTGTTCAAGAAAGAAGGGTAAGTCTTTATGCAGTAGTTGCTCTTGTAATGCCACGGTAGCGGTGGCAATACAAACTTTTTTCTTACTCGATAATGCCAGTGGGATGGTACCGAGAATATAAGACAATGATTTACCGATACCCGTCCCCGCTTCGACCACAATAATGCGTCTATCTTTGTCATAGTCGCCGGCGAGGGTCTTAGAGATTTCCGCTACCATATAGTTTTGTTCGCGGCGCGGCCTAAAATTAGGCAAGGCGGTAGCAATATCTTTATAGATGGCGCGGATCTGGGTTTTTACATTGTCAGGTAACATGCGTCACTACTTTATCGAATTAATGCTGTACATAATAACAGTGATTGCATAGCCTAAGAAACTTTTCTGCCATTTGGTGGCATTTAAATTGAGTAGCTATACGATTTGGGAACCAATGCGATGAAGCCTGAGGCAACAGCGGCCGTTAGTGTACAAGGTCGAGTCTTAACACGCCATGCGATTCATCGTCATGGGAGTTTAGTGTTGCAGTATTATCTGGCGACCGCCCAAGGCCCTGTGCTGGTGGAAGTGCAAGGCACTGAACACATTTGTTTTTGTCATCAAACGGATGTGGCGGCTTTACAGTTACAAACGCCGGGTCAAGCATTACGGTTTGTGCCGTTAGCGCTCAAAAGCTTTAAAGGCGGCGCCGTCAGTGGAGTTTATGCTAAGTCCAGCAGTAGCTTACGTACTTTACAACGCATTGCTAAAGATGCTGATATTCCCCTATTTGAAGCGGATATTCGCCCAGAACAGCGTTACTTATTTGAGCGTTTTGTGGCGCTTGATGTGGCCTTTTTAGGGCATTATCTTGAGCCTAGTATTGATAGCGCTGAGGTTAACTCCTTGCCTGTGTTTATCGGCGAGCGGGCTAAGAGTATTGCCCCTTTAACGGCGGTGAATTTACGCTGTATCTCACTGGATTTTGAATGTAGCTTTGAGGGTTTACTCTATTCGGTCGCGCTATATGGTCAAGACAGTGGCCGAGAGGAGGGGCAAGGCAGCCTCAAGCAGACTTATGAAAAAGTGATTATGGTGGGCGACGCTGAATCAAACTCCCCCGAATATATTGAATGGGTGGCCGATGAATCCGCGCTAATTCATCGATTAATTGCTTGGTTCCATGAGTTTGATCCTGACTTTATTATCGGTTGGTCAGTGGTCAGTTTTGATCTTGCATTGCTATCACGTCGCGCGCTATTACACCGTATTCCGCTAACGATTGGCCGGGGTGGGGCCAAGCTTGATTGGAAGGTCGATAATAAATTTCGCCCCGAAACCTTGAGTTTACCGGGGCGCGTGGTACTCGATGGTATCGATTGGCTTAAAGCTGCTTTTTATCACTTTGAGCGTTTCTCGTTGGAATTTGTGTCGCGGCACCTATTAGGTGAAGGCAAGGCCATTCATAACGTGGATAACCGCGTTGAAGAAATTGACCTGCTGTTTAAGACCGATAAACAAGCCTTAGCACATTACAATCTCACCGATAGCCGCCTAGTGTGGGATATTTTCACTCACACTCAATTGTGGGATTTTGCCCTCGCGCGGGCCGAACTGACGGGTTTAGAACTGGGACGGGTAGGGGCTTCGGTGGCGGCGTTTAATCATTTGTATTTACCACATTTACATCGCGCGGGTTACGTTGCCCCCGATGCCCCTGCAAGTGATGGCATTGAAAGTCCCGGTGGCTATGTGATGGATTCGTTGCCAGGACTGTATAAAAATATCTTAGTATTTGATTTTAAAAGTTTATATCCCTCAATTATTCGTACTTTTTTGATCGATCCTAAAGGCTTGGTTGAAGGTTTACAGTTACCCGAGTCTGAATGTGTTGCAGGGTTTCTAGGTGGCCGATTTAGCCGGCAGCAGCCTATCTTGCCTAAGCTTATCCAAACATTATCCGAGCAGCGCGAAAAGGCTAAACGTGAATATAATGCGCCGTTATCCCAAGCGATAAAAATTATCATGAACTCCCTTTATGGGGTTTTAGGCTCCCAAGGCTGTGTTTTTCATGATGCTAAGTTGGCAAGTTCTATCACCATGCGTGGTCATCAAATAATGAAGCAAACCCGCACCTGGATAGAAGAAATGGGCTATCAAGTGATTTACGGCGATACGGATTCGACCTTTGTCTGGCTTGGCAGCGAGCCTGATCTCACCGATATAAGCGCTTTAGGTCAGACACTTGCCGACGATATCAACGCAAAATGGCACGCTAAGATTACTGAAGAACACCAAGTTGAGAGTTTTCTCGAGTTACAGTTTGAGCGTCATTACGAGCAGTTTTTTATGCCAACGCTAAGGGGGTCATTAGAAGGCAGTAAGAAGCGTTATGTGGGGGCTTGGCGTAATGCGAGTGATGAACTTGAGCTTATTTTTAAAGGCATGGAACAAGTGCGTAGTGATTGGAGCCCTTTAGCACGTAAAGTTCAAGCATCACTCTACGAGCGCATGTTTAACCAAAGGGATATCAGTGTTTATTTAGCTAGCGTGTTTGAACAACTGCTCGATGGCCAGTTAGACGATGACTTAGTATTTCGTAAGCGTATGCGGCGCAATATTGAAGACTATACAGCTAAGTCTTCTCCACATGTCAAAGTTGCCCAGCAATTATGTGACACAACAGGTAATGCTGCTTTTGGCAAGCGGGGAGCACAAATAGATTATCTAATCACTGTAAACGGTCCTGAGTCTGTTGAGTACAGAACCTCTAAAATCGACTATCAATACTACATCGACAAACAAATTGGTCCTATTGCCGAGCCAGTATTTTCAATAATGAAACTAAACTACATGAGCATTACATCAAAACAACTATTGTTAATATAATGTTTTAACTATTTCTGTCGTGTTTATTTTTGTAGTCGATGATTAGGCTTGTTAGGTTTAGTTGATGTTAATCACCTTGTTTTTGTGATGCGAGTCTGCATATTTTTTAGGTTTCGCTTTGAGGAGATATTGAAAGTTTGCTACCCTTTAAGCTGAAATTGTAAGGAAATATAACAACGGAATGACGTTGGTAGAACATAAACAAAAAGGTTAAGCCCCAAATGAACAAGACGTTAGTAGCCACTGCGCTGGCAGCAATATTTCTAGTACCCTCTGTCTCAGCTATCGAGATCTATAAAGATAATAAAAATGCCGTAGAAATCGGTGGTTTTATTGATGCTCGCGTGATCAACACTCAGGACGAAACAGAGGTTGTTAATGGTGCATCACGGATTAATTTCGGTTTTAACCGTGAATTGACCGACGGTTGGAATGCATTTGCAAAACTAGAATGGGGTGTAAACCCAGTGGGTAATAGCGATATTGTTTACAATAATCGCTTCGAATCGGTACAAGAAGAATTTTTTTATAATCGTTTAGGTTATGCCGGCTTATCTCACGATAAATACGGTACCTTAACTATCGGCAAGCAGTGGGGTGCTTGGTACGATGTCGTTTACAATACCAACTACGGCTTTGTATGGGACGGTAACACTGCCGGTGTTTACACGTTTAATAAAGATGATGGTGCGGTAAACGGTGTGGGTCGTGGTGATAAAACGGTTCAGTATCGTAATGCCTTTGGCGATGTTAGCTTCGCAGTTCAAGCACAGTTAAAAAACAGCAGTTTCTATACGTGTGATACGACCGCTGATATTTCTCAAAGTCAGTGCCAAACGAACTGGGAAGGTGGCGATAAAGCGGCGCAACAAGTCGAGTATAATTACACCTATGGTGGCGCGCTGACCTATAAAGCGACTGATATGCTGACATTAACAGCAGGTGTTAACCGTGGTGAGTTTGATGTCAGCTTTGGTAATGGTACGCAATCAACAGCAGTTGATCTTATCTATGGTGCTGGTGTCACTTGGGGTAATTTCGACAATGATGGTTTATACGCTGCAGCAAACATCAATAGACAAGAAAATCATGATACAGATAATATTGGCCGCTTAATTAAAGATGCCTATGGTGTTGAAACACTAGCGTCTTTTAAGTTTGATAACGGATTACGTCCATTTATATCGTACAACATATTAGATGCAGGTGATGACTACGTAATTCAGCCTAACTTTAATGCTGATCCAAAAGACGTGTTTAAACGTCAGTTTGTGGTGGTTGGTTTGCATTTTGTTTGGGATCCTAATACAGTGCTTTACATAGAAGCACGTAAAGATTACAGTGATTTTACTAGCGCCGATAAAGATCAGGAAGCCAAAATGGCGCTTTCTGAAGATGACGGTGTAGCAATTGGTATTCGTTACTCACTCTAAAAATCTTATTTCTCTAAGATATAAATCTGCTAATACTTAACTCTTTTTATACAGAAATGCCAGTCAGAAATGACTGGCATTTTTTTGGCTGTTTTAAAGTCACTCTCCCGATAAATATGTTCATATAATGCGCGTTTTGTCGCGCAATTGTATTGTTTGTATGTTTATTGTTGCTTAAAGGTTTTATATGTGATTTTATTGTTTCCAGCGAGGGGTCCAAGACACCTCAGTTTGAAACCGTTTATTAAATAAGCGGATTATAATAAAGACATAATATTTCCAGGGAGATTGACAATGCTAAAACATAATTTACTCGCTAATTCTGTACGCTTAGCTTTAATTAGCGGCGTAGCGGTTGCTGCATTTACGGCTCCAGTTGCTTTGGCGGCTGAAGATGGGGCGAAAGTTGAGCGTATTGAAGTTACAGGTTCACGAATTAAGCGTACTGACCTAGAAGGTGCATCACCAGTAACGACTATTACGACTGAAGATATGAAAGTCGAAGGTAACTTTACCGTTGCTGATGCTCTACGAAATAGTAACTTAAACTCATTTGGTTCATTCTCTGAACGTTCAGGTAGTTCTGCTCAATCACAAGCGACGATTGATTTACGTGGCGCAGGCTCAAGTCGCACACTTGTGTTAATCGATGGCAAGCGTTTCCCTGGTTCTCCAACATTAGGCGGTTCATCTGCAAACTTAAACGCTATTCCTATGGCGGCAGTAGAGCGAATTGAAATTCTAACTGACGGTGCTTCTTCTACTTATGGTTCAGACGCGATTGCTGGTGTTGTTAACATCATCATGAAGAAGAACTACCAAGGTCTTGAGTTTAACGTTGGCGCGGGTGCTCGCGACCAAGATGAAGGCATGACAAGTAAAGAGTTCTCTGTTGTTGCTGGTTATCAGATGGATAAAGGTAACCTGACCTTTGCATTTGATCATCAGGATCGTGAAGGTATTAGAGACGCGGATCGCTCTTACACCGCTCCTAGTCTGAATGATTTAAACGGTGACGGAGAAATCCAGTTCGAAGAGGCTATCGGTTGGAGCCAATACGGTGCAACGGTTCGTAGCCCTGATAAAACAATGAAGCAAGCTTCACCACTTTGTGATGATTTAGAAGCAAAGTATGGCTCTGATAAATTCCAAACGATTAAAGCTGACAACGTATCAGGCGCAGGTCACACATACTGTGCGTTTGCACCCGCTAACGTTTCGTATAATAAAGCCTCTGTAGATCGTAATACTGTCTATGTTGATTCTAACTATGAAGTTGCTGAAGATGTAGAATGGTTTGGCCGTATCATGTTTACTCAAAACAGCTCTTTCGGTCGCTATGCGCCACCAGCTGCAGCATGGAACAACATGACTGCTGATAACCCACATAACCCTTATGGTGAAGATGGTGCTACAGGATATTTCCGTTGGGTAGATATTGGCAATCGTGACGGTAACGTCAATGATTACAACCAAGATTATTTAACTGGTTTACGCGGTAGCATTAGTGCATGGAATGATGCAACTTGGGAAGTTTATTATCACCATAATATCGCTGATAACAAGTCTATCGGTGAGTATTACCTTAGCTATTCAGGTTTAGCATATAACGAAGCCAATGGTATTGATCTCGGCTCTGAAGCTGGCGTTAATAACATGAAGGCTACAACGTTAACGCAAGACCGTGCAACATTTAAACAATGGAACGCAGGTATCGGTTTTGATGCATTTGATTTACCAGCAGGTGCAATTGCGCATTATTTTGGTATGGAATACTTCGATCAAAACTTTACATCAGTCTATGACGCACAATCTGAAGCGGGTTTAGTCGGTGGTAGCGCGGGTAACTCTGCTGGCGGTGATCGTCAAGTTTGGGCCGCGTTTTATGAAGCAGCCTTACCTATTACAGAAACGATTGAGATAAACCTTGCCGCCCGTTATGACGATTATAGCGATTTTGGTGGTAACGTTGCGCCTAAAGCTTCTGTTCGTTGGCAAGCGCTAGATAACGTTGTTGTTCGTGCATCATACTCAGAAGCGTTCCGAGCTCCAGGCCTAGATCAATTAAATGCTGCTACCACGTTTAGTGCGGAATATGGTACTGACTATGCGTATTGCCGTTCTAATGGCATTAGTGATACTCAGTGTTTAGAAACACAGTACGATACATTTATCTCAGCAAACAGTGAATTAGGTCCTGAAACTTCTGAATATATTAACCTAGGTGTTGCTTGGGATATCGTTGATAACTTCGGCATTAAGGTTGACTATTTCGATTTAAATATTGATAACGTAATCAGTCAACGCAGTATTACTAACGTAATGGAAGGTATCGCCTCTGGCTCGCTAGTGCCTGATGAGACTTTCTATGTTCTACGCGCACCAGGTACTGGAGGCGGTTTAGGTCAAGCCTATGAAGTGGGTACTGGCTATGGCAACGGCGATAAGTTACAAATTGAAGGTATTGACGTTGCACTTAATGGCAACATCGACACTGAGTTTGGTGACTTTTCAGTAAACTGGACTAACAGTTTCATACTTAAATATGATGAAGAGGTTGAAGGTGGTGCAGGCTCCGTTGATACCGCCGGATGGAATGGACAACCAGACTATAGATCTGTATTCACAACAGTATATAAAATTGGTGACAACGCCTTCTCGTGGAACATGAACTACACCAGCTCAACCAATGAAGATAAAGAAGAAGGTAAGTTAGATTCTTGGTTAATCCACAATATCAGCTACAGCTATGATATCGGTAGCTATGGCAAAGTATTGTTGGGTGTTAATAACCTGACTGATGAAGATCCTGTATTAAGTTCTTCTGGTTCGTACGATAACCCAGAGTTGTATAACAACTACGGTCGTGAATATCGTGCAAGCTATACCCTAAAGTTCTAACAAATCGTTAAAATGTATACAAGGCCAGCAAATTGCTGGCCTTTTTGTTATATTTCTAGTAGTTAAAAACGTGAAAGTTTCTCAGGAGGTTATGTGAGTCAACACTGGAGTGAGTATTGGGAACAGGGCAATTTAACTTCGTTTGGAACTGATTTCAGTGGTAATTATGCAGGAATACTAAAAGATATTTGGCTTCCAATATTTAAAGAATTAAGGCCAAATTTTGAAGTGCTAGATATTGCAACGGGTAATGGCGCTTTACCCTTATTACTTAAAAGCTATTTAGATGAATCCAATGTAAACGGTCGTGTTCGTGGTATTGATATTGCAAAAATACAGCTTATAAAACCTGATAATGACAGTTTGATTAAAATAGATCTGATTGGCGAAATAAACTGTGAGTCCTTACCTTTTAGTGATCCCGTCGATTTAGTGACTTCTCAATTTGGTATTGAATATTCCAACTTATCTACCTCATTAGTTGCCGTCGCAAATATTTTGAATGTAGGTGGACGATTATGCCTTGTCTGCCATCATCACAACTCGATGATCATCCATAGAAACAAACAAATTTTATTGCTTATACAGAGTGTTACCACAAAAAAGCTAGTGGATAATTTGTATTCACTTACAGACTCAATGGGTCAAGTCACGACTAAAGTCGATATAAATAGAATAAAAAACGATCAAGCGTGTGAGGCGTTGCGTAACGATATTAATCAATCTATTGGTGAATTACATGCCTCTAATGAAACTGCACTAGTGGATTCAGAAATATTGAATTACGTGACGACTTTTTTCAAACAAGGGCTTTATTGGCCCGTAGACAAGAAAAAAGACTATCTAAAATTTGTTCAAAAACAACTCAGTGATTTAGCGCTTAGACTTGAAGAGTTAGTGCGCGCGGCGATTGATGAAAACAAGTTAACGTCAATGCGGAAAATCCTATTGAATGAGGGTGTTGAGTTAGTGTCTGCTACAACCTTAACGTCAACGGATGCACAATTACTGGCTTGGCATTTTATTTTTCAAAAAACATAAAGCATTCTTTACTTACATCGAATGTAAAGGGTTTCACGTTATAAATGTACACAAACTAGCCATTAGTAGGTTATCTGTTTAAAAGCACCATAATTAGCAACTTTTCAGCAATCTCAAATGTTGACACCGGTCAACATTTTATGGAATGATGCCAGCGGGTCTACGCTTTAATAGTGTAGGAAAGGGAAGAAAAAAATAAACAATCACAAGATAAAGAGAGACTTACATTAACTTGTCTTAATTTATTTGTTAAAAATAAACATTGTTAATCGTAAGTTAAACCTTTTTTATTCACTTCAAATTGGTTGGGAACTATGTCCAAGGTAAGCAATAGAACAAAAATCGCTACTGCACTTGTTGGCGTGCTGGCATTAGCGAGCAGTAACTTCGTGGTTGCAAATCCTCTTACCGACGTACAGAAAGCAGATGGTCAAATCCATGCTGATGCTGCTGCGTCGCAGAAGAACGTTGATAAGTATTTCGATCAAGCACAAGACATGCTCTTTGAGTATGGTTCTGTTGCTGATGAGCGCGAATCACTGAAGTCATATAACGATTATGTCGCAAGCTTAGTCGCTGACCAGCAAAAGACGATGGACTCAGTGCAAGTAGATATTAATGGTGTTGATAAACTTCGCCAAGGCGTGGTGCCATTAATGTTTAAAATGGTGGAATCATTAGAACAGTTTGTTCAATTAGATTTACCTTTTAACTCTGAAGTTCGTGCTAATCGTGTAAAAGAACTAAAGACATTACTTAATACTGCTGAAGTGACATTAGCAGAAAAATACCGCTTAATCCTTGATGCTTATAGCATTGAACGTGAATATGGCAGCGCAGTTGCAGTAAACCAAGGTAAGTTAAACCTAGATGGGAAAGAAGTGTTAGTCGACTTCTTCAACCTAGGTCGTGTGGCTCTTTATGCACAGAGTTTAGATCAAAAGACTGGCTGGATGTATAACTCCGAATCTAAAGGTTGGGATAAGTTGGATGACAGCTATTTGCGTGAACTGACTAAAGGTATCCGCATTGCCCGTAAACAAGGCGCTCTAGATCTATTCGCGTTACCACTTCCTGCTGCGGAGACTGCACAATAATGAAGAAGTTAATTACTACAGCGTTGGCTGCAAGTTTCTCTTTAACTGTTGGTATGGTAAGCGCTGCAGATGCGCCTAAATCCATTGACCAATTATTGCAACAAGTTAAAGTTGAACGCGCTGCAGAAGGTAAGGTCAACAGCAAACGCGAACAAGAATTTCAAGCTGAACGTGGCGATAAGGCTGCACTATTAAAGCGTGAAAAAGATGCTTTAGCGGCTGAGAAACAACGCGGTAAAGATTTAAACCAAGCGTTTTTAGATAACGAGCGTAAAATAGCTCAGTTAGAAGAAGATCTGAAAACTGCTCAAGGTGACTTGGGTGAGATGTTTGGTGTGGTTAAAGGTGAAGCTGGTGATTTTGCTGGTAAATTGGCAAGTTCAAATACCAGCGCACAATACCCAAATCGTGACAAGTTTATCGCTGATTTAGGTTCACGCAAACAACTACCAAAAATTGAAGAACTAGAACAATTCTGGCAAGAGCAGCTGTTTGAAATGGCACAATCTGGCAAAGTTGTTAAGTTCGAAGGCTCAGTTACTGGTATCGACGGTAGTGTTAACACAACCACTATCCACCGTATTGGTGCATACAACCTAACAGCTGATGGCAAATATGTTGTTTATAACCCTGAGTTAGGATTAATTCAGCAGTTATCTCAACAACCAGAAGGCTACCAAGTTCGCGCGGTTGCTAAATGGGAAGAAATCACTTCAGGTACTGCGCCTTTCTATGTTGACCCTGCACGTGGTGTACTGTTAAGTATCTTTACTAACAAAGCGAGTATGGAAGATCGTATCGAATCTGGCGGTGTCATCGGTTATATCATCATGATATTACTTGCGCTAGGTATGCTGATTTCTATCGAACGTTTAGTGACAATGTCGATTATCGGCGCACGTGTTAATAGCCAACGTAAAAATGTAGATAAGCCTGGTAATAATGCCTTGGGTCGTATCTTAAAAGTTTATCAAGAAAACAAAGATGTTGATGTTGAAACATTAGAGTTGAAACTTGACGAAGCTATTTTGAAAGAAACGCCAGCACTGGAAGCGCGTATTTCAATCATTAAAGTACTGGCTGCTATCGCACCTATGATGGGTCTGCTAGGTACAGTAACGGGTATGATTGCAACTTTCCAAAGTATTCAATTATTCGGTACTGGCGATCCAAAACTGATGGCTGGCGGTATTTCGATGGCGTTGGTAACAACGGTACAAGGCCTGGTTGCTGCTCTGCCATTAATGTTGATGCATGCAATTGTTGTTGCGCGTAGCAAATCAATTGTACAGATCCTTGAAGAGCAAAGCGCTGGCATCATCGCAGCACATGCTGAGAAGAGGGCTGACTAATGATGATATACCTGATGGATATTTGGGATTCCGTCAGGGGCTTCATGGCCTCCGGGGGCAACGTCCTCTGGCTTGTAGCGGCTGTACTGTTCTTAATGTGGGTATTGATGCTGGAGCGTTATTGGTATCTTAATTGGATATCACCAAAGCACCATAAAGCAATCACAACTGCATGGGACGCCAGAGAGGAAACAACCTCTTGGTATGCGCACCGTATCCGTGAAGCTTGGATGTCCCAAGCGAAACAAGATTTGAATGCACGTATGCTGATTATTAAAACCTTAGTGGCAATTTGTCCAATGATAGGTTTATTAGGTACCGTAACCGGTATGATTTCAGTGTTCGATGTGATGGCAGTTCAGGGGACGAGTAATGCTCGTTTGATGGCGGCTGGTATTTCAATGGCAACCATGCCGACGATGGCTGGTATGGTTGCAGCATTATCAGGAGTATTTTTTAGTACTCGTCTCGATGCCAAAATGAAAATCAGTTTAGAAAAGCTAAAAGACAGCATGCCGCACCACTAGAGAGAGATTGAACATGGCACGTAAAAAGCATTCCAGTATAGATGAGGAAGCGCAAATTGATATGACACCGATGCTCGACATCGTGTTCATTATGCTAATTTTCTTCATTGTAACAACGTCATTCGTGAAACCATCGGGTTTGGATTATAACAAACCAAAAGCTTCACAAGCGACTTCAAAGCCTTCGGCTAACATCTTTATCGGCGTCAGTAAAACCGGCGTGATTATGATGGAAAACCGTCAGGTTGATATCGAACGTGTAACAGCAAACGTTGAACGTATGCTGGCTGAAGCTCCTGAAGCCGCTGTATTAATTCAGGCAGATAAAGATGCAATGCACGGCTTAGTTGTTAAAGTTCTAGACCAAGTGAAAGCTGCTGGTATAGATAAAATTTCGGTATCTGCGGGGAACGATTAATATGCTAAGAGCACTAGTATCGATCATTATTGGTGCTGCTGTGACTTTTGGTCTGTTCGCTTTTATGGCGTTCTTGGTCGGTGGCGGCGCACAGCGCGGTGATACATCGGCCGAGACCCCTGTAATTGAAATCACTATGGATAGACAGGATTCAAAAGCACAGAATAAGCCAAGGGTAGTGCCTAAGCCACCACCACCACCAGAGCAACCACAAAAGCCTGATGTCACACCTCCAGACTCATCGAGCAATATTGATACGTCAATGTCGTTCAATATGGGTGGTGTTGAAACTGGCGGTCACTCAGCAGGTGGTTTTAAATTAGGTAATATGATGACTCGTGACGGCGATGCTACGCCTATCGTTCGTATCGAACCTCAGTATCCAATTGCTGCGGCTCGTGATGGTAAAGAAGGTTGGGTACAACTTCGCTTTACGATCAACGAACTCGGTGGTATCGATGACGTTGAAGTTATTCAAGCAGAGCCAAAGCGTCTATTTGATAAAGAAGCCATCAGGGCCTTGAAAAAGTGGAAATACAAGCCAAAGATAGTAGATGGCAAGCCACTGAAACAACCTGGTATGACAGTGCAATTAGACTTCACCTTAGATAAAGGAGGCAACTAATTATGCGTAATGTTAATAAAATCGCAGTACTATTATTGCTTTCTATTTGTGGTGGCACGTTAACAGTGTCTTCAGCAATGGCTGAAGAAAAGTGTCCCATCGATAAACGTCAATCTAAAGCGGTAGGCGAAGGCGCTGCTAAGAAAGTTCAAAAATCATTTGAAGCCTATACCAATGGTCAGATAGACCAAGCTATTGCGATTTTGCTTGAAGCGAATGCGAAGAACGATTTCGATAAAGCTTATGTTGCGCGTATGCTTGGTAACTTTTATGCCGAAAAAGGCAAAATGGATACCGCGATCAAGTACCTAAAACAAGCTGTAGAGGCTGATATTTTAGGTGGAACAGATCATGCTGCGACAATGCGTCTCTATGCTGATTTGCTGTTACAAGAGAAGAAGTTTAAGGAAGCGATTCCTTATTATTACAAGTGGATGGATTTTACTTGTAAAGCTGATTCTCAAATGTATCGCCGCATTGGTATTGCACATTCAGAGCTTAAACAGTGGGATAAAGTGATTGAAGTGGCCGATAAAGGTCTTTCATTAGCTGAAGCTCCTGACAAAGGTCTGTATCAAATGAAGCTGACAGCTTACTTCAATCAAAAGAAGTATAAGAATGCCGTTGGTGTGTTAGAAGTCATGGTGCCTTTATTTCCATCGGATGGCAGACTATGGGTTCAATTAGCACAGTTTTATTTGATGATTGAGGACTACGACAAATCTTTGGCAACTTATGATTTAGCCTATAGAAATGGTTTCTTAGATAGTGCGGGTAATATTACGCGTTTAGCACAATTGATGGCACAAAAAGGTGCACCATATCAAGCGGCTAAAATCTACCAGAAGCATATGAAGTCAGGCATGATCGCTGAAGATGCTAAGTCATTCGATATTTTGGCGGGATTTTTCCAAAATGCGAAGGAGTTTAAACAAGCCGCTGAGTATTATGGTAAAGCTGCTGCAATTAACAATGATGGCAAGACTTATCTAAAACAAGGTCGTTTGTTGAGCTTAGATGAACAATACTCTGCAGCTATTCCTGTGCTTGAAAAAGCCATTGCTGTGGGCATTGATAATCCTGGAGAAGCAAACTTTGAATTAGCTTTGGCTCATTTAAGTTTGAAACAGTACAAGTCTGCTTATAACCGTGCAGTATTAGCTGCTAATGATAAGAAGACAGAGAAGAGTGCAAAAAGCTATATCTCTTATATTAAAGAGAAAGCACGTATGCACGACATCGCGCTGTAATCACTTAGCAGTTTGTTAATGTTTTAGTTTGAAAGCCCCGTAAGGGGCTTTTTCTTTGGACTAGGATGGCGCTAAGCTACTGTTATTGTTTTTTTGGGGCAAACAAATATCAATAGTCAGTTGCTTCTTGATTGCCAGTGGGTGTGTTCTATCTTATTCTTTATTAAAATCAGGCTTTTGTCGCCACAAAAAATAACGCAATAGTGGGTTTTGAGCTAAGTATTAAACACGATTCTGTAATAACGGACTAAATAGGAAAAATATTAAAATGAAATTGGGTTTATTGGCCGGTTCAATAGCATTAATCTTAACTCTTCAAGGTTGTTCTAAGCCTGAAGTTACCCTAGCTCAAGAAAATAGCCCCGCTAATGCCGCGGCCGCAGAGCAGGACGAAACGCAAACGGCAGAACAACGCTATTTAGCGCTTGTGGATGCTTACTTTAAAGATTATCTAAAACTTGAGCCTATTTACGCCACTTTTGTTGGCGTTAATGATTACAATGCTGATTTTGGTGGTGATTTAACCGAAGCTTACCTTAAAGCTCGTCATGAGCTAAACACTCGTTATTTAGCTCAGGTGCGAGCGATTGACCCTAAGCAGTTGCCAGCAGATCTGCAGTTAAGCTATGACTTGTTTATTTATGACCGTGATATGGCCTTAGTCGATGAAACGTTCCCATCACGCTTTATGCCGATAAGCCAGTTCTACAGTACAGTGATTACTATGGTGCAGTTAGGCAGTGGTGAAAGTGCACAGCCTTTTAATAGCGTGCAAGACTATCGTAATTGGGAGCGCAGAGTTGATGGTTTTATCAAGTGGATATCACTTGCTGAAAATCGCATGAATGAAGGTATTGAAAGCAAAGTCGTGCTACCAAGAGTATTGGTGGAGCGCATTATTCCTCAGTTAGACGCTATGTTAACCACGGATGCTACCCAGAGTATTTTTTACTCACCTATCCAGCATTTTCCAGAGAGTTTTTCTGAGCAGGATAAAGCGGAGTTAACTACGCGTTATCAAGCCATGATTACTGAGCGCATTTTACCCGCTTTAACGAATTTGCGAGATTACTTTAAGCAGACTTATTTACCCCAGTCGCGTGCAACTGATGGCTGGTCAGGCTTGCCTAATGGTAAAGCTTGGTATCAGCATTTAGCTAACTCTCACACTACAACCACTATGTCAGTCGATGAGATCCACCAAATAGGGCTCACAGAAGTCGCAAGGATTTTATCTGAGATGGATAAAGTGCGCGCGCAAGTTGGTTTTAAAGGGGATTTAAAGGCGTTTTTTGCGGCGTTATCTTCTGAAACCCAGTATTTTTATGATGATCGCCAAGGCTTAATTGATGGCTATATGGTACTAAAAGATAACATCAATAAAGTTTTACCTAATTACTTTAATGTGATGCCAAAAGCTGATTATGTCGTGAAACCAGTTGAAAGCTTCAGAGAGCAATCGGCTGCAGGAGCTTCTTATGAATCGCCAGCCGTTGATGGTAGCCGCCCAGGCGTATTCTATATCAATACTTATAACCTAAAAGCGCAGCCAAAGTGGGGTATGACGACGCTGTCTTTACATGAAGCAGCACCTGGACACCATTTCCAAATAGCGATTAAACAAGAATTGACCGGCGTGCCTGAGTTCCAACGCTTTAGTGGTTATACCGCTTTTGAAGAAGGTTGGGCACTTTATGCTGAATATTTGGGTGTTGAGATGGGTTTATTTACCGATCCCTATCAATATTTTGGCAAGCTTTCGGATGAAATGTTACGCGCAATGCGCTTAGTCGTTGATACCGGCCTTCACACTAAAGGTTGGAGCCGTGAGCAAGCAATTCAGTATATGAAAGATAACTCGCCTATGGCTGAAAGCGATATCGTCGCAGAAGTTGAGCGTTATATGGCGATCCCAGGCCAAGCGTTATCCTACAAAGTGGGTCAGCTAAAAATTCTCGCCTTACGCGCTCGCGCTGAAAAAGCCTTAGGTGATAAGTTTGATTTGAAAGCATTCCATGATCAAATACTTACCTCAGGTTCACTACCTATGGCGGTCATGGAGCAAAAAGTCGATCGTTGGATAGCGGTTAAACAAGTTTAGTACTCAATATGCCGTTACTAGATGTTGATAGGAGTAACGGTATTTTAAAACTTTTTTATTCAACAGAAAGTTTTTATACTGTTTAACCCAACCCATTAGATCGAATGATAATGGGAAGTTGATGATATTTTAGGCAAATGTCTCATGATCTAAATAGGAGTTTTACTATGGTCCAAGCAACAGCAAGACATTTGTTAGTGAGCAGTGAAGAGCAATGCCAAACGCTCAAGCAACAAATAGTAGACGGTGCAGATTTCGCCGAAATTGCTCGTGCGCACTCATCTTGTCCATCAGGTGCACAAGGTGGTGAATTGGGTTCATTCGGCCCAGGTATGATGGTTAAAGAGTTTGATGAAGTGGTATTCAGCGCACCATTAAATGAAGTACAAGGCCCTGTTAAAACTCAATTTGGCTTTCATTTACTTGAAGTGACCAGCCGCGCATAAGTTTTACGGTTTGTTTGATACAAGGTGTTTGAAACGGCAGCTTTTGCTGCCGTTTTGTTTTATATAATCATCGCGGGGTCACTATGTTGGAACTCTATACTGATAGATTGAAACTCAGGAGCCTACACGCGAGCGACTGGGAACATTTTTATGCGTTAAATAGTGATCCTAAGATTAATCGTTTTGTGCGGGTTCCAGAATCACAAGACGCTCTGCGTTGTAAGTTTGAGCAACGTGCGAATACATGGTCTTATGATTCGGGTGATTGGCTGACCTTAGTGATTGAAACCGTAGATACAGGGCAATTTGTTGGTTTAACGGGCCTCTATTGTCAACATCTTGAAGAACAACGAGCAGAAGTTGGTTATTTGTTAGCGGCTGACTGCCATGGCAAAGGTTATGCCACCGAAGGTTTAACAGCCGTTATTGACTGGGCTTGTTTAAGTTTTAATGTACATAAGTTTGTTGGTCATTGCGCTAAAGATAATCATGCATCCGCACGAGTCCTTGAAAAGTGTGGTTTTCGGCTTGAAGGTTTGCTCAGACAACAACTCAAGATAGGTGAAAACTGGCTTGATGAATGTGCCTATGGTTTACTCGCCGATGAAAGGCGTCTCTAGCCTAATTATCTTCAGCGTATTTGGCGCGGTGCTGGTATAATACCGCAGGTTTATTTTTATAAGGCGTGTATCAAGTGACGCAAATTAATCAATTAGCTTTGCATTCTGGCGAAGATTTCATTGAATTGTACAAGGTATTAAAAGTCCAAGGCATGAGCAGTGCTGGCGGTGAAGCCAAGCATTTTATTGACGAAGGTCAAGTCACTGTTAACGGTGAAGTTGAAACTCGTAAACGTAAAAAGATCGTGGCGGGCGATATTGTCAGCTTTAACGGTGAATCAGTTCAAATCATTGCGGCAGAATAAGCCTGCAACAGTGGAGCAATATATGCAATTTCCAGATGATGACAATGGTAAAATGCTGGCTGCAATGGCTGAATCGGGGATCGATTTAACTAAAGCACTAGATGTTGATTTCTTTTTAGTATTTGATGATCAACGCGATGCTGAGACAGCGTTAGAAGAATTAACTAATTCTGACTTGCAAGGCGAGATTGAGCTTAATCTGAATGATGAGCTCGGCAAGTGGGAAATAATTGTTTGCCTAAATATGGTACCTGAGTACGATACTTTGGTTGAGCAAGAAGTCATGCTACATGATTTTGCTGCCGAGTTTGGTGGCATGAGCGATGGTTGGGGCGTGATGCAACATCAAGATGGTGATGATGAATTTACGGACGAGGACGATGATGACCACGGGCATGTTCACGGTCCAAACTGTAATCATTAATCTTGTTTAGTTAGTGCGGTAATTCAAATTAAAACCACCTAAGGGTGGTTTTTTATTACTCATTCTCTGCTATTTGATGCGTTAGTTCTAACGTTCTATCTGAGTTCTGCCTAAGTGGAATCCCTTGCCAAAATGCTTAATGCCGATAGGGGGCAAAAATTTCGAGTAACCAATCGATAAAAGCTTGGGCTTTTAACGGTAGGCTAGGAGATTTTGGCGTGAGTAAATAATAACTATAGGGACTGGTAAAAGGGGCGTTGAAGGGGATAACTAGGCTACCATGCGCTAGTTGTTCTTCGATAAAAAAGCGGGGTATTAGCGCAGCACCCATGCCACTTACGGCCGCTTGACTCAACATGTAAAAATGTTCCACACCAAAGGTTTGTTCTTGAGTGAGTTCTAGGCCTACTTTTTCAGCCCAATATCCCCAGAGTTCTGGCCTTGTTGTGTGTTTTAGCAAAGTGACGCGATTAATATCTTCAATGCTCTGCAGTTTAGATGCTAACGAAGGCGCACAAACCAGACATAAATCCTCATCCATCAATTTAATATAATTCGCTCCCTTTGGGGCCACAGTACTGCTGCGAATAGCGATATCATAACGACCTTGGCTAAAATCGACGGCAAAATCGCCAATAGAGAGATCCACATAAAGATGCGGGTGACGGGATTTAAATTGCTCCATTCGTGGAATAAGCCAATTGATCGTCAAACTTGGAAGTACATTAATGGCTAAGCTTTGTGGCTGCGTAGGTTGACGACGTATGTCGCTGGTCGCACTCGAAAGTGTCTGTAGTGCGGCTTGCACATGGGGTAAATAACGTTTGGCTTCATCGGTTAAAAGCACTTTTTTGTGTAAGCGTACAAACAATGCAAAAGCTAAATAATCCTCCAACACCCTAATTTGTTTACTAATTGCACCATGGGTAACATGCAGCTCTTTACTGGCGAGCGTCATGCTTTGTAAGCGCGCCGCAGCTTCAAAGGCGCGTAGGGCATTAAGTGGTGGCAAATCGGTGAACATATTGTTTCCTGTGGCAGGTATTGGAACCGGAATATCTCATTCTTGCGTGAAAATATCTCACGCAGTGGCGACAATAACTCCTTTGCGTTTATTTGGCAAACGCAGTCTAATGCTCGGTAATGACTCCCTTTTTATCCAAAGAATAATAAAAATTATGGAATTTGAATTAACTCTACAAATTGCAGCGGTACTTTTTGCCGTGGCACTGGTGGCAGGTTTTATTGACTCAATTGCCGGTGGCGGTGGTTTATTAACGATTCCGGCACTCATGTGGGCTGGATTACCACCTACGGTTGCCTTGGGGACTAATAAGTTACAGGCCTGTGGTGGTAGTTTTTTTGCAAGCTTGTACTTTGTGCGTAAGGGTCTGGTTGACCTTAAGTCCGTTAAATTAGCTTTAATTTGTGCGTTTATTGGCGCGGCATTAGGGACTGTTTTAGTTCAATTAGTCGATACTAAAGTGCTCGAATTAATGTTGCCATTTTTGATTTTGGCTATTGGTTGTTACTTTTTATTCTCGAAAAAGATATCTGAAGATGATAGACATCAAGTGCTCACACCGACCGCGTTTGCATTCACCGCCGCGTTAGGTGTGGGCTTGTACGATGGCTTTTTTGGTCCAGGTACAGGCAGTTTTTTTGCGTTAGCGTTTGTATCGTTAGCTGGTTTTGGTTTAGCTAAGGCTACGGCTCACGCAAAGCTGCTTAATTTTTCGACTAATATCGCATCGTTAATCTTTTTTGCCTTAGGCGGGAAAGTGATTTGGTTATTAGGATTAGTCATGCTAGCAGGGCAAGCCATTGGTGCGACTTTAGGTTCTCGTTTAGTGGTGACTAAAGGCACTAAGATCATTAAGCCACTCGTTGTGACTATGTCCCTTGCCATGAGCTTTAAACTGCTGGCAACGCAATACCAACTATTCTAATAGACGGTTTTGTATCGATAAGCGCAGGTTTAAACTGTATGTTAGCTTATCTTAGCGCGTTATTTTATCTGAGTTACGCCCACCTTGGCGCAAAAGTTAAGTTAAGGTGGATATCACAGTAGTGAACCTCCAAAGATTGCCGAAAATACCTCATCTTACTTTGCAATAGGTGTACTCTTTCAAGGTTTTTTAATAGTATAACCTGTCATTTTTGATGCACTTTTTGGCTTCTCATTTTTCTATGTGCATTTTAACGCTACGTCTTATGTAATAAGATTTAATCCGATTTGAATACGCACCTTGTCTTCCTTATTTTGCGTAAACGAGCGACATGTTCGCTTGGATTTAGCGCCACCACTTTGTTAAAAGAGCGATTATGAAATTTATCCATACCTCAGACTGGCATATTGGTCGCCAGTTACACAATCAGTCATTACTGGATGATCAAGCCTTTGTACTCGAACAAATTATTGCTTTGGCGAGTGAGCATAAGGTTGATGCCGTGATTGTGGCTGGGGATATTTATGACCGCTCGATTCCGCCAGCCAATGCGGTTGCCTTGTTAGATGATGTGCTGAACCGTTTGGTACATGGTTTAGGCTTGCAAGTGATTATGATTGCTGGAAACCATGACGGCCACGAGCGTTTGGGTTTTGCAGCAAAACAAATGGCGGCAAGTGGGTTACATATCATTGGGCCTTTAAGTGCTGAAGTTCATCCTATTAGGTTGTCGAGTTTAAGCGGTGATTTGGTTTTTTATCCCCTGCCTTACGCTGATCCTGCCACCGTGCGTCACGTATTTGAATGCGAGGCCTCGAGCCACGAAATGGCTATGGATATTTTGCTTGAGCAAGTGCGTAAGCACGATAGCCAAGGCTTACCCAAAGTGGTGATCAGCCACTGCTTTTTGGATGGTGGCAGTGAGTCTGAATCTGAGCGGCCATTAAGTATTGGCGGCGCAGACAAAATATCGCCAACGTTATTTACTGAATTTGATTATGTTGCATTAGGCCATTTGCACGGGCCGCAATACAAAGGCGCCGAACATGTGCGCTATTCAGGTTCGATTTTGAAATATTCCTTTAGCGAACAGCATCAACACAAGTCGGTGACGTTAGTTGAACTTAGCGCGCAAACGCCGCTAAATATCTGTTTATTGCCATTAACGTCGATGCGTGATGTGCGCATCTTAGAGGGAGAATTAGAAATATTACTCGCCCAAGGTAAAATGGATATAAAACGTGAAGATTACCTGATGGTGAGACTACTGGATAAACATGCCATTTTAGATGCTATGGGCAAACTCAGAGCCGTTTACCCCAATGTACTGCATTTAGAGCGCACAGGCTTGATGGCGGGGCAGCAGCAAGTCGCTTTAAGCCGCGATCATATCAAAAAAGGCGAAATGGATATGTTCTGCGACTTTTTCTCGCAGGTCTCTGGCGAATCATTAACGCAGGCACAGCAAACCGTGATGGACGATCTCTTGACTAAGTTACACCATGAGGAGCGTCAAGCATGAGACCCCTTAGCCTTTCAATGTCGGCCTTTGGCCCCTTTGCATCGACTCAATCACTTGATTTTACTGCTCTTGGCACTAATCCGTTATTTTTAATTAATGGGCCAACGGGCGCGGGTAAGACGACCTTGCTTGACGGTATTTGTTTTGCCCTCTACGGCAAAACCACGGGCAATGAGCGTGAAG
The DNA here is from genome assembly GCF_050848685.1 of Shewanella sp. MF08487. NCBI lineage: Bacteria > Pseudomonadati > Pseudomonadota > Gammaproteobacteria > Alteromonadales > Shewanellaceae > Shewanella > Shewanella sp. MF08487. The sequence continues at coordinate 79,180 of NZ_JBOZPB010000013.1, forward strand.
GTAGCCAGATGCGCTGCGATATGGCAGACGACAATCTGCTCACAGAGGTCACGTTTAGCTTTCAGCTTGGTAGTAATAGCTATCGTATTCGACGCGTGCCAGAGCAAGACAGAGTTAAAAAAAGTGGCGATGGCTCAACGGTGCAAAAGCCCGAAGCCCAGCTCTATAAAATTGACGCCGATGGCAATGAAAGCTTGCTTGTGGCCAGTAAAGTCTCTGAGGCGACTGCTGAGATTGAAGCCTTAACAGGGCTTGATGTGGAGCAATTTCGTCAAGTGATGGTATTGCCGCAGGGCAAGTTCCGCGAATTATTAATGGCGGATTCTAAGGCGCGTGAACAGATATTTAGTCAATTATTTCAAACTCATATTTATCGGCGGATTGAAGATTCCTTAAAAAGTAAGGCGGCAGATATTCGCGCCTTAGTGAAAGACCAGCGTAGTCGTCGCGATGGCATCTTACAAAGTGCCGATATTTCATCCGATGATGAGCTGACGAATGAATTAGCGAAGCTCACGCCAGAACTTGAAGTGGCCCAAAGCGCGAAAGAGCAGGCATTACAACAACAGCAACTTATCATCAAGCAGGGCGACGCCGCGCAGCATTTACAGGCCGATTTTACTCAGCTTGATGTGTTAACTCGAACTGCCGCAGAGCTTAGTGCGCAGCAAGACAGTATTAAGGCTAAAAGTCACGCAATGGATCTTGCTAAGCAAGCGCAGCGCTTAGAACCCATAGTAGAAGTGTTTTTGGCTCGTGAGCAGGAATCTAAATCAGCAAACCTTAACCTTAATCACACAAAAACAGTCTTGTTAAATGCTAAGCAAGCTTTTGAAAAATCTGAACTAGAAGCAACAGATTTACCTGTTTTGGAAGCGCAGTTACTCGAGAAAGAACAAGCTAAACAGCAACTGAATACATTAGGGCCGCAGCTTAGGGAGCTCGATAGACTCACTAAGACAGTCGAGCAAGAGCAACTGCTGTTAACTAAGGCTAAGGCGAAGTTTCTGGCGAGCAAAAATGAATTAACCGCCGTTAGCCAAAAACGCTATGAGCTGGAATCAACTCTGCCACAATTACAAGCTAGCAGTGAAACCCGTCTCTCATTACAGCAATCGCACCTGCAGCAACAGCAGTTATTATCTGCTTATCAGCAATGGCAAAACGTTACGGCAAGGGTCGCTTTAACACAGGAAAAACTTGCCAAGGCTAAGGCGCAAGGCCAACAGCTTAATACACAACATCAGCAAGCACAGATTGCGTATAAGAGCTTACTATTGACTTGGCATCAAGGGCAGGCGGCTATTTTAGCTCAGCAATTACAATCAGATGAGCCTTGCCCTGTGTGTGGTAGTAAAATCCACCCTCAGCCAGCGCAGAGCCAACAGGCGCTCCCCAGTGATGAAGCGCTGCAATTAGCCCAAGAGGCTGAAACTCATGCCCAAGACGTGCTGAGCAAAGCAAGAGCTGAATATCGGGGCTTCCAAACGCAGTTAGAAACCTTGCAACAACAAGCACAGGATCTCGCTACCCAATTAGGTGCTGCTGTTGATATTTCTTTAGATGAACATACGCATACTTTGTCGCAATTGGCTTTCTCGCTGACAACAGCCGAACAAGCCCACTTAAATTTGCAGCAGCTGCAGCAAGATATCGTGCTGTTACAGATGCAAGAAACTCAATTACAGCAAGAGCTGGAGCAAGGACAAGCGCAAGAAAGTGCCTCGCAATCAAAGGTTGATGTATTGCAAGGGCAGTTAGCGCAAATGCAGCAAAATGTACCGAAGAAGCTGGCTACGCTCGAGGCATTAAACGCTGCAACAGCGCAAAATCAACAAGATATTAGTCAAATTAAACAACAGATTGCCAGCATTCGCGAGCTTCAACTACAAACTGGGCAGGCTTTTGTTGCCGCTAAAGCTGCGTTAAATGGAGCAGAAAATACCGCCGAGGCCGCATTAGCGCAGTTAACTCGAGCACAACAGCAACTTGACAAACAGTTAATTGCCGCGGGCTTCACCGATCAGCACGCTTTGCTTGAGGCCATGTTAGATGAACACCAACTACATCTATTGGTAAGTGAGATTGAAGCATATCAACAGCAATGTGCGTTAATCCAAGCCCAATGTGAGCTGCTGACACTTAAGCTTAAGGATAAAGTGCCGCCCGATAGCACTAAGCTTGCGGCCGAGCTTGAGATAGCGCAGCAAGCATTACACACAGCTGAACAGACATGGCAACGGCTCCACACTCGAGCAGCGCTTCTGCTTCAAACACAAACTCAGCTGAATATCGCCGATACGAAAGCTAAGAGCTTAGAAGACGAGTATGCAGTTATTGGCACGCTCGCCGACGTCGCTAATGGTAATACGGGCAATAAAATTAGCCTGCAGCGTTTCGTATTAAGTGTGTTGCTCGATGATGTGTTACTCGAGGCAAGTCATCGATTGCATCTGATGAGCAAAGGGCGTTATCGCTTATTGCGTAAGGAGGATAGAGCAAAAGGTAACAAGGCTTCAGGCCTTGAGTTAGAGGTTGAAGATGCCTACACCTCAAAGGTCCGTCCGGTGGCGACCTTAAGTGGCGGCGAAAGTTTTATGGCGGCATTATCAATGGCGTTAGGATTATCCGATGTGGTGCAAGCCTATGCGGGTGGCATTAAACTCGACACCTTATTTATTGATGAAGGCTTTGGTAGTTTAGACCAAGACTCATTGGAGTTGGCTATTCGAACCTTGATGGACCTGCAATCCTCGGGTCGCATGATAGGGGTGATATCGCACGTCTCGGAGATGAAAGAGCAGATCAATACCCGTATAGATATCAATAAAACCTCACATGGGAGTGAAATGACAGTCGTTTTACCTTAGTCGCTTATTCTCTAGATAAGTCGCATTTAAATAATTGTTTTTTATATGTTATTTATTTTGCTCTTTGTATGTTTAACGTTGGGTAATATATGGAAAGTTAATTTAAAATGCCAACTGGCGCATGTTTCTTGTTAATAGTGAGCTAAAAGTGCGAAATAGCGATTGTCATAATCGGCTTTTTGGGATAAGTTGGAAAAAAATTAGGGCTTCCCTCAAAGGGACTGGTTCAAAAATAGAACGCAAAGTTAACGAAAGGTGAAAAGCGTTGCAGACAGGTAAACCCAACTTTATCAACTTATCGCAATCCCGTTTGCAGAACTTATCATCAATACAGAAGAACATTCTATTAATGGGTGGTCTGTTGATTGGCGCTGCAATGCTAATGCCAAATAGTGGACATATAGTGCCGACTGCACAACGGATCCCTGTTACTCTCGATATTGAAAATATTTTACCTCAAGTTTCAGAGCCTGAAATTGAGAATACCGCATTTATTAATAGTATCCCTCATTTCGAACGTACGATTGCTTCAGGTGACACTTTAAGTGGGTTATTTTCAAAAGCAGGTGTCGATCAGCAGACTATGTATAAAGTGTTAGAAGCTGATTTAAATATCCTCGCGCTTGATACTTTATTACCCGGAAACAGAATTCAATTTTGGTTAGATAACGAAGGCCAACTACAAAAATTAGAGCTTTATTTTAACACCGCTCGACAAGTCGTTTTTACTCGCTATGAAGATGGTAGCTTTAATGTTGAAGAAGTGAACGTAGAGGGTGTTTGGCAAAATCGCATTATCAGTGGTGATATTAAAGGTTCTTTTTATGTCTCGGCACAAAAAATGGGCTTAGCGGCTGCCGATATTCAGCGCATTGAAGATTTACTCAAAGAAAAGTTAAATTTCGCCCGTGATTTACATGCTGGTGATCAATTTTCTGTTTTGGTAAATGATCAATATGTTGAAGGTGAAGCCACAGGAAGTAGCCAAATTTTAGGTGTAGCGATTAAAACCGGTCGGTCTGAGATTAGTGCATTTCAATATTCCGATGGTAGTTATTATGATGCAAAAGGACACAGCTTAGTTCGCGCATTCCAGCGTTATCCGTTAGCCAAGCAACCGCGAATGAGTTCTCGTTTCAACGCGTATCGCAAACACCCGATTACTGGGCGTGTTTCACCGCATAACGGTACTGATTTTTCAGTCCCGATCGGCACTAAAGTTATTGCACCTGGGGATGGTATTGTAAGTTTAGTGACTGACCACCAGTTCGCCGGTAAATATATCGTGGTTGAGCATGGTGGTAAGTACCGTACTCGTTATTTGCATTTATCTAAAGCACTTGTGCGTAAAGGCCAGCGCGTTACTCGCGGACAAGTTATCGCTTTATCGGGTAATACTGGTCGTTCAACCGGTCCACATTTACATTATGAATTCCATATTAACGGTAAACCCGTTGATCCGTTAAAAGCGGATATCCCGATGTCAAGTAAGTTAGCTAATCAGGACTTACGAGCTTTCACCAATTTAGTTAATAGTCGCCAAGCGATGATGAACTTGGGTTAGTTTATATCGAAATAACCCTTCCTAGCCGTCTTGCTAAAGATATAAAAATACCGATAACACTTAATGTCATCGGTATTTTTATATCTGTTATGTCACTTATCTCAAGACTATGTCATTTACACCATAATAGCCTCTACATTCTATAAGCATTTTTCTTATCATAAAATTAGCTTAAATTTTATTCAAATTGATCGGTAATCAATGTATCAGAATAAGATAAGAGCTTAGTAAAGGCTTAGTGATTGTCGTGAGTATATGAGGCGTTGAGAGAGTTCAATGGCAGAACTTAGCGATCGAGTGTCCCATTGAATAATTGGGGTACAGTGATTGATAGCAACTATTTAAATCATCGTCTATTAACTTGCTTGATGTCTTTGAATTATTTTTTAGCGCACACTAACATTATCTGCCTTTGAATACTGGACCACTTACTTTAGCAACCAGTATCGCTTCATTTTAAATGAGGAATATTGTTATTTAGGCGTCGACAGTATTGGCCGAATAAGGGGATATATTGGCATCAATGCAGGTTAATAATAGGCGTAAATCAAACTCAAATTGATGATAATCTGGCTCCATATGACTACACAAATTATAGAAAGCCTTGTTATGATCTTTTTCTTTTAAATGGGCAAGTTCGTGTACAACAACCATACGTAATAAAGGTTCTGGTACGCGCTTTAAACGCGAAGATATACGAATTTCGTTCTTTGCTTTGATTTTATTACCTTGAACACGTGCTACATAAGAATGTAACCCAAGTGCATGATGACTCATGCTAATTTTGTCATCAAAGATCACTTTAGAGAGTGGGGATGACTGGCGTAAAAATTGATTTTTAATCGTTTGTGTGTAGTCGTACAGTGCTTTATCGCTGCGGATATTGTGTATGACCGGATGACGTTTCAATAGTAGCTTTGGTAAAGTACCCGCATCAAGATGTTGCTGCACTTGCTGCTGGATCTCAGGGCTATAGCCGCTTAAGTATTTTAATGAGTTCATAAGAGATTTTGCTCCGAATGACTTCGGAGCCTGAGGCATCACATGACTTATATCTTGCCGAAAATATGGCGATTTTGCTGGGCGTAAGCGGCTTCAAACGCAAGCTGTTGGACTTTTTTAAGATCTAAGCTATCAAAATCCACTTGTGGTGGGTTACGTTTATTTTGCTCTTTTATGGTGACCGGGGACAGTAAATTTACTGGTAATTCACCTAATTGAATAGCGGCTTCCAGTTTAAAACTTGTCGCAGAGCCTGCTAGTTTGCCTTTTTGCTCACGCTCAATGATAACAACTTCATCAACATGATAATCCTGCATAAGCTTGTGGAAAGCGAAATGGAATTCACGAATAGCTTCTGTGGTAGCAGATTGGGAAACGGTGAAAGATACCTTGCGGCATTCTGGCACATTGAAGGTTTCACCTTCATAGCTTAATAAACTGATAATGGCTTCGCCACCTTTTAATTCAACACCACAAACTCTCATGTTACACCTTCAAAATATCGATAATAGCGCTATTGTAGCTGGAAATGACTTTAGGATCAGCGTTTACCGTGCGCTTTTGGTTCGCTTGGCGACAGACTGATGCACATAATGCGTCAATTTTCAGTATTAGATCATGCCAATGTGTTATGTGTCAGAGATAGCATCTGACGTTAAATCCATAGGCATTTATTCTGTAATTCGTTTTAAACTTCTTCTGTATCATTGTCTTGCAGTAATTTTGCCGCAGCAGGCTTTTTACGCATAGGGGCATCACCGATATCTACGCCTGTGATAAAACGCTTATCTCGTGATGGTGCCGGTGTGGCAGCTTTTGCTCTTTTACTCTTACCTTTAACCACATCCGCTTTGGCCACGCGTTTGACGGGGATCTGTTTCGCCTTACTTTGCAGTCCACTGAATTTAGCTTCTAGACCTGGAATGGTGCTGATTTCAAAAGTCTTTCTGAGGAAAACTTGCACTTTTTTGAAGTTATCCCAATCCTTTGGCCCGACGAGTGACACCGCATCACCTTTCGCGCCAGCACGACCAGTACGGCCGATACGATGCACGTATTCCTCGGCAAACTTAGGCATGTCGAAGTTAATCACTAAAGACACATTCAGTAAGTCCAAGCCGCGAGAGGCGACATCAGTCGTCACTAACACTTGCTGCTGACCACGGCCAAACTGGTCCATGATTTGGTTTCGTGCAGATTGCTTTAAATCGCCACTCAGGGCTGAGGTTGCAAAACCTTGGGCGGTTAATTTAGCCGCTAAGCGCTCAGTATCAGGGCGAGTGGCGGTAAAGATGATCACTTGTTTATGGGTTTCATCTTTGAGCAAACGAGCTAACAACGCTTCTTTATGGTCTAAGTGGTCACATAAAAAGATACGCTGATGGATATCGTTATGTTCCGAGTGGGCTGCACCAATCGCGACATGCGCAGGATTTTTTAACAAGGTTGCTGCGATATCATTAATTTCGTCATGATCTAAGGTTGCCGAAAACATCAAGGTTTGACGACGTTTATGATCTGCAGCTTCGCTTATCGCTTTCAGTTGTGGAGCAAAGCCTAAATCTAGCATGCGATCGGCTTCATCGAGCACTAATAGCTCTAAACCATTTAGGAATAGATGTTTTTGCTCTAAATGGTCAACGATACGGCCAGGGGTCGCGACAATAAAATGTGGTTCTTTTGCGAGTGCTTTGGCTTGGTCGTTAAAATTCTCACCGCCCAATACGCTGATGGCTTTGTATTGAGTGTTAGCGACAAGCAGACGAAGCTGGCTATAAACTTGATGTGCTAGTTCGCGGGTCGGTAATAAAATCAAGACTCTAGGATCGCGCTTTGACAGTGAGCGGGTCGAAATAACTCTTTGCAATGCGGGTAACAAAAACGCTAAGGTTTTACCTGAGCCTGTTTTTGATGACGCCATTAAATCTTTACCTGCCAATGCGATAGGCAGTGCTTGTTCCTGGATGGCGGTGGGCTCTGTGATACCCATATGTTTTATGCTTTGTAGCAGACGCTGGTCCAGAGAAAAATCAGTAAATTGCAAAGGTATATCCCCTAAATCTTAGTAAGGGCAGATTATAGCCCTAATCACCCTTACTCAGCCATCCACATCGATGATTATCTGTGTTCTATCGCTTGAATGATATCGCGATGGCACTGTTAAAGTTTATTTTACCGTCTTTATTTACATTTAGGTGATAACATTAATTATGCAAATTTTATTGATAAGCCGTGGATATAGTTGTGTTTTACGCTATCGTGTTATGCAGTAAGTAATAGGAGAATAATTTATGGCTAATGGAAAAAATCCCATCGTGGGTATTGCGCTCGGCAGTGGTGCAGCAAAAGGTTGGGCGCACATTGGCGTATTAAATGGGTTAGCCGCAATGGGAATTAAGCCTGATAAAGTAGCTGGATGCTCAATTGGGGCATTAGTGGGCGCCGCTTATGCCCATGAACATTTACCTGAGTTAGAGCAATGGGTGCGTGGTTTCTCTAGTTGGGATGTGCTGGGCTTGATGGATATTCGATGGCGCAAGGGGGGGCTTATCGGTGGTGATAAAGTATTTGATGTACTGCATGCCAGAATAGGGGATGTGAATATTGAGAAACTCCATCGTCCCTTTGCCGCAGTTGCAACCGATTTATACTCGGGTCAAGAGATTTGGTTTACCGAAGGGGATTTACGTCAAGCGGTACGAGCTTCTTGTTCTATGCCAGGGATTTTAGCCCCCGTACGTCAAGGGGAACGTTGGCTTGTTGATGGCGCTGTGGTTAATCCAGTTCCTGTTTCAATGAGCCGTGCCATGGGGGTGGATGTGGTGATTGCGGTGGATTTATATGGCTATCATTCTGGACGTATTCAAGCGTTACCCGTCAATGTCACCAGTCAAAAAATGTCTGCAGCAAGCGTAGAGATGCCCGCGCGCCAAGAAACGGGTTTTATGGATTTATTTGCCCGCGGCCGAGATTATGTGAGTAATTTGACTGATAAGTTTTCACTGGGTACTAAATCGAATCCGGGGATGATAGCGGTAATGTCGCAGTCGATGGGGATTTTAGAGCAAAGACATAAAAGAGCACGGTTAATGGGCGATCCACCTGATATTTGTATTGTGCCTGCAGTGGGTAATATTGGGACTATGGAGTTTCACCGTGCCGATGAAGCTATTGCTGCGGGCGAAGCCGCCGTGGAAAAAGTGGCCCATTTAATTGAAGCTGCGCTCTGGAAAGGTTAATAACAGTCGCCCCAGAATAAAGAGGGCTGCTAAGCAAGGTAGACGATTGATACTAAAAAATAAAAAGTCGGTATTAGGTTAGTTATACCGACTTAATCTCTTCTTAACGCACTATTTACGCTAAGCGTTTAGCTTAAAATAGTGGGCTTTAAGCCAGTTTCACCAACATTTTACCGCGATTCTTGCCTTCAAATAGACCAATAAAAGCATCGGGTGCTTGTTCTATTCCCTGGTAAATAGTTTGTTCAGCTTTCACTTTTCCTTCAGCTAACCATTGCGCCATTTTTGCGGCAAATTCAGGATAGTGGTCCCAATGTTCAAATACGATAAAACCTTCGAGTTTTAATTTGCGCATCACAATCAGGGATAAATTATCTGGACCAGCGGTAGGAGTGGATTCGTTATAGAGTGAAATCATACCGCAGACGGCAATTCGTCCGTGATCTTTCATATTACTCAGTGCTGCGGCTAGATGTTCACCCCCAACGTTTTCAAAATATACGTCCACACCTTCTGGTGCAGCTTTGGCTAAGGCTTGAGTCAGATCACCACAGGTTTTATAGTTGATAATGCTATCGACACCATAACTTTGTAGTAATTGAGCTTTTTCATCTGAGCCTACCGAGGCAACCACTCGAGCGCCCATTAACTTACCAATCTGGCAAGCGACACTGCCTACAGCGCCAGAAGCGGCTGAGACAAATAGCGTTTCACCCACTTTTAAGTTAGCAATACGTGTCAGGCCCGTCCATGCGGTCATGCCGGGCATACCCAGTACGCCTAAAAAATGTGAGCTATTTAATTCGGTTTGTGGCAAGGCGGTTAGTCCATCGGTGTCAGTCACCGCATGTTCGCGCCAACCCAACATGCTGCTGACTTTCGTTCCTACGGGAAACTCATTGTTTTTAGACGCGATAACTTCACCAATTGCGCCACCTTCTAGCACTTGATTTAACGCGAAGGGCGCAATATAGCTCTTGCGATCAACCATGCGACCACGCATGTAAGGATCAACAGACATCCACAGATTTTTAATCAGCACTTGGCCGTCTGTGAGTGGTGCTAACGATTTATTCACTAAAGTGAAATTATCAACAGATGGCATACCCACAGGGCGATTGGCTAAATGGATTTCACGGGTTTGTGTAATAGTGTTATTCATAGGTGACCTTTTGTTTGTGCGCAAACTAACTGTGACGACTCTACGTGGGTTAAGGAATGAATGCAAATAGTTTGCGCGCAAACTAGATGCGTCAAAGTGGATAGAGTAAGATGCAGTATGTTTGAATGATAAATGCCTAAACGTGACACATATTCCAGCCAACCCGAAAATAGATGCAATCATTTCGACTCATACTGAAGAGGCGATAGATAAACAGTGTTTATCTGATAATGTCTGCTTTGCACTTTATTCTGCGAGTAATGCGTTGGTGCGCGCTTATCGGCCGTTGCTCGAATCATACGGGTTAACCTTCCCACAATATTTAGTGATGCAAACCCTGTGGCGTCAAAACGGTTGTAGTCAAACGCAGTTATCCGCAGCAACTAAGCTTGATATGGGCACTTTAACGCCTATCGTTAAGCGACTTGAGGTTAAAGGGCTGATCACGCGTTTAGTTTGTGTGGATGATGAACGGAAAAAACGGGTGACGCTGACTAGTCAGGGAGAAGATATTAAGCATGAAGCGTTAGCCTTAAAGCAAACGCTGCTCGATAAAGTGCAGCTGGATGCTGATGCACTCGATTTATTGCGTCGCCAATGTCTTGCTCTGATTGAGGACTTACAGTCCTAGGCATAAGTCTACCTAATATTCTGTGTTGGGATAGTTATGTGCTGGCCTGAATTAGAGCTAAGCATAGATTTATACTTGATTGGCTTAATTTTTGCTTTAAAACTACCAATTAGTCTTAGACGCCGAATTATTGACAATGAATTCTATTGCAAATAGCTTCAATCTTACTCGTAGTAGTACCAGTGTTGCCGATGCTTATGGTGCCAATAGCCAAAAAACGAATACGGCTAAAACAGATAGCACCATTGCGTCAACCAAACCTCAGCCAGATACTGCTAAAACGGACGCGACAAAAGCGGATGAAATAGCACTGTCACCTAGGGCGCAGCGAGCACAGAAAATTCAGTCAATGGCGAAGGATTTTTTTGCCGATGGTCAATTTGGAGTCGCGAAGATCCCTGCGTTAGTGTCACGTTTACAAACCGACGGGATTTTATCGGATGTACAACTCGAGCGTTTATCTAAAAGCGGTATTACGGTTCCCAGCACAACCACGCCCAGTAAGCAGTCACTGCAAGATTTTGTCGATGATGAACTTAAATCATTGACTAAGAACTCGCCGAATAATCCGCTGATTAATACCTTGATAGATGCTAAAAGTGTTTTAACTAATATGGATGATGCCCATTCGCCAGTATTGGCGCAAAAAGCCACTAAGGCACTCGGACAATTAACTGATTATTTGAATTCAGAACCAGCGTTAACCAATACACAAAAACAGCAATGGCAGGGGCTCAAATCAATGATGCAATTGGCTTCCTCTATGGGGTCGCATCAGTCTGCATCGGGTCAGTTAAGCAGTTATCTGGCACTTGCTAAACGTTAATATACCGACGTATATTTTGTTAATATCAAAGCCATTTTTTATTTATTGAAAATGGCTTTGTGCTAATTGTCATAAAATCACACCTATTTTATCTCCCATCTATTTATTTTCTACCTACCTATTTTATCCTCCATCTATCTTGCTTTATGACGAAGGTCAAGGCTCTAAGTGTGGATCATCGGCTATTACAACACTTCTGCTTTGTTCTTTTCTCCTATCTTGAAAACCATGATCTGGATCATAGAAACTTTAATGTCGATGCCGCCTAATACGCTACATATTGTGTTTGCTGAATCATTGGTTACTACATGTGGTGTTTGATTCGGTCTAAATGGAGAAGGACTCACTAATGCCAGTCGTGATTAAGCGGGATGGTTGCCGCACACTTTTTGATGAAACAAGAATAAGAGATGCGGTTATCGCCGCTGCAAACTCGGCAGGTATTGAAGATACTGATTATGCTGCAACAGTTGCTGCCAGTGTGAGGCTGCAAGTGGCGACATTAACCGAAGTGGATATCCATTATCTACAAGATGTCGTTGAAAACTTACTGATGGAAGGCCCGTACAAGTCATTGGCACGGGTATATATTGAATACCGTCATGACAGAGATATATGCCGTGATGCGACCAGTAAACTCAACCTCGAGATCCGTGGTTTAGTTGAGCAAAGTAATGCGGCATTGCTTAATGAAAATGCCAATAAAGATTCCAAAGTGATCCCGACTCAGCGGGATTTACTCGCGGGCATCGTCGCAAAACATTATGCTAAAAGTCATATTTTGCCAAAGGATGTCGTTGCGGCACACGAGGCGGGTGAGATCCATTACCACGACTTAGATTATTCGCCATTTTTTCCTATGTTTAACTGCATGTTAATTGATTTAGCTGACATGTTGACCCACGGCTTTAAAATGGGCAATGCCGAGATTGAAACGCCAAAATCGATTTCTACAGCAACGGCGGTCACCGCACAAATCATTGCCCAAGTGGCGAGCCATATTTATGGCGGCACGACCATTAACCGTATCGACGAAGTGTTAGCGCCCTTTGTTGCCAAGAGCTATGATAAGCACTATCAAACCGCATTAAATTGGAAAATCACCGACGCTAAAGCCTTTGCCACTGCGCAAACTGAAAAAGAGTGTCACGATGCGTTTCAATCTTTGGAGTATGAGGTCAATACCTTGCATACTGCCAATGGACAAACGCCATTTGTAACCTTTGGTTTTGGTTTAGGTACTTCGTGGGAATCACGCTTAATTCAGCAATCTATGCTCAAAGTACGCATGGCAGGTTTAGGCAAAAACCGTAAAACAGCAGTATTCCCTAAGCTCGTGTTTGCTATTCGTGATGGTATCAACCATAAGGCTGGCGATTGTAATTATGATGTAAAACAAATGGCGCTCAAATGCGCGACCATGCGTATGTATCCCGATATTCTTAATTATGAACAAGTTGAAAAAATCACCGGTTCATTTAAAACCCCAATGGGTTGTCGTAGCTTTTTAGGCACCTATGAAGAAAATGGCGAACTCGTGCATGAAGGGCGTAATAATCTTGGGGTGGTCAGTTTAAATCTGCCGCGGATAGCCTTAGAAGCACAGGGCAACGAAGCCGAGTTTTACCGTATTTTGGATGATCGATTAGTTTTAGCCCGTAAAGCACTGGATACTCGCATTGAGCGACTTAACGGCGTAAAAGCCCGTGTTGCACCTATTTTGTATATGGAAGGTGCCTGTGGCGTACGTTTACGAGCGGATGATGATGTGTCGCAAATTTTTAAAAATGGCCGTGCATCGATTTCATTAGGTTACATTGGCTTACATGAAACCATTAATGCACTTTATGGCACCCAAACCCATGTATTTGATAATGCACTTTTAAGGGAAAAGGCCGTTGCCATTGTTGCTTATCTAAAAGCCGCTACTGATGCTTGGAGAGTTGAGACGGGTTATGGTTTTAGTTTATATAGCACGCCAAGCGAGAATCTTTGTAGCCGCTTTTGTAAGCTGGATGCTAAACAATTTGGTGTTGTCACTGGGGTTACGGATAAAGGCTATTACACCAATAGTTTCCATCTTGATGTTGAAAAACACGTCAACCCATACGATAAAATTGATTTTGAACAGCCATACCCAGCGATAACCAGTGGTGGGTTTATATGCTATGGCGAGTATCCCAACATGCAGCATAACCTCGAAGCGTTAGAAAACGTCTGGGATTATAGTTACAGCCGTGTGCCTTATTACGGCACCAACACCCCAATTGATGAGTGCTATGACTGCGGTTTTACCGGTGAATTTAGCTGCACCAGTAAAGGCTTTACCTGTCCTAAATGCGGTAATCACGAACCTAGCCGTGTGTCGGTAACGCGCCGGGTTTGCGGTTACTTGGGCAGCCCTGATGCTCGGCCATTTAATCATGGTAAACAAGAGGAAGTTAAGCGCAGGATCAAACACTTGTAATACTTATACCTAAACAACCTGAAGATACTGACACTCGTATTCTCAGGTCGTTTTGGGATATACCTTATTCTGCCTGTTAGATTCATTCCATGGTATTAGTGATGCTATGGAGTGAGTCTTCATCTTAAGAAGGCATTGAACCATGAACTACCATCAATATTTTCCTATCGATGTGCTAAACGGCCCTGGTACGCGCGCGACTTTGTTTGTCTCTGGTTGTGAGCACCAATGCCGTGGTTGTTATAATCAAAGTACTTGGGATGTACGCTCAGGCCATTTATTTGATAGCGTGATGGTCGATAGGATTATTGCTGATCTCAGTGATAAACGAATTGTGCGCCGTGGTCTCTCTCTTTCGGGAGGCGATCCTTTGTTGCCCGCTAATCTTGATAACATTTTAGCGCTGGTCAAGCGCGTTAAAAGTGAGTGTCCCAGTAAAGATATATGGTTATGGACAGGCTATGTGCTTGACGAGTTAAGTGATAAACAACGCGCGGTATTAACCTATATTGATGCGCTGGTGGATGGAAAATTTGAGCAAAATCTTGCCGATCCGAGTTTAATGTTTCGCGGCAGCAGCAATCAGATCATTCGTTTGTTATAAAAGCGGTAACGAGGATCTGCAACTTACTGCTATAATCTGAGGCCTTGACACAGATGCTAGCATAATCAGGCTAAGATTTTACTGTGGCTAACTTAGGTAATTTAAGGTAACAGAATGAATTTAAAGCAAGAACTGCAGCAACTTAACGATAAAGTCGATAAATTTCGTCGTAAACTTGCTGCGGCTGAACAAAGAGGCGATGACGTGGTTATTGCCCAGTTCAAACGCGAAATCGCTGCCGTCACTAAACAAATTGGCAGCGTGAAAGGACAACAAACTCGCTTATTGAATAAGCAAGGTTCAGATATCAAAGATTTACCTTTCCACCGCGCTTTGACAAAAGCAGAGCAAGCGGACATGGGTAAACTGAAAAAGTCTGTAAAAGGGCTGGTAGTAATCCATCCTATGACGGCTATCGGCCGTGAGATGAGACTGACAGAAGTCACTGGATACGCACCCGAAAAATTTTAATGTGGGATCGGATGTCACCAGCACGAGATCGAGTGTCGGTCTCGTGCTGGTGATCTTTGTACTTTATGCACTGCTTCGTTTTAATCCATTCCTTCGTGCTGACCATCTAAAGTGACACTCATGTTTGGTTTAGTTGATTAAAACACTAAAGTATTTCTGATTGTTCAAAAACACTTTAGAATACTGCGCTTAGTTGGCTAAGTGCCTAATCCTCATTTGTTTCTAGGGATTTTATTCGTCTCATGGAATGAGAGTTGTCGTTAAAGGTTAAGTATGTCGATCAAATTTGTCGCAACGTCAAAGTTACCCACTCCTTGGGGCGTATTTGCCATGCATGGTTTTGAAGATACAGAATCAGGTAAAGAGCATGTTGCGCTTACATTCGGCACGTTCAGTGCGGATGAGCCTGTGTTGGGTCGTATTCATTCTGAGTGTCTAACGGGCGATGCGTTATTTAGCTTGCGTTGTGACTGTGGTTTTCAGTTACAAGCGGCGATGCAAAATATTGCGGAAACGGGCAGTGGCTTTATCCTCTATTTACGTCAAGAAGGCCGTGGCATTGGTTTATTAAATAAAATCCGCGCTTACGAGTTGCAAGACAAAGGTGCCAACACAGTAGAAGCCAACGAACAACTGGGTTTTGAAGCCGATATGCGTAAATACGATATGATTAAACCTATGCTAGAACAGATAGGCGTTGAGCATGTACGTTTGATGACTAACAACCCGCGTAAAGTAAAAGCGATGCAGGAATTTGGCATCGAAGTAGTTGAGCGCGTGCCACTGCAAGTAGGTAAAAATCGTTACAACGAAGCTTACTTAAAAACTAAATCCACAGAGCTTGGACATTTGATGTCTGAATATCATTTTATGGATGAAAATAAGTAGTTTTGTATTTATGATGGTTCGACTGATTGAGTCAGTTACGGGGAAGGTTTAAGCTAATTGAGCCATTTTTTCAGTCGATTGTTAATATTGTTTGTAATGGGCTGGGCGATACAGAGTGTTGTACCTATCGCCTACGCTAATTCATTTTCTGCTGTAAAAGTTATTCTATCTTTGCCCCAAGCCAATGAGCCCACCGTTGATGCTAATGGCAGTAATCCAATAGAGGAAGGAGATAATCCTAATTCTGTTTATGCATTTGGTAGCTATTTAGGCACAGGTGTTTATCGCGCCGCAAACCAAAATGCGACTGTCGTAAGTATTCCGCTAAGTTTCGATTTAAAAAAGGACAGTGGTAGCCAGACTTGGTTGCGCTTACCTATCTCCTTTGGCTTTTTCGATTATTTAGCCCAAGATATTACCGAAGGTGAGTTACCTTCATCAATCGGCACTATGACAGTGACCCCAGGTGTTGAGCACCATTGGCAGGCAAGCGAAAATACTCGAATGGAAGCGTATCTGGATATCGGTTTTGGTACTAATTTTGATAAAGGCGATAACGTTGCTATTATCGCCTCTGGGATCAGTAGCTTGTATGACTTTAGCCTCGCGGGACAAGATGCTGTATGGGTGTCCAGATTACACTTTGCTGGTTACAGTGAGCACTATGGCAAGTTTGCCGACCAATTTGCAGTATTACAAACAGGTGTTGATTTGGGATTAGCACCGCGCTGGCAGTGG
The DNA here is from genome assembly GCF_050848685.1 of Shewanella sp. MF08487. Taxonomy (NCBI): domain Bacteria; kingdom Pseudomonadati; phylum Pseudomonadota; class Gammaproteobacteria; order Alteromonadales; family Shewanellaceae; genus Shewanella; species Shewanella sp. MF08487. Next base: position 95,642 of record NZ_JBOZPB010000013.1, read on the forward strand.
TGGAGTTTTCAGGTTCAACCCAGAATATTTGCAGTGGGTTATTGGTATTTTAATGAGCTAAGGTTTATCAGTCAAACCGAGCAAGATACTACCGTTTCAGGCAGTTATGAGGCAGGTTTTTCTCTCGCATTTTCTAAGCCACTTGGGGGCGAGTTACTCAGCGTTGATCGTATTGGATTAAGCTATCGCCGTGGTGATGGTTTGAATATTTGGCGCGTGATGTTCAGCTTTCCTATCTAGGTTGATTGAACTGATTTAGTTGAATGTGCAAAGTCGTATGAAAACATCCGCTACAAGGCCGCTTAGGTTAAGCGTTTTCCTTTGCATCGCGTATCTTTTTATCCAGTAAAGTCGCTATTTGACCACTTAATTGCATTATTTGTTCTTGGATTTGTTTACGTTGCAGATCTGCAGCGTCTGAGTTATCTCCCTTTAGTTTAGCCAGCATTTCCTGTAGAGCTTTGATCTGCTCTTTTATTTTTTGAATCTGCGCATCTATTATCGATTTGGGTTCTTCAGCGGTGATGTTATCTAGTTGCTCTTTTTGGGCTGACGCTTTATCCCTTAAGGTCGAGCCGACATCTATGGATAATGCCGCGCGGCCAGCATTAGAAATGGAGACGGTATCTTGAGCATCCTGAGAGTCTGTTGTTAGCGCAGCATTTGCTGCTGTTTTGGTTGGGGTGGTAGCAATATATGCGTTTGATACTGGCGTAAAAGCTGAACCTGTTGCGGTGCTATTTATCCCATTGATATTCATGCAATGCTCCATTAGAGGCAAACTAGGTTAATACTTAAGTTGTTCCTGCCGATTAATTCAATATCGGCCATTTATTTTAAAACTAAAGCTAAAGCGCCTTGTTTTACCAGAAATAGCATTGGGACATAGTGATAATACAGCCCATCTCAGGGCTGTTTAAGCGTTATCAAGCCTAGAATATTAACTACCCCAAATATGCTTATTTACTTTGCCATCTGGGCTCGGCTTATCGCTTTTAACTGGCTGTTTGGCCGCCGTTTGAGTGACTTTATTGTTGGCTACTTTTGGCTTAGGTTTAGCCGTAGGCTTTTTAGCCGCTTGCTTAGTTTCTGCTTGTGTCGGTGGCAAGGGTAACTTATTGGCTCTCAAATAGAGGTATTCGACCTTATCACGCGCCCAGTCGTTTTTGCGCAAAAACTGTAAGCTGGACTTAATGCTGGGATCGTGAGTAAAGCAGCGGATATTAATTCTTTCGCCTAAGTTTTCCCAGCCGTATCGCTCGACTAAGTAAGTGATAATAGTTTCTAGTTTGATGCCATGCAGCGGGTCATTCGATTGATTCATATTATGCATTATGGTGCAGTGTGCTATGGCGGGAGTATAGCATTTTTGTATTGTTGATACAGTGCGTGGTCTTATCGAATAAATGGAGAATCAGTGTCGAACAAAATGAGCGTTTGCGGGTGTTAATGAGAAGAATGATAAAAACAGGCGCGATTAAGCGCCTGTTTTATAGCATACCAATTTAACGATAAGATTAGTCGTTAGCTGTCTCTTTCAGCTCGGTTTCAATGGGCGAGTCAATTTCACCTTTACCTTTCGTTTTTACAATCAATAACGCAGTAATCACTAAGGTTATAATGACACCCGCTATGGTTGATACCGTCATCGGCAGACCCGCGCCTAAGGTCGATGAGTTCAGTAGGAATGAAATCACCACAGTGGTCATAAACATTGCAGGGATCGTCGCAATCCAATGCAGCTTGTTATGTCGTAGTAGATAAGCTGAAGCGGTCCACAGCATCAATACCGCAGTGGTTTGGTTCGCCACACCGAAGTAGCGCCAAATAATACCGAAGTCTACCTGAGTTAACATACCGCCGATAACAAACAGTGGGAGAGCTAGCACTAAGCGCTTTGGCAGTGAGATTTGTGGCATGTTGAAAAACTCAGCCAAAATCAAACGTGCAGAACGAAAAGCGGTATCACCTGAGGTAATCGGCAGGATAATCACGCCTAAGATAGCCATAAAGCCACCGACAGCGCCTAATAGACCAGTAGACGCTTCATACACTACGTTTGCTGGGTTACCAGACATACCCGCGCTTAATCCTTCAATTCCGCCAAAATAAGACAGTGCTATGGCGCACCAGAGTAGGGCGATAATGCCTTCGCCAATCATGGCGCCAAAGAAGACGAAACGGCCGTTGGTTTCATTTTCTACGCAGCGTGCCATTAAAGGTGATTGTGTGGCATGGAAACCCGACACCGCGCCACAGGCGATAGTGATAAATAGGGCTGGCCAGAGTGGCATGTCATTTGGATTTAAGTTTTGGAAAAAATCGCCAGCTTGCACATTAGGCAGTAAGGTGTGCTCGCTTGATAGCATAATAGCGACCGCTAAACCAAACGACATGAAGAATAATAAAGCGCCAAAGAAGGGGTATAGACGACCAATAATTTTATCCACGGGCACTACAGTGGCAATAAGGTAGTAGATAAAAATAATACCCACAAAGATACTGACGTCCCAGCCGGTTAGTTTGCCAAGTAAACCCGCAGGTGCAGAGATAAACACCACACCGACCAGCAGTAACAGTACAATGGCAAACACGTTCATGAAGTGTTTGGCGCTCTTGCCTAAATACTTACCCGCAAGGTTTGGCACCGACTGGCCACCGTTACGCACAGATAACATGCCAGAGAAGTAGTCATGTACAGCACCTGCAAAAATACAGCCGATTACAATCCACAACATGGCCGCAGGGCCATAGAGTGCACCTAGTATAGGGCCAAAGATTGGGCCTACGCCTGCGATGTTTAACAATTGAATCAAATAAACTTTGCCTTTAGACATAGGCACAAAGTCGACACCATCAGTCTGAGTGAAAGCGGGTGTTTGACGGTTAGCGTTAATGCCAAAAACTTTCTCGACAAAGGCGCCATAGATAAAGTAGCCGCCGATCAGCAGACCGACACAGAGTAGGAACCACATCATTTTTGTTATCTCCCCATTTTAGTTCTGGCGAGTGTAAACAAGTTGTTTATATAAAACTGAGCAATATCAGTCAGTGGTCGAAAATGTAGGCTGAGCGGTAATAGGTGAGCTTGAGCGGTTGCTCCTTTATGTTAACAGCAGGTGTTGCTCGACATTTATAGCGAACAATATGATCCATAATATGCCATTATTAGGGCTTGAACTGAGCCTATTGAAAGCCGAAAAGCTGTTTAAGACTCTTAAGATAGCGGCGTGATACGGGCACTTTATCGCCCATATGTGTGGTGACTTCTGCGCCTGTATCTAACAGTTCAATTTCGGCAATGGCTTTGGGTGAGATTAAATACTGTCGATGGCAGCGCACTAGTGGGGTTTTTTCTTCAAACACTTTTAAGGTTAATTGGGTATGCACTTTACCTTTAGTGCTGGCCACATGGATGCCGCTTAAATCGCTAAACACATATTCCACGTCTTGGATGGCAAGCACTTTGAGCTTAGTACCGCTATAACACGGAATATGTTCAATATTTTTAGGGGTAATGGCTTCCATTAACTGAGGCGCTAGGTTTTTACGCACACGAGTGAGTGTTTTACTGAGTCTTTGTGCATCTATCGGTTTGAGCAAATAATCAAAGGCATGATTGTCGAAGGCTTTGACGGCAAACTCGTCGTAGGCGGTAACAAACACGATTTTGGGCATAGTGTCAGGATCGAGCATAGCGATAAGTTCCATCCCTGAAATCCGCGGCATTTGGATATCGAGGAAAACCAGTTGAGGTTTTTCCTTTGAGATAATATGCAATGCTTCAATGGCGTTGGCGCATTGACCTATGATATGCATATCGGGCTCTTGCCCTAAAAGGTCGGCTAATTCTTCGCGAGCAAACAGTTCATCGTCGACAATTAAACAAGTAATCACGTGTCGGTTCCCATAGTTGATGTTTCAGGGGATTCTATTGGTAATCGAATGGTGACACGGGTTAACTCATCGGGCTCGCACTCCACTGTGACACCATATTGTTCGCCAAAAAGATTTTGAATGCGCTTATGTACTAAGTTCATCCCAAGCCCCTCTGAGCCTTCAATGGGGTGATATAAGCCAGCGTTGTCTGTGACTTCTAATTCCAGCACATTATTTTCGAGTTTCCCTGTTACTTTAATTTGTCCTTGTTCAATCATGTGTGAAGTGCCGTGTTTCACCGCATTTTCGATAATAGGCTGCAGGGTAAAAGCCGGTACTTTACAGTGATAAAGTGATTCAGGTATCGCAATGCTGACTTGTAATTTATCAATAAAACGTGCTTTTTCAATGGTGAGATAAGCAGCTATGTGATCCAGCTCATCACCCAGCGTCACTAAACCTGTGGTTCGCTTTAGATTGATGCGCAAGAATTGAGATAACTGCTGCAGTAACTGTTTCGACATATCCGGATCGCGCTTGATAATCGCGCTAATGGTATTGAGGGCATTGAATAAAAAATGTGGATTAACCTGTGCCTGCAGTAATTTAAGTTCGGCTTGAGTGAGTAAATTTTGTTGTTGTTCAAAACGGCCATAAAGGATTTGGTTGGACAATAGACGGGCAATACCTTCACCTAAGGTGCGGTTAATATTTAAAAAGAGTTTATTTTTAGGCTCGTAAAGTTTAATCGTGCCAATCACTTCTGTGTCACTGCGCAGCGGGATAACGAGGCTAGAACCAAGACGACAGTGAGTTGAAATAGAGCAGGCATAGGGCATTTCAACGCCATCGGCGAACATGACCTTATTTTGATTGATGGCTTCTAAGGTGATTTTGGACGAAATGGGGGTGCCTGGAAGATGGTGATCGGCGCCGATACCAATAAAAGCTAATAGTTTTTCTCTATCTGTAATCGCGACCGCGCCAACGTTGGTTTCTTCAATAACAATCTGGGCGACGAGGCTACTGCTCTGCTCGTTAAACCCTTTCGACAATAGCCCAACACTGCGTTCGGCTATTTTTAATGCCTTAGTCGAAAAACTAGAGGACAGTTTGTCAAACATCGCCTTTTGGTCACGTATCATGCTCATAAATAGTGCGGCACCGATGGAATTGACCAATAACATGGGCGGTGCAATTTGACGGACCAATGCCCATGCATCATCAAAAGGATGGGCGACCAGAAGGATAATGCTCATTTGCATCATCTCGGCATAAAGAGTCACAAGGCAAACGAGCAATGGATTATAGATAAGCTCACTTTTACCTGCGCGCCTTAAGTAAAAGCTTATCATCCCCGCCGTCAGTCCTTCTAACGTGGTTGAAATCGCGCAGGCTAAGTCAGTAAAACCACCCATGCTATAGCGGTGGAGCCCACCTGTGAGTCCGACCAGCAAACCAGTCACTGGCCCGCCCAATAATCCCCCTAAAACTGCGCCCATAGCACGAGTGTTGGCAATCGCACCAGAGGTTTGTTCGCCAAAATAGGTTGCCATAATGCAGAAACTTGAAAAAATCAGATACATAAAGATTTTATGTGGCAGACGGGGAGATGTTTCGGCAAACAGTTTAAACAGCGGCGTTTTACTGACCAAGTAAACAATCACTAAGTACAGCGACATCTGTTGGGTTAACAATAGAATTAAGGACATAATGGCTCACATTATCGTCGCAGATGTCGGCGCAGTGGTGTCAAATTGAAATTGTATGCGCGAGATCAGGGTTCGAATTTAACCGTTAGGATATAAAGAACAATAATATTGCATCTTTAGGAGGACATATGTCCAATTCTGTTCACGGTCATGATGTTATGGCGCTGATGGTAGCTCAAGGGGCCGCTATTATAAAGCCTGAATTAATTTCTTTAATGGGGCAAAAGTTTGGCTTATCGGCGCGATATCATACGTGTAGTGCCGTTGACCTTAGCGCCGAAGCACTGCTGCAGTTATTGATGCACAAAGGCAAATTACTCGATACGCCACAAGGCATTGAACTCGCTGCGGGTAAACGATGTGAGCATTAATAAAGAGTCGTGCAACTAGAACTGCTTAGTTTTAATCAGTGGATCTGGTAAAAGGTTAAGTTTCACTATGGCGTTTATTAGCAATGACATCCTGTTGTATGGGGGTCAGTTGGCTAAATTCATGGATTAAAATACGCAGTAACCGAGATTTTGCAATACCGGTTGATTTCGAAAGGGTATTCAGTTGAGCAATACTGTTTTCTGTGAGGGTAAAGGTTGCATGGCGATAAATTTTTGTCGACTTTTTATCTAATCCCTTAATAAAGGCAGACGTTGTCGGTGCGGTTAATAAACTTGTTTTCCCTAATGCATAGTTATTAGCATCTTCAATAAAATCCTCGACAGAGACTGACTTAATAGGCCGCTTAGGTTGCTTACGTTTAAGATCAGTTAAGCTCATAGCTATTTTCTGGTGGCATTGCGAATAATTCATCCGCTATAGCGCGGATTTCATCGGCAGCCTTACCATCGGGTTCGACTTCGACCACTGAGGAGCCTTTTTCTTCACTGTCATCATAAATGTTTCGACAAAACGTGACCGAATTTAACACTCTCAATCCAAAGGATTTCACCACATCTTTGGCTTCTAAAATACGTTTAAATTGCGTGGGCAGAGCAGGGCATTGGGTCAGTACTATGGTCGATATCATTTTTGGATTGACCATCTTACAGGTGCTTAACATGTCTTCCATGTGAGGTAAGGTTTTCAGATCGCGTCTCTTTGGCCTTAAGGGGATCACAACATAGGTCGCAACTGACATTGCGGCGCGCATGGCTAAGTTATCCTGACCACCGCAGTCTACAATCACGTAATCGAACCGTTCATTGAGGCTCAATAAGTCGTTACGGATTTTGCCATAAAGTTGAATGCAATTAATGCTGGGAAGGCTGGGATCATTGTTTCTTGCTTGGATCCAATCTGATGTGGTGCGCTGAGGATCGCAATCGACCATAAGGACATTGGCTTGAAATTTTTGCTGAATATACACCGCAAGGTTTTGTGCGAGGCAACTTTTGCCGCTCCCCCCCTTTTCACCACCTACCAGCAAGATCATGTGACGCCCCTTAATGAACCTTTCAATGATTTGAGTGTAGAACAGACACACTAAACCTGCGAAATTTAAGTTAAATTAAAGTAGTTGTATGGCGATGTGGTAGCTTTGTTCGTGGCATTTAGCGCAACGGCATACTTGGCCTTTTATGGTATTTTGTTGTCTTGTATTGGCATTAAAGGTCACTTCAACGAGCTCCCCTAAAGCAAAAGATTTTTTATAATCGAATAAAAGCCCACGTCTTGCTAAGTCGATACATACCCCTTCATCGGTTTGTGGTTCACCTTGTGCGTCGACCCAATTTAACACTATCCGTTCTGCTTCCATGTCTACACGTAATGACGTACGTTTTTCCTCAAAACCGATAGTCTGGGTTTCCATCATTCAATTACTCCGTTAATAGTTTGTTTTAGTAAAACTAGCATAATGGCTTTTTTGCACAATACCAATATAGAAGCGAGGTTTTAAGCGCGGTCTTAACATCAAGACAATGGGTGCCATTTATTTAGGTTGTAATCGCACCCATTTAGTCGCTGATTAATTATCGTACTCTTGATTTTTCGGGTAAGGCATTTTTAACTGTCCCCAACGAATGACAATGACGGTCGCCGCTAAAATAAGCGTTGATAGTGATATCGCTGCGATACGCCAGTCGTCCATACTTTTCATATCCAATATTAAGTAACGGGCTAGGGCTACAATCGCGATATAAAGCGGCATACGTACGGGTAACTTACCAGATTCGAAATAACTTGCCACCATGGCTAAAACTTCTAAGTAAATGAAGAGTAAGAGTAAGTCTGCCAGCATTACCATGCGTACAGAAATAATATGTACAATTTCTTGGCCGATGGCGACGATAGTGGCAATGGCGATAATAAATAAGACTAAGTGTTCTATGGCTTTGAGGCTTTTAGAACCATATTGGCGATAAAATGGCATAGAAATTCCCTGCTAAATGTTTTTATAAATACTAACAGTAAAAAATGATTAGTAGGGAAAACCCAGTCAGATATCCGTGACTTAATTCACAGATATGTATGATCGTAATCTTTGCTGCCAAGCGTACCCAAAGTGATGTTTAACCGGGGCGGCCATCAATTCTGGCTTGACAGAGCATAGGACCATAATAAAGACAGAAACAACCGAAGGCGACTAGCCAACAGATAATCGTGCTGAGCAATAGTAGTGACGACCAAAGGGGGAGGATCCCCGCCAGTACTCGGAGTAAAACGGCCAGCAGCATTAATGCAAAGCAGTATGGCATTAAGCTTGGTGGTTGCAGTGTTCTACCCGTATGACCTAAAGATACTCTTGCCATCATGGCTAAGACCATCCCCCCTAAACCACCAACGGTAATCGAGTGCATGCCGACTGACAGTGGGAATCCAAAGGAAATAAGTGCGAGACCAAGTGGGATACAAACGTAACTGAGGTGCAGAGACCACAATAGAGGAACACGCCAGCTCGCATGCCACCCCCAACGATGCCAGCGTAACAGCAAAACTAAGCTCGAAATACCCGCGGTGATGCGAATCAACAGATCGTTTTGTAGGACGATACTCACTACAAGTGCTGCAAGACTGATAAAGCTTAACCATTCAAGTGCTGGAATTGAACTTTGGCGTTGCCATTGTGTGGCTTTTTCTGTGAAGAAGGGAATAACTCGACCACCTAAAAGTGCCACTATGGTGCTCATTAGGATAACAGCACCGTATAAACCGATGTTTACCCAGTCAAATTGGTTTGTCAGTACGCCGTAATAACTCAATGCATTCATTAAGGTAAGTAAAGTAAAGATAGGAATGAATACAAAGTTACGCCATTGACGAACGCGGATCACCGAGCGAGCGATTAGCACGGCGGTGAGGGGTAAAAACAATAAGTCGATGAACATAATCAGTTTAAATGGAACTGCTACTGGCACTAGGAATAACAGCCGAGGTAACAGCCATACGCCAAATAAGCCTATTAGCATTGGCCCTTTTATCCCTGGCTGGCCTGTCCAATTTTGTACCGCCGTTAATAAAAAACCTGCTACGACAGCACAAACAAAACCAAAGATCATTTCGTGACCATGCCACCAAAGAGGGTTGAGTGAGACCGGTAATAGGCTCATGCCAGAAAGAAATCCTCCCCATATGCCTAAAGCGAGTACGCTGAATAAACTCGCAAACAGGAAAAATGGTCTAAAACCTAATCTGAATAAAGCTATTTGGGGCTGTAAGTGCGTTGGTTCATCAATGTTCAACATAAGTCACTCTTAAGTATCTGACTAAATTTGTCAGGTATTATAAGGTGCTAATAAAATGAATGTATATATATCAATGTGAGTATTCATTCGTTAAGTCGATTAGGACCTAATGCATTGTTAACTGGGGCTAGGTTTGTTTCTACTGATGCGTACGGCGGTTAGGCGTATTTTAGGTAACAATTTGTTTTGACGTATAAAAATAAATTCACATCAAAAACATGATTTGGGCAATGAATGAGAGAGCTGTTCATAACAATTAATAGAGGGGGAGTTATTGATGCCATCATGAGTTGAGAAATGGACTAGCGTTGATAAGTTATCGCTTATGTTGCGCATTGCGGAGATTGTATGCATCAACATAAGCGATGAAAACGACAAAGATTATTTACTTTTACGTTTTTGCCATTTAAACATAATCGAATACTTCCACAGATTATTAATCAGTAAATAACCCACAGCAGAAAAAATGATCCCCAGTACTAGGCAGCCGAGTAAGAATGGCGGACCGATAGTCGCAAGCGATGCTTCAATCCATTGCCAACTCGCTTCGAAGGCAAAATCCTGCGGAGCATGGCCGAGTATTTTAGCACCCAGTAAATAGGCTCCATAGAACATCACCGGCATAGTTAGGGGATTCGTTACCCACACTAATGCGACAGAAACTGGAATATTAACGTTAAATAGAATAGCAAAAGCAGCAGCAGCAACCATCTGAAATGGCATTGGGATCCAAGCGACAAATAATCCTACCGCGAATGCGCCAGGAGCCGATTTTCGATTAAGCGCCCACAGATTGGGATTATGTAACAAGCGTCCGAACATGCGTAAGTGTTTATGCTCACGCAGGGTTTCAGGCTTAGGCATAAATCTTTTGATAAATTTTTTTGGCATAGGCTGAAATTACTGTCTTAACTTAATTCACTATGAATCGATTCATGTTTGGCTTTAGTGCCATGTTGTTATCAGCGATGTTGTGGCCTTCGCTGCCGCCAGTCAATTATTTACCCTACCTTGTTGCTGGGGCGTTAATCTTACATCGAAAAATCCCTATTTGCGCAGGTGGACTCTTTGCAATTGCATGGCTAACTATTTTTTGCTTAGGCTTATCTAGGCAGGATCTTCCAGTGTTACAACAACCTATACAGGTAAGAGGTGAAATCATATCACTAGTTAGTCGAAACAGCGACTGGCTAAGTTTGGATATATCCCTCATTAAACCAAATTTAATCTTCGGGCCAAACGCAAAATTGCGACTCTCATGGAAAAATCCGCCAGAAGTCACAGTGGGTCAGGTGTGGCTATTTACCTTAACGCCAAAGAGTATAGTAAGTGTGTTAAACCAAGGTGGGTATAACGAGCAAAAACAGTTTGTTAGTCAACATCTTGTTGGTCGCGGGCGAGTTGTTGATGGACAGTTAATTGAGGTTTCACCTTCACTGCGCAATGACCTCATCAGTTCGTTAACGCCTGAATTAACCTTATTACCCCAAGGCGATATTCTGCTGGCGTTACTTTTAGGTGATAAGCAATTGATCTCAAAAGAACGTTGGCAAGCTTTAAGGCAAACTGGGACGGGCCATTTAGTGGCAATCTCCGGTTTACATCTCTCAGTGGTAGCAGCATGGATATACACTTGCCTTTTATTTGGTTTAAGTCGTTTTGTGCCGCATCAGAGTCGGCGCAATATTACTTTAGCCTTAGTCGCAGCGGGAATCGGTGCCGCTTTTTATGCTTATTTAGCTGGTTTTGGGGTTTCGACTCAGCGCGCTTTAGTGATGATTTTACTATTAATGCTGTTAAGTTTACTGAAGCGATTTTCTACAGCGTGGGAGCGCTTGTTGTTTGCTCTGTTTGTGGTATTACTGCTTGATCCGCTGGCTTGTTTAAGCGCTGGATTTTGGCTGTCGTTTTGTGCGTTAGGCATAATTTTATACACCTTAGAGATTCAACCTAGAGAATTCAGCTCAATCTCGACTCGAAGGATGCGTATAAGCACTGGCTTGATGCAGTTTTGGGCTATCCAATGGCGACTGAGCCTCGGGCTTGGATTACTGCAAGCAGCACTGTTTGGTGGTGTGAGTTTACATAGCCTGTGGATGAATATCTTGGCGGTACCTTGGTTTAGCTTTGTGGTGATACCGTTAGCCATGGCGGGATTTATGTGCTGGTGGCTTGGGACTGCGTTTGGATTTTCTTGGTTGGGTCTACTGCGCCTAAGTGATTGGAGTTTATCGCCCTACGCATGGTTGTTAGATATAAGGCCGCAATTACCAGCCCATTGGTTAACGCTTTCAGACTCTACATTAGCCTTAATATTATCGGCTTTTATTGGTGGAGTATTGTGGCGTTATGTACCTAAAAATAAGCACTATCTCCCATGGTTAAGTATGCTCAGCTTATTGTTTATCCCCATTCTACTTTTTTGTATGACGCTGTACTCGCCCCTTCATACCAATCGATGGGCTATGCATCTACTTGATGTAGGCCAAGGTTTAGCCGTGGTAATTGAAAAAAATGGTAGAGGGTTTGTCTACGACACTGGCGCTGCTTTTGGTGATGACTTTAGTTATGCAGAGCGGGTGATATTGCCATTTTTAAAAGCGAAGGGCATTCAAATCGTTGACTATATAGTGATTAGTCATAGCGATAATGATCATGCAGGTGGCGCTACAATCTTAATAGATGCTTATCCTGCAGCGCTGTTGATTACAGATATTGCTGGGTTTAACGGACAAAACTGTCGGCCAAGACATATTCAGTGGCAAGGATTAAGCGTGAGTTTACTGTCACCGCCCCAAGCGCAAGCGGGTAATAACGGTTCTTGTGTGGTGCGTATCAATGATGATTGGCAAAGCCTTCTACTTACGGGGGATATTGAAAAGCAAACTGAAGTAGCGTTATTAAAGAGTGAATACACATTACAAAGTGAAGTTCTCGTAGCGCCGCACCATGGCAGTAAAACTTCATCAACAGAGGCCTTTATCGATGCCGTTGCGCCTAAGTTAGTGCTTTTCCCCGCGGGTTTTGCTAATCGTTATAGCTTTCCTAAACCTATCGTGGTTGAGCGTTATCAACGGCGAGATATTATGAACTTGATGACAGGAACAGAAGGGCAGATTAGTGTGATTTTTCAGCAGTCTGAGCGTGAGATAAAGACCTATCGTGGTGATTTAGCCCCATTTTGGTACAACGCTTTGTTTAGATTTGGCGACTTTATTAATCCAGAGTAGAATGCCTACTTTGCCATAATTTAGTGTTATCAATGACAACATCTCCTAAAAACGAAATGTGGGCAGTTTTCAAACGATTACTGGGCTATATCAAACAGATGAAAGGCATGCTGATACTTTCAGTTGCAGGCTTAATTACTTATGGTCTCGTCGATGCCGCTTTTATTGCTTTTATCGGCCCCTTTATTGATAAGGGTTTTTCTAGCGGTGCACCCGCGGTTGTCACCAGTGGCATTGCTTTACCAACCAGTGAAGGTTTCCACGCAAACAACGACGTGCTGATGATGGCACCGCTCGTGGTTATCCTAATGTTTTCTCTGCGTGGATTTGCTAACTTTGTCTCGACATATGGCATTTCATACATGAGCGCTAAATTAATCATGGATATGCGCCAGCAAGTATTTGAGCACTATTTGCGCTTGCCTGTAAGTTATATGGATAAGGAAAATACCGGTAACTTGATTTCAAAAGTTACCTTCGACACAGAGCAAATTGCTAGGGCATCGGGTAGCGCCTTGATTTCTATCGTCCGTGACAGTGTAACAGTGCTCGGCATGTTGGCGCTGATGTTCTACAACTCGTGGAAATTATCGCTGTGTATCTTAGTTATAGGCCCTGTCATGGGGATCGTTATCACGATTGTTAGTCGTCGTTTCCGTAAGGTCTCTAAGCAGATTCAAACGGCTATGGGCAGTGTGAGTGCCACTACAGAACAAATGATTAAGGGCCATAAAAACGTTTTAGCCTTTGGTGGACAAGAAACGGAAGCTACGCGTTTTGCTAGAATTAACGACCAAAACCGCCATCAAAATATGAAATTAGCTGTGGCGCAGGCGATTAGCCAACCATTAATCATGATTATCGGCTCATTTGGTTTGGCCTTCGTACTGTATGCCGCCAGTTTAGACAGCATGAAAGCCGACCTCACAGCGGGTACTTTCGCGACGATTCTAGCTGCCATGATGGCGATGTTACAGCCCATTAAAAGCTTGACGCGAGTCAATGCCGAATTCCAACGGGGTATTGCGGCGTGTACTACAGTGTTTGAGCTACTCGATACGCAGCCTGAATCCGATACCGGAACCTACAGTGTCGAGCGTGCTAAGGGTCATCTACGCTTTGATAACGTATGTTTTAGTTATGACAGCCAAGACCGTCGTGCACTGGAACATGTCGATTTTGAAGTTAAAGCTGGACAAACATTAGCATTAGTGGGCCGTTCTGGTTCAGGTAAATCAACGATTGCAAGTCTCGTTACCCGTTTTTATACCGGTCTTGAATCAGGTGATATTCTGCTCGATGACGTTAGCATTTACGATTACTCGCTCAAATCGCTTCGTAACCAAGTGGCATTAGTCTCTCAGCAAGTGACGTTATTTAACGACACTATTGCTAACAATATCGCCTACGCTTATCCCGGTGAAGCGACGCGTGAGCAAATTGTTGAAGCGGCCACCTTGGCCTATGCGATGGAGTTTATTGATCAGTTACCCCAAGGCCTTGATACCCAAGTAGGTGAAAATGGCGTGTTATTGTCTGGCGGCCAAAGACAACGTATTGCCATTGCGCGCGCAATGTTGCGAGATGCTCCGGTGTTGATCCTCGATGAAGCGACCTCTGCACTGGATACTGAGTCAGAAAAAGCGATACAAAAAGGCTTAGATAATCTCAGACAAAATCGCACTTCAGTGGTGATCGCCCATAGGCTATCGACCATCGAGAGTGCCGATCAAATTTTAGTGGTTGATCAGGGGCGTATCGTTGAGCGAGGTACGCACCAGTCATTACTGGAATTGAATGGCATGTACGCCAAATTGTATCAAATGCAATTCGGTAGTTAGATGCAGGCCTTAGTGAATAAAATTTGGTATCAGGGTCATCCATTGCGATGGCTTTTACTGCCTTTATCGTGGATATTTGCGGGTATTACGTGTGTACGCCGTACATTATTTCGTCTTGGGATAAAGTCACAAACTGTAATGCCCATCCCAGTGATCATCGTCGGTAATATTACCGTAGGCGGCAGTGGTAAGACGCCCACAGTGATTTATTTGATTGAGTTATTACGTCAGCACGGTTTTAAACCTGGTGTAATTAGCCGTGGTTACGGCGTTGATATTCAAGGCGTTAAAACGGTTAACTTAGATGCAAGTGCAGCGGAGGTAGGTGACGAGCCTGCCATGATAGTCGCGCGCACTCAAGTGCCTATGGTCGTTGGCGCAAAACGAGTCGATGCGGCCACTGCGCTCATTGCCGAGTTTGGTGTCGATGTCATTATTTGTGACGATGGTTTGCAGCATTATGCGCTGGGGCGCGATATTGAATTGGTGGTGATTGATGGTCAGCGTGGTTTAGGTAATGGACTACTGTTACCCGCAGGCCCATTACGTGAAGGGGCGTGGCGGCTTGAATCAGTGGATTTTGTGCTGAGTAATGGTGGGCCTGTTGCGAAAGGACAGTTCGAAATGCAACTGGCTCCTACGGCAGTAAAACCGGTCAAATACGATTCTACGGCCAGTAAATACACCTTTGATAAATCGCAGCCGCTGGTCGCGATGGCGGGTATAGGTAATCCTGCGCGTTTTTTTGAATCATTGCGCGATCAAGGCTATCAACTGGCGTTATGCCATGGGTTTGATGATCATCAGGCCTATGATAAAACCCAGCTGCGCGACTTAGCTAAAGACTTACCGTTGTTGATGACAGAAAAAGATGCGGTTAAATGTCGCGATTTTGCACAAGAAAACTGGTGGTATTTGGCAGTCGATGCCAAGCTACCATCACAATTTGATCAGCAGTTGCTCGCACGTATTCGCGAGGTGGCTGCCACTAAACAAGGAAACTTCCATGGCATTCGATAAAAAATTGTTAGATATAGTAGCTTGCCCTGTGTGTAAGGGAAAACTTGAGTACGATAAAACGGCGCAGCAGCTGATTTGTAAAGCGGATAAGCTGGCTTATCCAATCACTGAAGGCATTCCTGTGTTACTGGAAAATCGTGCCGTGCCACTGACAGAAACCGTCTAGTGTGATGTGAATGCGCGTATTGCCTACTTAATACGCGCATGCTTATATTTTGAATTTTCTGTTCACTATCGTTTTAGCTATCGTTAGTTGATTTAAGGTTTTTACACAACGGCAAAATTTATTGTTGCCTAGGGTCTGTTGATCTTTGCTGTACAAATGTTGCTCAGCAATACATCGGCAGCCACATTAACATAAACGCCAGTGACACCATACTGGCGTAATTTCTTGCTAGCTTGTCATATCTTGTTGATATTG
>NZ_JBOZPB010000014.1:0-108665 GCF_050848685.1 Shewanella sp. MF08487
GAGGGTCTTCGATGAGTTTCAAGTGTTCAAATAAAGACATGGATTAGGCTCAGTAGAATAACATGTCCGATCAGATCATGCAGATACGAAGAAGTTCCCTACTGTAACAAAGTATGATCCCGCCCTGGGGATTAGGTGAACTTCTGTGGCATTAGAGTTAACTATTCGCATTAAAAGAGTTATGCATGTCCTATCTTTTGATCTTTTGTACTGAGTCTAGTATAGGAGCCTAAAACACGCGATCTATTATGGGTGGCTCAATTTATCTTTCCCTGATAGGTGACTCAATTTTTCCTGAGAGCTTTCAGTTTAAGCCCTAAAATTACTTCCACCAATACAAACAAAGATATAGAATTGCTTTGGACGTCAAAATAAAAAAGGATTGAAAGTGGCTACACAACAAGAAGACATAAGAGTCATAAAACATTACCTAGGAAAAATTGATTATCAATCTCGCACACAAAAAGTAGATGCTGGAAATATATCGGAAAGTCATGTAATAACTGTAGAAGAGCTTTTTGAATATATATTCAAAACTAAAGAATATAGCAAAGGGTATTTTAATGGGAAACTCCTTTTTACTCTTGAAAAAGTTGAGATCGTAAACGACCACTTAGTTTTAATGATTAATATTTTAGACAAAAGCAAAGCTACAACAGTATTAAAAAACCAAAAAACAAAGGAACGAACAGAAATAACTCCAAATATAAAAAATGGACAAGGTTACGAATATTCATGCCATATATTAATAGATCTAAAACCAAATAAAAAATCAAATTACAACATCCTAATCGAGCAAGTTAACAAAGTAAGCCAGCAAACTATCTCTCTATTTTTGAATAAAATACTTTTTCAGATTTCTAAAGAGAATGAAGAAGAATTGAGCTGTGCACCTAGATATCAAGATCCTAAGTTAAAGACTATAAAATACAAACCTGTTCTGACTCTTAATTCAAAACCTTGTGATTCATTTTTACAAGACATAAGAAAAGGTACAATATCCAATATCACTCTGATCAAAGAAACTATTAGCGATATAAATATACCAGACAGTCATAAAATTATTCGTCCAAAAGATTATAAAATGAGTATTGACGCCAGTGTTATAACACAAGATTCGATCGGTTATTTACGAAGTGTGTGCGAATACTTAACGGATAGTGAAGATTATAATTTTGATAAAATAAAAATATCTTATAAGCAACAAGAGGCCTCCAAAGGGTCAAGCACTGCCACCTTGCTAGTAGACGGATTTATTGCTGAGTCAACGGATAACATTGTAACAAAAAAATATATTTTGCAGAACTTTGAAAATCCATTAAAAGACTCATATGATGAGATAAATATGGAATTGATTCAAAAAATGCTTACTGAAAAGGAATTATAATATGTTCTATCAACTATTAAGACCTTTTTGCTACCTCACAATCGAAGGGATGAATGGAAAAAGGTTTTACGACATCATATTACCAATTATTTTAATGGCACTAACAACTTTAATAATCTTACACCCAAACTACAATATAAAAATGTTGTTTGAAGAAAAAGGTTTCATTGAAAAAATTGTCTCATTTATCATTGGTCTTCCTGGTTTCTTTATTGCCGCACTTGCAGCAATCGCAACATTTAACAGAGATGGAATTGACGAACCAATAAATAGCAACGGTGAATCACCATATATTTCAGTAAAAGTAGTAAGAGATAATGGAAATGAGTATACATCAAAAGAAATCATAACAAGAAGAGTTTTCCTTTGTATGTTATTTTCCTTTTTAACTGCACAAAGTTTTATTCTTATTATAGGGTACAACATTTTCAATTCTGCTGAGTATTTAAACTCAAATTTAATAATCACAATCAGCATGGCATGCACTTTTATATTTATATTCTATCAAATAATTGTAACTACATTTTTTGGTCTTTATTATCTTGGTGATCGAATACACCATTAAATTATTAATCCCAGACTAATGAATACACTAAAAGTGGCCCTATTGCACCAGTGACCTTATAAAATATGAATTTTAGTAGAGCTTACAAGGATTCTATTTTTTAAATCAAATACCACAGCATGTTACTGGAGTAGCTAATACAATAGAAGGCAAAAAATGCGGCAGGCAATTGGTCACACTATTGCTTTGAAGCGATAGCATTGCTAATTCGCAACATCTAGCGTACCAGAAATATCATCTGGTGTGTGGTGAAGCCCTACGACTTTGATTCACCTCGGCCGACAGGCCTTATCAATCCAACCATAACGCACCAAGTAAAGAAAGCATCCAATTCGATTGTAAAGTGTTTAATGATGCTTTAAACGCCTAAAAAACAATGTAATGAATAAATGAAGGGCAGCCATAATCATATGGTATAAAGATATGGCTCCTAATTTTTACGTATAAAATATCTAATACCTTACTACGGCAGCACTAATTCCCCTGAATCGTATGCTCTATCAAATTCTGCTTTTGCATCGGCTTTGTGGTTGATGCACTTGACCATGTGTTCGTCGGACTTAAAGTTTTTACAGTCTTCGGGGACTAGATAATACTTGCGCCATGCTTCGGCTTTGCGTAATCGCGTGGCCTCGTTTTGCTTAGCTGTACGAGATTTATCTAGCGCTTTTTGCTGTAACTTTTGTTGAATTTGATACTCTGCCTGCTGGCGAGCAAGTTCGGTTTGCTTTTGTTGCATAGCAAACTCATTAAACCCTTGCGTCAGCCGGTATTCGACATAACTCAGATAGCCAATTCGCACTAACAAAGTGACCAAGCCCGCTAACAAGATACCCAACGTAATTTGTAAAACTGATTTCATCCCTAACTTCCAAAGTCCATTACTATTCTGAATTGTTATTTTTTAAGCAGAGAACAAAAATGCTAAGGGCTACACCCAAATTGGCATTGTTGCACCAGTGACCTTCTAAAACATGGATGTTTTAGCAGAGCCTACAGGGATGTATTCACGGCGAGTCATTGGTGTAACTGTGCGAAAGCCTGCGGCAGGCAATTAGCTGCACTGATAATTGGCAGAGATATCAATGCCCATTAGCTACCCAGACAAATCAGCACAATCAAAACAATCAAAACATTTCAACTTTCTCGTTCGACAAAGCTTCCCCATTGCTACCGCACTTCGCCAACATCCGTCAGCCAAGCCATCAATCAAAACAAGGTCGCACTAGCTCAAAACGTCCACTGCGGAACATTGAGCAAAATGCCAATAAGCACTATGGCAACAAGCATAAGTGCCACAGCATATTCACTAATTTGCAGGAGGATTGGGGTATCTAAGAAAGAGAAAAGACACATCATCCTGATGCAAGTGACTTATATTACTGATTATCGACAGGTGTTATCGATAGGTAAAAAAGTTCATCCTTGTTGAAAACCTAAGATAGCGTTCCGATTAATTCATGTCTAGTATTTTAATAATATAAATTAGCTAGTTAACCAATTAATTCATCAAAATATAGTGGCGGTCACACTAAGGTCTAATGCCGAATATTTAGCCCACTGGCTTAAATGTTATATTAAGTGAGTGATCAAGCCATGAATGTTACCTAGCTTACAAAGTACCTAAATTTAGCTCAGTACAACCGTTCTATTCGCGCCTTCAAATAACGCGGTCAAATACTTACTTATACCGACTAAAGCAACATGAACCGCGCCGTTATACTGCTGCACCAAAGCTATATAAAGGCATTACAACATTAAAATAACGCAGTATTGGTATAAACGGCTGTCGGTTAGGGCTAGGCTAGCTTAAAATAACGTTTTCAATTTTAGAGGGGCCCGCGTGATACAACATAGAGCTAGCCAGATGGTGATATTTCACACTCTGGTGACCAGTGGTAGTTTTACCCAAGCGGCGGCTAAGTTAAAAACCTCGACCTCCTATGTCAGCAAACAAATTGGTGCACTAGAAGCTGAGCTGAATTTACTGCTAGTACAGCGTACTACTCGCACCTTAGTGCTAACCGACGCAGGCCAGCAGTTTGCCCATTACTGTGAGCAAGTGTTTGAAGCAACACAAAATGCCGATGCGATGATGCTCGATGCCCGTGATGATATAAGCGGTACTATTCGTCTAGGTTGCTCGCAATCCTTTGGCACGTTACACATTATTCCTGCGTTAGAAGTATTGCAGCAAAAATACCCTGAATTACGCTTTGCGCTTAGCCTGTTCGACCATAAGGCTGACATGCTAGAAGAAGGTCTGGATCTGTGGATCACCAATCATGAGCAGCTACACGAAAGTTACATCGCCCAGCACCTCGCTGAGACTAACTTTGTAGTCGTGGCCTCCCCCGATTATTTACTCAAGCACGGCGTGCCGCACCATCCACAGGAGTTGGCTCAACATAATTGTGTTATCTATCAAAGTAAAAGCCGTAATTATGACCGCTGGAGTTTTGCTAAAAATGACCTTGAGCAAACCGTGCAGGTGGCGGGGAATTACCGTGTTGATTTAGCAGAAGCGGTGCGTAATGCCGTGATTGCCGGGCGCGGCATAGGTTATGTGGCCACTTATTTACTCAGTGATGAGTTTCAAAGCGGTAAACTGATTCAACTCTTGCCCGATTGGAAACCCCTACAGCAAATGCCCGTTTATGTGGTTTATCCAAGGCGGCGCCATCTACCGACTAAGTACAAACTGATCATTGACTGCTTAAAGTCACATATTGGTCACCCACCCTATTGGGATAAAAGGCTCAAGCCTTGGCTAGGTAAGGCGGTCACCTAAGCTGTATTTCACGCAGACATTGGCTACGGTATTGACACCAAGTCGTCTGTGGCGTGATATCGATTATTGCCACAGACACAAATATTATTTCCTGTTGGCAACAGTAAGCTGATTAGTTTTTATAATCCTTCATAAACAGCAACTTAAACTGCTGCATTTTCAAGCTTCTTTATCGTAACAGCCCAGTAACGCCCCCGACTTGCCCTTACTATTACTCAGCCTACAATGCGCGACTTCTTCCCTCACTAAAAAGAACAAACCCATTATGACCGCGATATTAGGCATGATTAGCATACTGTTTTTTGCATGGTTGCTGTCAGTGAACCGCAAAAACATTCCTTACCGTACAGTGATTTTAGCCCTAGGTTTACAAATTCTGTTTGCCCTGTTAGTGCTCTACGTGCCTGCGGGTAAGTCCGTATTGCAAGCGGTTACCGCTGGTGTATCGAGCGTAATAGCCTACGGCAACGAAGGGATTGGTTTCTTGTTTGGCGATCTTGCCACGGGTAAAGTCGGCTTTGTATTTGCTATCAATGTGTTAGGTATTATCATTTTCTTCTCGGCATTGATTTCAGCCCTATACCATATTGGCTTAATGCCTAAGGTGATCAACATTATTGGTGGTGGCCTACAGCGTTTTCTGGGCACGGGCCGCGCCGAGTCGTTATCTGCTACGGCGAATATCTTCGTTGGCATGATTGAAGCGCCGCTGGTAATCAAACCTTATTTAAAGCACATGAGCGACTCGCAGTTTTTCGCGGTAATGAGCTGCGGCCTAGCCTCTGTGGCGGGTGGCACCTTAGTGGGATATGCCGCTTTAGGTGTCGACCTTAACTATTTGATTGCCGCCGCCTTTATGTCAGCTCCTGCGGGTCTGTTGATGGCAAAAATCTTAATGCCACCGAGCGAGCATGATAAAAATAGTATTGATGAAATCACTTCAGTTGAACTGCCACGCGCGACCAATGTGGTTGAAGCCTTAGCCGATGGCGCAATGTCGGGTATGCGAATTGCCGTAGGGATTGGTGCTACTCTGCTGGCTTTTGTCAGCGTTATCGCCCTACTTAATGGTATTTTAGGTGCTGTGGGTGAATGGTTTGGTTACAGCTTAAGCTTCGAATTTTTACTTGGTTATTTATTCGCGCCAATGGCTTGGCTGCTAGGTATTCCTTGGCATGAAGCGATTACTGCGGGATCTCTCATCGGCCAAAAAATCGTCGTTAATGAGTTTGTGGCCTTTATTCAGTTAATGAAAGTAGAAGACCAACTCAGCATCCATTCTCAGGCCGTGGTCACCTTTGCCCTGTGTGGTTTTGCAAATATTTCGACTATGGCAATTTTGATTGGTGGATTAGGTAGCATGGTGCCAGAGCGCCGCGAGTTTATCGCCCGTAATGGATTTCGCGCCATTGCAGCTGGCGTATTGGCTAACCTAATGAGTGCTGCTATTGCCAGTATTATTCTCTCGTTATAAGTTGAGCCACTGTGTTTAGCTGCCAGTGTTTAGCGGTCGGCAGCTAACTTGCAGAATTTAATATCAGCTATCAAATCACCGACGAGCGCCTTTACTCAAAATAAACCCCACACCAACGTAAACTTGATGTGGGGTTTATTCCACCTATCCCTAAAGAGGTATTTTCGACTATAATATCTGCTTCTTATCTAGCAAAAACACAAACAAT
Organism: Shewanella sp. MF08487; assembly: GCF_050848685.1. Classification (NCBI taxonomy): domain Bacteria; kingdom Pseudomonadati; phylum Pseudomonadota; class Gammaproteobacteria; order Alteromonadales; family Shewanellaceae; genus Shewanella; species Shewanella sp. MF08487. The sequence continues at coordinate 6,426 of NZ_JBOZPB010000014.1, forward strand.
ATCAGCATCAAGAACACACTCAAGCAATTGAAATTATTTACCTTACACCCATAATTAAATGTAAAAATGGCAAAGTGCGAATGGGTCAATTAGTCAATTAACTACATTTATTTAATACAACTTATGAACTATTTTGTGTGTTAGCTCGTAAGACTTGTTCTTAAATTAACTTATACTTTGTTATGTGTTACAACGCACCTTCCCTCTGTCTGGATATCTATATGATTTTATTTAGTAAACGCTTAAAAGAAGAGAATGAACTCTTAAAAGAAGAGCTATCATCAATGCAGCAGGTTAGGGAAAGCCTAGACAGTGAAATGATCGCAATTACCCTTGATGCTAATGGCAAGGTATCCGCCATTAATAGTCATTTCATTAATGACATGCAGTATAAAAATACATCGCCTGTGGGCAAGCATTTAACTGATTTAGTACCTGAACGCGCCAAAAACACCATCCACTTTAAACGTATGGCTGATGCATTAAGGCAATGTGAGCATTGGGCGGGCGCACTACAAATAACGAAGGGCAATGGTGAAGAAGCATGGCTGCGGGCAATTTTACAGCCGGTAAAAAATAGCAATGGCAAAGTAAAACACTTTTCTATTTATGCTAATGATCTCACCCGTACGATTGAAGAAGCCCAAGAGCACGAAGATTTAACCCAAGCATTACTGCGCTCTACCGCAGTGATAGAGTTTAATTTAGATGGCACAGTCATAACCGCTAACGATAACTTTCTACATGCGATGGGTTACAGTAAAAACCAAATTGTCGGTAAACACCATAAGATATTTTGTGAGCCAGAAGAATATAACTCAATAGAATACCAGCACTTTTGGGAACAATTGCGCAAAGGCAACTTTGTGGCGAGTCGCTTTAAACGTGTCGACAGTTATGGTCGTGTAGTCTGGTTAGAAGCCTCCTACAACCCGATTTTTGACGGTTATAAACAGCTTTATAAAGTCGTTAAATTTGCCACCGTCATTACCGACCAAGTGAACCGCGAGCAGGCTGTTGCAGAAGCAGCAGATATCGCCTATGACACTTCTAAACACACCGATTCTATGGCACAAAAAGGCAGTAAAGTGCTACAAGAAATGGTTGAGGTCATGAATAAATTGGCGCTTCAAATGGGCGCCGCCGCCCAAGGTATTGAAGATTTAGATAAGCAATCGCAGATGATTGGCACTTTGGTACAAAGTATCAGCGGCATTGCGGATCAAACCAATTTACTGGCATTAAATGCCGCCATTGAAGCCGCTCGCGCGGGTGAGCAAGGCCGCGGTTTTGCCGTCGTCGCCGATGAAGTCAGGCAGCTAGCCTCACGCACGAGTAAGGCTACCGAAGAAATCGTTGATGTGGTTTCTAAAAACAAGAAACTCACTGAAAGTGCTGTCAATATGATTGAAGCTGGCAAAAAACAAGCTCAGCTTGGATTAGAGCTCTCTACTGAGTCAGGAAATGTGATGACAGATATCCAAGATGGGGCACAAAAAGTAGTGAATGCTGTGGGTCAATTTACCAACCAGCTCACGGTTTAACGTTAAGTTAAGCGCGATTTTAGCTTTTTTTTACCCGCATTATTTTTAAAGTGCAGCAGACTTTAACCTATTAATTTTAAAATCTTACTCTTTATCTGCTTGTTTTAAATACTGATGTTTAAATTGAATTAGCTAAGGATGGCTGTAATTCTTACTCGTTCACTTACACTCTTACTCGTTCACCTACACTTGGGATAGTGGCTGAATTAACCGATTAAGTTTATTACCTTATCCATAAATTTATTGCAGATAAAGGGAAAAATCATCTGCAGAGGTGCAGCGCTTATACCGAGTGCAGGGTAATATAAACGTATTCGCGTTAACGGCATTTAACTCATTTTTGATGGGGATTAACTTCCCTAAATTATTCTTATCAATTTGTTTAATAGCGTTATTTCTATTAAACACTATTCTCTATCCACAAAAAATATAACGGTCAATACCTTTGTTATGCAGCGAAATGGCTATAGCAATCCTCAGTCAAAATGATGAGTTATCGTCTTTGTACAATTGCGTACTAGGGCGTGTTGACGTTTCGAGATGAAATTTTGTTCGCTCTGGCAAGCTCGTGATCACGAAACGAGGAGTGACATTATTCTACTCAAATGACGAGTGACAAAGAGCAAGAGCTTGCCAGACGAACCCTTCGGGCAGCGTTTGGCTGGCGTTTCTGCTGCGTTATCGCCCGTTTATGTAGAATAACTACACTGCACGGGCTTTGCCTTGCATAAAAGCCAGCCAACTCGCTGCAAAAATAACCCTGAAACGTCAACACGCCCTAGCGTAACCCATCATTCTTTAAGCCATAGTTAATTCAATAAATGAGTTGGCATATTACTCGCTACGCAGTTTGGTTTCGAAAAAAGCTAAACTCCGCGACCAAGCAAGTTCCGCAGTGGCTTTATCATATCGGCTAGTGGAATCGTTGTGGAATCCGTGGTGTACATTCGGGTAAAGATACGCAATATAATCGGCTTTATTGGCTTTTAACTGAGTTTCGTATTCTGCCCAAGTATCATTAACGCGTTGGTCAAGCTCAGCAAACTGCAGCATTAATGGGCCCTTGACGCGATTACGCAACGGCATCGCTGCTGGAGTTCCGTAAAATGGTACGCCCGCATTAAGCTCATCAGGGATGGTAGCGGCTAACATATTGACGATATAACCGCCAAAACAAAAGCCGACCGCACCCAATTTGCCATTGCTCTGCGGATGAGCTTTTAAAAACTGTGCGGCGGCAATAAAGTCTTGTTCTATTTTGGCTTTATCTAAACTACTTTGCATGGCGCGGCCCGCATCATCATTACCGGGATAGCCACCCAGTGAATATAGTGCGTCGGGAGCAAAGGCGATATAACCTTGCGCCGCTAAACGGCGGGCAACATCTTCGATATAAGGATTTAAGCCTCTGTTTTCATGTATGACTAACACCACAGCGGCTTTTTTACTGGGATCTATAGTTCTCGCTTCACCAGCGGTGCTTGCAGCTAACAGTAATTCATCGGGGATCACTAAATAGCCACGCCCTTCACCAAAGCCATTTGGCGAAGGAAATTTTACATAGCTTGCTTGAATAGCGGGATCATTAAAAGATACTTGCTCGGCGAGGGCATAATTAGGTAAAAAGGCGCCTGTCAGTGTCGTCATGGTAAATCCTAACGCGACGAGCCCAGCAAGGCGCCCCATAAATTCACGGCGATCAATAATGCCGTGTGCATATTCGTCATACCAGTCAAAGGCTTCTTGTGGAATAGCTTGTGCATCATGCGCAATTTGCGGGGTTATTATATCTTGGGCTTGCTTATCTTGCTGTGTCATGAGGTGTCTCCATTGGACAAGCTAACCGCAGGTAGTATGCCTTCCCTAAGCTTGAGAGTAATAACGTTTTGAGGGTCTACTAGAGAGTAAAGGAATAATCGTGCCCATGGCAACGTTAGCGTTTATCGTTTTGTAAATAAGTATTTAAATCACACTAAAAGCAATTGAAGTAACAACTCTATGTTCTATATCAATGAGGGCATTCAAGTAATAAAAAAGCAGCATGGCATGCAAAGTCACCATTCCGATTTGAATGTAGCCTATTTGGCTGTAGAGCAAGATATTGAAGGGAAAAAATGTGAGGCATAAACTATCAACCGCAGAATATGCAAAATGAACCAATACTGCAAACGAGACGACCTTTGCGGTCGTCTACTGAGGGCTAACCTAAGCGCTTGCTAAACTAACTAAAGCACTATGGTGTAAAACTATTACGTGAACTGCAGAGTACTAAACCTCGTTCAAAGCTTAGCTAATTGCTGCTGGCTACGCACCCTTTTGTATTGTCTCGCTTCAGCAGGAATCGGGGTCACTTTACCAGTCTCTAACCAATTACGCAGACGATTAGCATCGGCGATATGAGTATATTTACCGTAGGCATCAAGCACCACAAAGGCTACTTGCCTTTTTGCCATTTCGGTACGCATCACTAAGCAATGACCAGCTTCGTTAGTAAAACCGGTTTTAGTCAGATGGATATTCCAGTTATCCTTATAAACCAAACGGTTGGTATTGCGAAAATCCAAACTATATCTTGGCTTAGCAAAGGTAACAGTCTTTTTTTCAGTCGAGCTCAATTGGCCTAGCATAGGATAACCTTCACTGGCTTTAAGTAGCACAATAAGGTCGCGGGCGCTGGAGACGTTTTTATAGGATAACCCTGTAGGCTCAACATAGCGGGTATTTTTCATGCCAAGCGCTTTAGCCTTGGCATTCATCGCCCTAATAAAAGCTTTATGGCCACCAGGGTAATGATGTGCAAGACTCGCCGCGGCACGGTTTTCAGATGACATTAACGTCAGCAGTAGCATGTCTTTACGGCTAATTTCACTGCCAATACGCACCCGAGAATAAACGCCACGCATTTCCTGAGTGTCTTTAATATTGACCGTTAACTTTTGATCCATTGCGAGTTTAGCATCTAAGGTCACCATCGCCGTCATCAGCTTAGTGACTGAGGCTATAGGCAACACAGCATTTGGGTTACTTGAATATAAAACTTCGTTGGTTTTAAGGTCGACCACCATAGCGCTACTCGATGCCACTTCTTGCTGTTTTACTATCGCTTTTTTAACGGCAGTACTTTTGCTGGCATAGCTAGCATAGTTAACGGGGACAGGAGCCGAATCGGCAGAATGCGCTGTCGTGGCAACAGTTAAACTGCTGCATACAAGGATAAAACTACTGAGTAGAAAACGGATCTTCATTTAGATTTCACTGAATAAAAAAGGGATCGATTGTGCTATGGCACAAGGTTTGGCTAAGTATAGGAGTTCTTCAGTGAAAGAAATAGAATGTAATGAGATTTTTATCTGCAAGATCAGCACTTTCTTGTCTATTTTGCCTATGTAAAGCCAGCTTAACCTGTCACTAATCTTGAATAATCAAGCGGCTAGATCCAAACTTTTGACTTACTACAGCAACTATGTCTTTAAAAGAGGGGTTTGGCAGTAGAATCATTGGCAATAAAAATAATGGACGACTTTTTACACTTTTAACAAAAGCGGCTCTGTTAAGGGGTTTTAAGGATTGGAAGACACGATTTATGGCGTATAAACGCATTAACATACGCCATAAATGCCGCGATGGTGCCGTTACAAGCTAACGTAAAACAAATTCGAGCAATGCTTCAGTATCTTGGCTCTCTTGAATTAATTGACCCGTCAGCACAAACCCGTGTTTTAAGAGGACTCGCTGGGAGGCCAGATTATGCTTAGCGACTTCGGCAAAGAGTGGTCTCGCACTCACTAAAGGCAAGAATTGCGCTAAGGTTTGTGTCGCGATGCCTTTGCCCCAGTAGTCACGGTCAATCCAATATCCTATCAGCGCTTGCCCGTCACTGTTCCAATGGCCAATGTTGCCCACAAACTTGCCATCAAAATCGATAGCCCTCGCTAGCACATTGACTTGCCTAAGAATATTCCCATGCCAATGCTTAAAAAATGCTTCCCGATCCCGAGGTGGAAACTGAGCAAGCTGGTTAGCAATAGGATCGCTTTGATGGGCAAAAATCGCTTCAAGATCAGTTTCATCAACCGGACGTAAACTCACGCTTTGTTGTGTTTCTAGCGGTTTATTTCGCTCATTGGACATCTGTAATCACCCTGAATTCTTTGTATTTCAACTGGGTACAGCATGCCATATTTAGGATGGGTCACAAGCAAAAAAAAGGCGCATAACTGAGAAGGTGTTAGCGCCCGAAGAGGCAAATTTGCCAAAATTGAGGTGTGTGAATTCAAGCCATAAAACTCACACGATAGAATTCAAAGCCTAGATAACCTGAACTCGGGATAAGCTCTGCGTCTCTACAGGGTATTTTTCCCTTTATCTGCGTTAACTTTGCTACTAATAGCCCGCTATTAGGTACGCAAACTTGCCTTAATAACGAAAAAACTCACTCTGTAGAGTTAATTTTGTGAATAAGATAATAAGATTAATCAGTTACCACAGCCACTATCCAGAGTTCAGGTTAGATAAAGATCAACGCAAAAACAGGGGCCCCTAGCACCATAGCAATACCAATAAAAATCATTGTTAAACTGGCGATAACCCCCTCTTGCTGACCAATTTCGTTAGCTTTCGCAGCGCCTGCACCGTGAGCCGATGCGCCCAGTGCCACACCTTTACCTAACGAAGTACGAATCCGCATGAATTTGAATAAAGGCTCACACACCAGCATGCCAATCACTCCAGTGATTAACACCATCATGGCGGTCAGTTCAGGTACACCGCCAAAGGCACTGGTAGCCTCCATCGCAAAGGGAGTTGAAACCGATCGCACCAGCAAACTCTTAGACAATTCCACCGGCAAAGGAACAAATTTCACTAGTACCCAAGAAGAAATCATCCCTAAAAATAATCCAGCGAGTACTCCTAAACCAATCGTCAATGGATATTGACGGATAAGCTTACGCTCACGGTAGATAGGTAAAGCAAAGGCGATCGTCGCTGGCGCTAACATGGCCATTAACCAATGGGTATATTCGAAATAAGTAGGTAATGGTATTTCAAGATTAAATACCAACAAGGTAATCACTATCGGCGCTAATACTATCGGCGCTAACCACCAAACTCTATGGTACTTGTATAAACGCTTAGCGCCGAAATAACAAAATACAGTAAGCAGTAAGCTAAATAAGGCTAACCCCGTTTGTGACATTACAAAATCGATGATATTTGAATTAGCCATAACTAAGCAGCCTTAGCGTGGCGACGGGCCTGCTTTTTGATATTGAGTTGCCGTTCAAAACGAAACACTCTGTCGACGACAAAACCAGTGCCAAACATCACACACACACTCCCCATCACTAAGGTGAATAAGATATTGGTGCCGTATTGCTCAAATAACGCCTCGTACTTAATCACTGATATCACTGGAGGGATGAAAAACAACAATAACTCACCAATTAACCAAGCGGCACCCAGTTGCACAGCATTTTCGGGTATTAGCTTAAAACCCAATAAAAACAAAAGGATTGCTAGACCAATCACACTCCCAGGGATAGGCGAATGTGCCCAAGTCGCAAACCAGTGGCAAGCAAAGGACAGTAAACAAAAGAGGCCGATTTGGGTTAATAACAAAGCCCAATGTCGACACTGACGTATTGCGGCTTGTAGGAATGACATGATTTTCTCGGTTAGAACAAAGTTTTCTATGGGGCTATTTTAGGCTTGCTTATTTGATAAAAAAAATGAATATTAAGAATGTGATGCATGAATTTTAGGAATACATTAAAGGTGAATCCAGATGGATCTCAAAGTCATTCGCTATTTTATCGAAATCGTTGATGCCGGAGGCTTTGGTAAGGCCAGCGAAATAGTTCATCTCACGCAACCTGCGCTATCAAAAGCCGTGCGCCAATTAGAACTGGAGCTCGATCTCACCTTGCTTGAGCGCGGTAAACGCGGCACCCAAGTGAAACTCACTCCCGCAGGCGAAGTCGTCTATCGTCACGGTAAAGACCTGCTCGCAGGCCGGCAACGTATGCTTGCTGAACTCACCGCGCAGCGCAGTTTAACGGCTGGCGAGCTCAAACTCGGGTTAGCTCCATTAGGCAGTGCGGAAATTTTTGCACCTATTATTGCCAAATATCGTCAGCAATATCCGCAAATTGATATGCACTTGCTCGTTCGTGGGGGCGTAGAACAAACCGCAGCAATCCAAAAGGGTGAAATTGAACTTGCGACAGGCATTATCGAAGTTGATGATGGTTATGAGGGTATCCGTGTATTTAACGATCCTATGGTCGTCGTACTGCCTAAAGAAAATCCTTTATCGACTAGAGGCGTGCTGCTATTTAGCGACCTTAGTAACGAGCCACAAGTGATGTTCGAAACTGAGTATACTCTTTACCAATTAGTGCTCAGAGCCTGCCAACACGCCGGATTTACCCCTAAAAATATTACTCGTGTTAGCCAAGCTGACTTTGGTATAGCCTTAGTCGCAGCGGGGACTGGTGTGATGGTATTACCGCGCTCAATTGCGCGGCGTTACAGCGTGTCTGGTGTGGTGAATATCCCGCTGGCGAGTGATGAGCTACGCTGGGAATTATCACTATTTTGGCGTAAAGATCAGGTATTATCCTTTGCCGCACAAGCCATGATTAACTTAGTCAAAAAACACTTAACTCAGCAATAATGCTGTTTTCTACCAAGGGATCACAAGGCTTAGGCGCACTAGAGTGTCACTATCCCAAGGTAAAATAGGTAAGTAATCAGCCGAATTAACATCCACTTTAGCGTAGTGGTCTAAATTATATTGGGTATGTTCAGCACTGAGCACTAAATGGCTACTGGGATACCAAAAATCAGTTTGATAACTCATCTCGAATCGATATTGACGCTCTAGCCATTGATCATCATCTTGCCAAGTTTGAGCAGCAACTTGCATATGTAGCTCAGCGGTCGCATCTATACCTAACTGCCCCATCAAGGTATATGCAAATTCACTATTACCAAAATCGCTACGATCGTAACCTCGCGTTTTAGGCACATCATCATCGATTTCAAGATAGTAATAACCCGCTCCCGCTTTCAATTGCGCTTGTAATTGCTGTCCATCAAAGTTGGCCGTTAGTTCAGGAAACAACTTAACTTGCTTTTCGACTGAACTGACAGTGTTACGTTTTCCTTGTAAATCAAGCTGCCAACCCAATGAGAACTCAGGGTTTACACGGTAGAGCTCGCCACTGGCGGCATAGTCAGACTTAAACCACACGGGGATATGGTCAGGATCGAGCTTATCTGTATCAATATCGAAATAGATATCAATCGCCGCAGTCAGCAGAATATCGGTTTGAGTGTGATGTTCAATTAATAAACTCGCATTCACCCCTGGAGTATGGGAATCCTCAACAATAAAATCGTGGACACCTAAGCTGTAATGCCACTGAGTTTGCTCCTCAGCCTTTAGCGTCCCCGATGCACACAGGGCAGCACAAACTAATGCCAAATTGAGATAGTTCACTTTAAGCTCCTAACACATATTCTATGGTCTGTAGCGTCAATAGACCCGTGGTTAACACTGTATAAAATTAGCATAACATCGATAAAAATGGCGCGATGAATAGCGTGCCTCAACGAGTTAATTCTGGGTTTGTGCGCTCCATAAGTTAATTTAGCTTTGATGCATAAGTGAATATTCACATCACGATAAGCCGCTTAAAAATAACTAACATAAACACCCGCGAAGGAGACTCAACACTTACAATAACGTTAGATACCTCCATACAAACAAATATTTAACCAATAAAGAACAACTCAGGTACAAGGCGTCAATCCATCACTTCCCTCTGCTATAAATAAAAAATAAAAATGAATCATTAGTCAATTTTACAGCATAAATATTGACACTCATTCAGCGTCTGCCTATAGTCGCCACACTGATAATGAAAACGATAAGAGAGTCTTAAATGAAAAAATCCATGTTATTAGGCGGCCTGACCTTAACAGCCACCTTGATGTTAGCAGGATGTGGGAAAAGCGATGACGTGTTAGTTGTTGGCACCAACGCGGCATTCCCGCCGTTTGAATATGTTGGCGGCCAAAGTGGTGATGAAATCAAAGGCTTCGATATCGAATTGGCAAAACAAATCGCTAAAGATGCCGGCAAAACATTGAAAGTCGAAAACATGAAGTTCGATTCGCTGATCGTCGCACTCAACTCAGGTAAAATTGATTTTATTGCTTCTGGCATGACTATTACCGCTGAACGTCAAGCAAGCGTTAACTTTTCTGAACCCTACTACGAAGCAACGCAAGTGGTACTGGTTAACAAAGATAACGATAGTATTCAAACAATTGAAGATATTAAAGGTAAGCATTTTGCCGTGCAATTAGGTTCCACTGCCGACATTATGGCAAAGCAGTACACCGAGAATGTGACTGCTTTTAATACCGGTTTTGAGGCCATTATGGAGCTTAAAAATGCCAAAGTAGATTTGGTGTTATTTGACAGCGAACCTGCGGCTAATTATCTGGCAAAAAATCCTGAATTAAAGCTGATAAAACTTGATTTTCCGGCTGAGTTTTACGGCTTTGCCGTTTCAAAAAAGCAACCAGAACTGTTAACTAGCATCAACAATACCTTGGCAAAAATGAAAGCCGACGGCCAATACCAAACACTGGTTTCTACCCATATAAAGTGATTTCAGCATGATAGACGCGATTAATAATTCGCTATTTAGCCCAATCGGCGAAGATGGCATGATAGGTATACTGCTGATATTAAATGGCTTGAAGGTGACATTAATTGTCACTTTCTTCGCCATGTTATTAGGTGCAGTGTTAGGCATTGGCACCACCTTTATGAAGATGTCGTCTAAGTGGTATATCCGCTTCCCCGCCAATCTTTATGTCGGCGTGATCCGTGGCACCCCTGTAGTAGTACAGTTAGTGATTCTTTACTTCATCGTGCTTTCAGCCTTAGATGTCGATAAAATCACCGCTGCTATTATCGCCTTTGGCCTTAATAGTGGCGCTTATATTTCTGAGATTATCCGTGCGGGTATTCAAGCCGTCGATAAAGGTCAAACCGAAGCGGCACGTTCACTCGGTTTATCGCAAACGATGACCATGAAATCGATTATTTTGCCCCAAGCGGTTAAAAATATTCTGCCTGCTCTCGGTAATGAATTTATCGTACTCCTCAAGGAAACCGCAGTAATTGGCTTTATTGGTGGCGTTGATTTAATGCGCGCGGGTGAAATCATCCGTAGCCGCACCTTTGAAGACAGTGTGCCGTTATTTACCTGCGCCCTTATTTATCTATTCCTGACGTACAGCTTCACCTTCGTGCTATCGAAATTTGAAAAGAGGTTGAAACAAAGTGATTAAAATAACCAACCTGCATAAAAACTTCGGCGATAACCACGTGCTCAAGGGCATTAGTGAGCATATCCGTCAGGGCGAAGTCGTCAGCGTGATCGGCCCTAGTGGCAGTGGAAAAAGTACTTTTTTACGTTGTATCAATCTGTTGGAGCAACCTAGCCAAGGTGATATCGAGATTGAAGGTCAGCTCATCACAGCACCAAACGCCTGTGTGGATAAATTGCGGCAAAAAGTGGGCATGGTGTTTCAAAACTTTAATCTGTTTCCCCATAAAACCGTGATTCAAAATATTACCTTAGCGCCCATTAGCCTAAAGCTGATGACGCCAGCTCAGGCCGAAACTAAAGCCCTCGACCTACTGGCACAGGTTGGTTTAAGTGACAAAGCCAATGCCTACCCCGCCAGTTTATCGGGTGGCCAAAAGCAAAGGGTCGCCATTGCCCGTGCATTAGCGATGGAGCCGGACTTAATGTTGTTTGATGAGCCAACATCGGCACTCGATCCTGAAATGGTCGGTGATGTATTAGACGTGATGAAAGATTTAGCGCTAAAGGGCATGACCATGGTGATTGTCACCCACGAAATGGGCTTTGCACGAGATGTATCCGATCGAGTGATTTTTATGGACGGCGGTTATGTAGTTGAATCAAGCCCACCCGAAGAGCTATTTAGCCACCCAAAAGAAGCCCGTACCCAAGCGTTTTTAAGTAAAGTACTGCGTGCTGGTTAGATTGAATGATGTGAAATAATCATACTCACTGCCGTTACTTTTATCAGAGCGTGCAGTGAGTGAAGGATTCAAATTAATAGTAAGTTCCCTCTTACTTCAACGGTAAATGTACCAAACTCATATCCATAATGCTTTTTGCGTTTGAACCTTAACCCACCAGCCCATTTAACGTTTTTGCCTCTAACATCTGCCGTGATCACATTGTATTTTATGTAAACCCGCTTAGAATGCTGGCATTGAATTTGTATTCCTTGATGATTTGGAGCCGTTACATGAGTGACTTAAGTTTCCTTGCTAAAAAACGTTACACCACGAAAGCGTTTGATCCAACTAAGACGATCCCTGCAGATAAAATACAAGAAATCAAAACTTTATTGCAGTTTAGCCCCTCATCAACTAACTCACAGCCTTGGCATTTTGTGTTAGCGAGCACTGCCGAAGGTAAAGCGTTAATTGCTCAAGCAACAGAAAACTTCGCCTTTAATACTCCAAAAATCCTTAATGCTTCCCATGTGGTCGTGCTTTGTACTCGTACCCAGTTAGATGAAGCACACTTACAGCAAGTATTGGAACAAGAAGCTAAAGATGGCCGTTTTGCCAACGAAGAAGCTAAGCAAGCGCAGCACAAAGGCCGCTCTTTTTTCGTGAATATGCATAATTATGAGCTGAAAGATGCGCAGCATTGGATGGAGAAACAAGTCTACTTAGCTCTTGGCACCCTAATGCTCGGCGCCAGCGTGTTAGATATCGATGCTTGCCCAATTGAAGGCTTCGATGCGACTCAATTAAATCAAGTATTAGGCTTAAGAGAACAAGGTTTATGCGCGTCTGTCGTCGTTGCGCTTGGCTACCGTGCAGAAGAAGATTTCAATGCTAAGTTGCCTAAATCGCGTCTAGCACAAGATAAGATTTTTACTGAAATCTAACACTGATAAACAGCTTATTTGACGTTTTTCAACCAAAAGCTGATAAGACCCTTGTTTTATAACGATATCAGTAAGGGTCTTTTATATTTAATACAGCTCAATAGCCCGTACTCAAGCTGTCAGCCTGCAATTTATGTATTAAGTGAGCATTGACAATAATATTACTCACAGTAGAAGCAGCCTGCTGTGCTATTGCTGTAAAATTCACCTTTGCCTACACTTTGGCTCTATGGCATGATTTAAGAAACGATTTGAAAAATAATTTAATAATCAGTTTCGTAAATCATTAATGTTCTGCGTTTTAACACTTTTGAGCAGCCTAATACACGTTATCGGCGCCATGTTTACACTCACTATTTAGGATGGGACAGTCAGTATGTTATTTGCCAAACCCTCTCTCACTGCAGAACCTCAATCGATTCGAGTTACAAACACTAAGGGCGATAATCCATTGATTTGGTCGTTGCTGACAGTTTTACAAGCTTCAAATCAAAGCTGGAAGATTCATCACTTAGCGGCAGAGTTACAAAACCAAGGCCTGTTACATCAACTTGATGAAAACCCCGGCAATGATCTCTTCAAGCGTAATTTTTTACTGATGAACGCCCTGTTTGAGCTACAGGAAATATTACTGCCCAAGCAATGGCTACAAGTGAAAGCCATGGAAATTCAAATTTTTCGCTTAGTGCCATCCAACGTTAATACCCTGATAATGCAGGATAGTTCTCTACGTGACTATTACCTTGATTGGAATAATTACGACACCAGTGAAAACGTGGTGCGGGAGCTACTCGAAGCCTTTTGGAGTAATTATAAAAGCTATATTGGCTTAAATATCAATTTGATGAATAAGGGTAATGCCTTAAGAGTATTCGAATTAGACGAAAGTGCCACTGCGCGCGATATCCGCAAACAATGGCGACGGTTAGCTCTAAAATGGCATCCTGATCGACCCGATGGTGATGCAGCGCGCTTTAGAGAGGTCTGTGAGGCTTGGCAGTCATTAAAAGATGCGGCGTAAACATTGCTACTCAATACTGCACTATGCCCTATGTGGTGCCGTTTTAATGGTGCCATTTAAACGGCGTTTGATGCTCACATGAAATATTGCACAAACATCCAATCCTATGGCGCTTTATCTCGGCTAGGGCAGGAACTCTGCAACGTGGTGATGTGATCCCGCTTACACTCCTATAAATCTACAGCAAAACTTCCATTGAGATCACAGATTTAGCACAGTCGTAGCAGGCTAATTCAGCCATAATTAAGCCTTTCCATTTACCCTAAACCCATGCGCCAATGCTGGAATTTTTGCTAGGCCGACACTTACACTGCTGTTCACTTTTACTCTTATGCTAACCATATAAGCACTGATAAAGAAAAATGACTGATACTCCGCATTTAACACCATCGAATTTGAGGACATTATGATTAAACAATTAGCCTTGGCTGTCACCTTAGTGATCACTCCATTGAGCAGCTTGGCCGCCAATTTTATTGAAGGCACGCATTACACTCAAATCTCTACCAAAGCGCCAAGCAGCGAACCTAAACTCACTGAGTTTTATTCATTTTATTGCCATAACTGTTTCAATATGGAAACCAATTATCTGCCCGATATTAAAGCCAATCTCAATCCCAAAATAGGCTTTGATAGTAAGCATGTCGATTTCATGAATAGTGACATTGGCACTGAAGTCATGCGATCGCTGGCCGTGATCCAAAGCGTGGATAATAAAGATGCCTTAACTCATGCCATGTTCATCGCCATTCAAGGTGTAGAAGGCCAAAATGGCCACGATCACAGCGCTCCCGGCCATGAACATGAGCAGCAAATCAATAACCGTGATGATATAAAAAAGATCTTCGTCCCATTAGGTGTCGATGCAGCCCAGTACGATAAAGTCGCTGACAGTAAAAGCACCAATGAAAAGCTCGCTCTGTGGCGTACTCAACAAAACGAATTTAAGATTGAGAGCGTACCAGCCTTCATCGTGAACGATAAATATGCGGTTAACTTAAACAGCATTAAAACCTTAGATGAGTTAATTGGGTTAATTAACTACCTTGCTATTGAGAAAGATGTCGCTCCTGCTAAAACCTCATCTGGCGGCAGTTTAGGTGGGTTATTTTTAGCCTTCGCCGCAGCAATAGCCGTTACTCGTCAGCGACGTCTTAGCTAATTTGACGTTAACCAATATCAAAAAATGGCCTCAATATTGAGGCCATTTTTTTAAGTTTAAAAAGGAGTGAAGAAATCTATTGCCGGATAAAATCGATGATATGACTGATAGCTAAGAGTAAATGCACCACTAAGAAACCAATAAATGCCTGAGCAAATAGCTGATGATAACCGCGCCACTCTATCGCAGTAGCCGTGCCCTGAAATAGAAACCAGATTAAACCGCTAAGGCCAGTCGCCACCAGTAACAACATGCCTATGCCTTCAATCGCGCTAAATAACCCTTTGCCACCCGCGATAGGAAATTTACCTCTTACAAGCCCGACAATGTCCTGTTTTAACTGCATGCCATCGCCGACTAACCACCCAAAATATTGACGCCACTTTCCTTGCAAACAATTGTTGATTAAAAAAAGGATGCCAAGACCTGTGCAGACTAAACCTAAATACACGTGTAAATAATCCCAGAGGCTAGCGTTATCGGGTATCCGCCGCAACATAATAATCCAAGGGCTAGTGCACACAAGTAAGCTACTTAACATCACAATCCCTACATGCAGATATCTCATCAGCATACGGCACCGAGACCTGAGCATAGTTAGCATATTTATAACTCCTCCCTGATAAAGAACATACTCAACCCTTTAATACTGTTCCGTTCAATGCTGCTCCGTTCAATAGATAATCCCATGGTGGTAAACAGCATTGTTATTTCAACTCTCACATTTAAGCGCGATGAATTTGCTCACCAAATTCATCGACTTTATGCCAGTCAGTGTATTCAACATTAGTCACAGGATCCGTCGGGCCTTTCGTTAACCACATGATAAATCGAATAACGTTTCGGTCTAACGCGTTGTAACCTTGATAATTTAAATTACCTCCAAAAACCCGTAGCAATTGTGGCCGCCATGTGGTTTTACTCAAAAAGGCTTGCATATAAGGGTTTGTTTCAGGAGTATTTTTAGTGGGTTTACGCGCGACTAAACTCACGGAGAAAAATCCACTTACTTTACTCGCCAATACCGTTTGATGCTTTTCAATAAACTCATACAAACGAGGGTTATGTTTACCGTGGCGGATACTGGCGCCGATAATAACTTTGTCAAACTCATTAAGGGCTGGAGCAGCCTTGATATCAGCAGTCACCACTGAGTTACCCAAACCGATTAGCTGCTGCGCTAATTTAGTGGCAATTTTTTGAGTCTGACCGTGAACACTAGAATAAATAATGAGAATTTTTTTCAATTTAGCCTCGATTCAGTCTAAGTAAAATAACCATTAGCAATATATAAAATGGCGACTTGATAGTGACGCAAATACCCGCGATCGTATTGTGAGTCAATCAGATTCCAGTAGCGTTTAGCTGAGTATACAAAAGAAAATAACACTTAAGATGCTTCATAGTAGGTGATTTACTCTGCCATTTACATGAAATAGATCACGGGCTTAACGCCAAAGACGCCATGTATATACGGTTGTTTTAGCCAGCTCACAAAAAAGGACAAATCCTGAGGTTGACCCTTTTTGAAAGAGGTTAAAAAGTCTGGGCGAACATAGGTAGGCTTGTCTCCCATATTCTGTAAGGATAAATCCGTGACGGGATAAACCTTGCCCCTTTTTAACGTTCACTCATGGTTTATCTGCTGAGGCGTAGGCATAAAGCACTAGGGCATCACTAGGCTGTACATTTATTGTTTGCGCACAATTCTCATCCTCACCGAGGTAAGCTGGCCTCGATATTGGCATCATATGCATGATGCTTACTGTTGAATGTCGGCGAGTTTTACGATTAATCACATTACAACAGTCATTATTACCGTATTATGAGGGCCATTATGGCAGGGTATTTCGGCTTGAATTTTTATATTGGTGCAGGCTTTAGCGCATGTTGGTTAATTTAGACGCTTAATGTGTCGCGCTATTCAGAACCTTGTAATGAAATCCTATGGACAGCCAATAAAACATCCACTAAAACCATAGAATAGAATGCAGTACACGAAACATATCACTGACATGCAGGGATTTATTACATGATGAAGGATTCAGATATTTTAATGTTGGCAGAAGAAGGCGAGTCAGCATCCGAGGTATCCGCTCGCAAAAAAGCCCTGCTACTTGGTCGCCAATTAGGGCTCGCCAGTGAGCAAGAATATCGCCCTGCGAACGCCTCAATAGCCGAGCGAGCTCAACATAGAGCACGCAAGTTATCGAGCCAATACCAGGCCAATGTGGAAACCATTTTTGCCTTAGCCCTCAGTTATACCCACTCAGATGTTACTGGGGTCGATCTTGATCCCGATTGGAGTCATCAATTTTTTATGATGGCAGAGCAAATCCATAATCGTAAGATGCAAGATTTGTGGGCTCGGATATTGTCGAGCGAGATAGTCAATCCCGGTAACTTCAGTCTACGTACCTTAGCACTGCTCAAGCAACTGACTCACAGGGAAGCACAAATTCTTGAAAAAGCCCTTGGCATGGCGGCGAAGGTGAATAACGAGCAGCGCCTAAAACTCATCAGTGGCTATCGCTTATCCGGTGGGATTGGCCAGTATTTCCGTAAAACCACCTCAGTCAATTTAGGCTTATCCCAGTTTGGGCTACCTTATTCCAGTATTTTGACCTTA
Organism: Shewanella sp. MF08487; assembly: GCF_050848685.1. Lineage (NCBI taxonomy): Bacteria > Pseudomonadati > Pseudomonadota > Gammaproteobacteria > Alteromonadales > Shewanellaceae > Shewanella > Shewanella sp. MF08487. The sequence continues at coordinate 23,804 of NZ_JBOZPB010000014.1, forward strand.
GTCGATGCGGGAATACTTCACAGCAGTGAGTTCGAAACCGGCCTACTCAATAACAAAACACCAATTCAATTTGCCCTGCAAGGCATACAAATGAAGCTTACGCCCAAGAGCGGTAATTTGCTTTTTAGTTATTATCGCTTAACACCGATTGGTGATGAACTCGCCCAACTAGTACAGCCTAAGCCGGATCAAGAATACTTGAAGGCTCTGCAGCTCTTATTTGCTAAAGACTTTAAAATAGAATAATGCTCACGCCATAAAAAATTATGAATCAATGGTATAAGCAGTAAAACCCAGAAATAACAAAGGAGCCTAAAGGCTCCTTTTAAGCAAGATAAGGGCTAAATGTTAAGCTAGCGCTTTTGCCTTATCGGCATTGATAACATTGATTGCCGTCAGATAATCAATTAAGGCGCGTACTTGAGTCACTAAATCGCCTTTGCTGGTATCTATGGTTAACTCGGCGGCCAATGGCGCTTCATAGGGTGATGAAATACCAGTGAAATTGCTAATTTCGCCACTGCGCGCTTTCACATATAACCCCTTAGGGTCACGCTGCTCGCACACACTCAAAGGCGTCGCTACATGCACTTCAATAAACTGCCCCGCAGGAAAACGGGCACGAATACCATCACGTTCTTCACGGGTCGGGGAGATAAAGGCTGACAACACCACAAGCCCCGCATCCACCATCAATTTAGCCACTTCGCCGACACGGCGCAGGTTCTCGTCACGGTCTTCAACCGTAAACCCTAAGTCTTTACACAGGCCATGGCGCACATTATCGCCATCAAGCAAATAAGTGTGGAATCCCGCCTCAAATAACGCCCGCTCTAATGCACCCGCCAGTGTTGACTTGCCCGCGCCAGACAGTCCGGTAAACCACAGTAATACTGGATTTTGGCCTTTCTGCTCGGCTCTGGCAGCTTGATCTACAGGATGTTGATGCCACACGATATTTGTCATAAAAACTCCTCAATCCCTATGTTGTTAAACGGCTAACACAAGGGCAATAAACTCAAGCTAATCACTAAAATGGAAAGATGATCGGCACCATAAATATCACTATCAGGGAATACAGCACAGATAACGGCAATCCTAGGCGGACGAAGTCACTGAAGCGATAATTACCCGCATTAAACACCATCAAATTGGTTTGATAGCCGTAGGGTGAAATAAAGCTCGCGCTGGCACCAAAGACCACGGCCATAATAAAGGGTCTTGCATCGACACCGTAATTAAGCGCAATCGCGTAGGCGATAGGGAAAGCCAGCGCTGCGGCAGCATTATTGGTCACCAGTTCAGTCAGCAACAAGGTCATCAAATACACGCCGACAAAAGCGCCAAATACCCCATAACCGTTAATAACTGAGAGTAATCCTTGGGCTAAACTGTCCGCAAGGCCTGTACTCATCATCAAGTTGGCGAGCCCTAAAGCACTCCCCACGATCACCACTAATTCCAATGGGAAACGGCGTTTAAGCTCTGCCAGCGTGACTGCGCCTATGGCAAAATAACTGAGCAGCAATATCACTAAACCTTTAGCCAAGGGTAATACACCGGTGACACTCAAAACGATCGTGACCGCAAAGCCGAGCAATACCCAACGACCACGGCGACTGTCCAGACGCACATTCAAATCTAAGCCGCTAATCGCCGCAAATTCTGAACTTAATTTTGCGCTATTGCTGAAACCATCACCTGGTGTCAATAACAACACATCACCGGGTTGCAGAATAATGTCACCGAGTCCGCCCTTCAGCGGATGATTTCCGCGGCGAATGGCCATCACAGCCGCATCAAATTGCTCACGAAAACGCGACTCTTTCAACGAACTGCCCACTAAACGAGATGACGGTGCGAGCACGGCTTCAACTAAATTTTGTCCTTTGGCTTGATGTTTACCAAACCAATCTAAACCATCGAATTGGTGCAATAACTCAACCGATTCCACCGCGCCACTAAAGCGCAGCACGTCGTCCGCTTGCAACACTAACTGGGGCGGCACAGGGCAAATACAAATGCCACTGCGTTCTAATTCAACCAGATATAACTTTTTAAGCGCCCTAAGTTTATTATCCACCACACTGCGACCGACCAAGGACGAACCTTTCGCCACATGGGCTTCGAGCAAATATGGCAGCGCTTCTTCACCTGATTCTTCCCGTCTGTCAGGCAGAATGTTCGCCAGTAAGGTCAGTAACAAGATGCCCGCGACGACGATCACCACAGCAACTGGTGTAAACTCGAAGAACCCTAAGGCGGGTAAGCCGGCGTTTTCTACAAAGGAGTTCACAATCAAGTTGGTCGAGGTACCAATCAGGGTCAGTGTGCCACCTAAAATTGCCGCATAATTTAACGGCAATAATAACTTAGCGGGTGCGTGTGCTTGATTGCGACGCACAACCCCGATAAGCGACGCCACCACCGCAGTGTTATTGGTAAATGACGACAGCAAGGCGGTCGATAGCCCAAGCTTTGCCATTGTCATAGGCAAAGAACTATTGCCTATGACTTGACTCAACTTCCCCAGCAGGGAGGTTTTTTCTAACGCCGTCGCGGCCAACACCAACAGGACCAGCGTGACTAAGCCAATATTGGTAAAGCTTGTTAATGCGGTATCGAGCGCAACCATGCCAAGCAAATAACAGAGCAAAAATGCAAATAAAAACAATACCGCTGGATTGATACGGCCGCTAATTAAGCCAGCCACAAGCCCTATCAAAATAATCGCTAATAGCCACAAGTCACTCACAAATTAAGCTCCAAGCTTAGAGATATCTATCGCTTGCCAATGTGGGTAGTGTTTACGCACTAAGGCATTAAACTCAACTTCAAAGGCACTAAATTGTGATGCTGTTTGTTTGTTAACATGCTGACCCGACACCACCATCACTGCGGCAACCGTCGCATTGCTCAGGCGATCGATTAAGATCATTCCGCCGGTATCGCGTACTAACGAATACGCATCGAACACTATGTCTTCGGTCAGCTCTAAGGTCACGCGAGCAATGGCGTTTAACCCAAGCGTGTCCGTCGCGCTGCGCGCTAAGGTATTAACATCAACCACATAATCGATAGCAGTCACAGAAGCTTGCGTCTTCTTACCGGCCACTTTGATGTCGTATAACTGGCCGAGTTGTAATGGCTTTTCATCCATCCACACTATGTCAGCGCTGATCACGTTAGCGACGGCGGGTGCAGAATCCGGTCTTGCCAGTAAATCGCCACGGGAAATATCAATTTCATCTTCCAGCGTGATGGTCACAGCTTGGCCAGCAACCGCTTCTTGTATGTCGCCATCGAAGGTCACAATACGTTCAACCTTGCTGCGTTTGCCCGATGGCAAAGCGACTAACTCGTCGCCGACATTGATAATGCCAGAGGCTAAAGTGCCTGCAAAACCGCGAAAATCTAAGTTAGGACGCGACACATATTGCACAGGAAAACGTACTGGCAATGAGCTAAGTTCACGTTGAGTATCAATAGTTTCTAGCAGTTCAAGCAAAGTACCACCTTGATACCAGTCGCTTTGCGTACTGCGCTCAACCACGTTGTCACCATTAAGCGCCGATAACGGCACAAAGTGGATATCGAGATTACCGAAATCTTTAACGAAATCGGTAAAGTCAGCACGAATGCGATTGAATACTTGCTCGTCAAACCCAAGCAAATCCATCTTGTTCACGGCAACAACGAAGTGACGAATCCCCAGTAATGACGCGATAAACGCATGGCGTTTAGTCTGAGTCTGCACGCCGTAGCGGGCATCGACTAAGATCACCGCCAAATCACAGGTCGATGCACCCGTTGCCATGTTGCGCGTGTACTGCTCATGCCCTGGCGTATCGGCGATGATGAACTTACGCTTATCACTTGAAAAGTAACGGTAAGCCACATCGATAGTGATGCCCTGCTCGCGCTCGGCTTGCAGACCATCTACCAGCAAGGCTAAGTCGATAGCTTCACCTGTGGTGCCCATCTTAGCGCTGTCGCTCTTTAGGCTCGCCAATTGATCTTCATAGATCTGGGCACTGTCGTGTAACAGGCGGCCGATTAAGGTACTTTTGCCGTCATCCACACTGCCACAGGTTAAAAAGCGCAGTAAGCCTTTGTGTTGCTGCAGGGCTAGATATTCTTTCACACCATGGAGGGTAATTTCTGCCGCCATGAGATTGGTTTTATTGACCACTTTGTCCATCTTATTTTCACTCTTGATCTGCTTGGCTGAAGGTCGAGCTTTACTTGCGCCACCTTCGCGAAATAGGGTTAACCTTGTAGAGATTAGAAGTAGCCTTGACGCTTCTTCTGCTCCATCGAGGCGCTTTGATCTGAGTCGATCAATCGACCCTGACGTTCGCTTGAACGAGTTAACAGCATTTCTTCAATAATCTTCTCTAGGCTGTCGGCCTCAGAATGCATGGCGGCAGTAAGTGGGTAGCAACCTAAGGTTCTAAAACGCACCAATTCTTCTTTAAACTGCTCGCCTTCGGCTAACTTCATCCGCTCGTCATCGGCCATGATTAACTGACCGCCGCGCTCAACCACTTGACGTTTAGCCGCAAAATACAAAGGCACTAACTCAATGTTTTCTTGATAGATATATTGCCAAATATCCAGTTCAGTCCAGTTAGATAATGGGAACACGCGAATACTTTCGCCCTTGTTCACTGCGCCGTTATAGGTACGCCATAATTCTGGACGTTGGTTTTTAGGGTCCCATCTGTGGTGACGGTCGCGGAAGGAATACACGCGCTCTTTGGCGCGGGATTTTTCTTCATCGCGGCGAGCTCCACCAAAAGCCGCATCGAAACCGTATTGGTTAAGTGCTTGCTTTAAACCTTGGGTTTTCATGATGTCAGTGTGTTTCGCACTGCCATGGTCGAAGGGGTTAATTCCCTGCGCCAACCCTTCTGGGTTAATGTGCGTCAGTAACTCGAAGCCAAATTTCTTTGCCTGCGCATCACGAAACGCGATCATCTCTTTGAATTTCCAACCTGTATCGACATGCAGCAGCGGGAATGGGATCTTGCCCGGATAAAAGGCTTTACGCGCTAAGTGCAACATAACGGAAGAATCTTTCCCGATGGAATACAACATCACAGGATTATCGAATTCGGCTGCAACTTCACGAATGATCTGGATGCTCTCAGCTTCCAGTTGTTGTAAGTGGCTTAATTCACGCCCGGCCATACTATTCTCCGTTTACCTTAAATTCGCTGCGTTACCACAGCATGGGTTAGCTTAATATGTTTAACTGCTTAATAGCTTTAACTGTTTGCGGCTTAGTTTATCGACGCGGCGGCCGAGGCTCTAACCGATTGAGTCAGCTCATCACTGGCTTGAGTCGATTCAATCGTTTCAGGTTTGAACCAATGCAAGGTGTCACTCAGCGTGACGACTTCACCTATGATCATCAAAGCTGGCATTTGTAATTCTGGATCGGCGGCAAGCTGTTCAAGCTCACCTAAACGGCCGATAAAACGACGTTGCTCTTTAGTAGTTGCCTTTGACACTATCGCCACGGGTGTTTCAGGGCTTCGGCCCGCATCGACTAGACCTTGGCGAATAATGCCTGCGTTCAGAATCCCCATATACACGACTAAGGTATTGTTAGGATTCGCATAACCTTGCCAATCCATAGGGCGACTCTCTAACTGACAATGGCCAGTGATAAAAGTGACGCCTTGGGCATGGTCTCTGTGGGTTAGGGGAATTCCAGCATAGGCTGACGTGCCGCTGGCAGCAGTAATGCCGGGAACGACTTCAAACTCAACCCCCGCTTCGACTAAGGTTTGCAACTCTTCACCACCGCGGCCAAAAATAAAAGGATCGCCGCCCTTAAGCCGCACTACATTTTTACGGGTGTAAGCTTTGGTAACGAGTAACTGATTAATCTCGTCCTGTGCGGCGCTATGCTTGCCCGCACGTTTACCTACGGCAATCTTTTCAGCGTCTTTGGGAATGAGATCGAGGATATCTTGGCTGACTAAAGCGTCGTATAGCACTGCATCTGCGGTTTTAAGGATTCGCCACGCTTTTAACGTCAATAACTCAACGTCGCCGGGACCAGCACCCACCAGCCAGACTTTGCCTTTGGCCGCTTGGCCCGGTAAAGAGAAAATTTCCATCAGCATCCCCAAGATCACTTTAGTCTGTAGAAATATAGCGCGTCTTATATTCCATAATAAATAGATAATTATTAGTTTTTATATCATTTAGATATAAAAGAAACTAAGGGTGCCAGTAATAAAACAGTGAAATTCTATGTTTAAGCCTTAGTGTCATCTAGAATATAAACATAAACAATTACATAACAACAACTTAGTAACAATACCGCGTTTTAATAAAACCACGCCTTGTTAAAGATATTGATGATTTTTGCACTATGTTATTCTCAAACACTCTACTTAAAAGACGAATACCCGATGATAAATATCAAAATGCCATCCCTTGCTAACTTAATAGCCTCGACACCTTTGGCTAAAAAGCCAACATAAAACCTTGGAGTGCACCATAACATTTGATTTTTCAATAGCTATACATTTACTTTCTAGTGGTAAGCTGGCCACCATTATCTTTGTTGAGCTAAACAGACAAAAAACTAATCAATGCATCATGGAGGACAGATGAAACGACTTTATTCAGCTATCGCAGTGATTGGACTATTATTGAGTGCGAATATAAATGCCGAAGAATCATTAGTTAAAGACAGGGTAGAAGTTGAGCTAGCCACAGCGGATCTGCCTTTTGTGATTACACCGCATAAAGTGAATTACTTTTTACCTGTTACCTATAATCCCGATCCTAATATGGATCCCTTTACCGAAGATGCTGTACTCAACCCCTATTCATTAGATGAATTTGAAGCGAAGTTTCAAATCAGTTTTAAATTCCCTATTTGGTACAATATATTCGGTGATAATGGTCATTTATTCTTTGCTTATACCAACCAATCCTATTGGCAGGTATATAACAAAGATACGTCATCTCCCTTTAGAGAAACCAATCACGAACCTGAAATGTTTTTGATGTTTAATAACGATTGGAAAATCGGCAGTGTTACTAACTCTTTATGGGGTATTGGAGCTGTACATCAATCTAACGGTAAAGCGGGACCACTTTCCCGTAGCTGGAATCGACTTTATGCCACGATGATTTTTGATGCTGGTTCGCTCGCCTTCTCAACCAAAGTATGGTGGCGCATTCCAGAAGATGAAAAAACAGATCCAAATCAGGCAAGTGGCGACGATAACCCCAATATTGAAGACTACGTAGGTAGAGCTGAGTTTGTCGGCGTTTATGGTATTGATGCGCATAGGTTCACATTAACCCTTAAAACTAACTTAGAAGATATCGACCGCGGCTCTGCAGAACTGACGTGGAGCTATCCCATTGTCGGTAACTTACGCTTTTATACTCAATATTTTAATGGCTATGGTGAGAGTCTCATCGACTATGACTACCATAATCAACGTATCGGTATCGGGATTTCACTCAACGATCTGCTATAGAAATATAAAGTGACAGAGTACAAAAATCAGCCATAATCTGCTGCTAATAGCTCAGATGAGGCTGAGTCTATATTCAGAACAACACTCCGAACAGCGCGATTGACGTTAATGCCAAGGGCAATTAGGCCAACGGTTGCACGCCTTTTATGCCCTAAAGCAAAACCGAATGATCATGGAGGAATATGAGTTTTAGCTACCGCAGTATCGTCACATTGCTTTCAGCGATCATTTTAGCCAGCTTACTTCAGCTCATATTTTTCGCGGCACCCAAAAATAATCCCCTTCCAGAGCTCACCGCTCAACAAATACGCCAAGATCTCTACGCCCTATTAAGTCAAATAGAGCAATACTCGGGTTTCTATGCGTTAACTATGGATAACACCAACGCGCAACTACGCCATGTGGCGAGCCTCATTGTTGACCAACATCAGGATATTACGCCACATGCCAGATTTGCTGCAGAAATAACTAAACTACTGAATACACTAAAAGACCCTGGTGCACTGGTACAAAATTATGATGATAAAAGTGGTGAACTGCCACTAATATTACAGCCTCTAAACGATCAATGGCTAGCTTTAGATAAAGACAATAGTCCAATCAATAGCCAATTTCCCTTTATCACTCATATTGATGGGCTTCCCATACATAAATGGGTTACTGCTAGCCAAGCTTATTTGCCCGAGCCTGCTAGACAAAGCCAAGAAATGCAGTGGCCTTGGCTTAAAAAACTTAATTTATTGCGCGAAGACTTAGGTTTGAGCATTAAACCCTATGTACTTATTACTCTGATTAATGACGACATGCAGACTCAGCAGGTCACACTGGCCTTAGCACCAAAACAGTCACAAGTTATCGACGCCATTGCCAAAGAAGATGACAACCGTGAGCCCAGCGTGTTTGATGTCATTAATCAATTATCGACATTTGAACGTCATGAATTTCAAGATATGCCTCATCGGTTAGCAACGGTCAATACGACTACGGTTAAACTTAAAATAAGTGATCTAAGCGCTTTTGAATTAGATAAAGCGTTGCAGCAAGAACTGTTCAAGGGCATGACGCATCCCTTACTCATCATTGATTTACGTGATGCAAAAGGCTTTAGCCCCAAACTACTTACCATGTTGTCGCGATACCAAGATACAGATTTAAATAATACCCTAGCGCCAAACGTGATGGGATTTGCACATTATCGCCGCTCACCCAAATTCAGAAATGATTACCTAAAACCGCTTAACTTTATGCCACTCGACACGCTAGAGTACAGTGCGCCTCGGCTTAAGGCTCTCACCCGCAACTTACCTACAGTCAACGACGATAAATTTAGTCCTTGGTATGTCCGCACTAAACCTGTGGTGACGCCTGAAGGCCGCAATCGTTTAGCGCTACTTGTAAGCCCACATTGTCGCCAAGAATGTGAATGGATAGCCTATCGCACTCGTTTATGGTCCAGAGTCAATTTGATTGGCGAAAAAACCTCTGGTGACTTTGATCGTCATTATTATTTCAAATTACCAAATAGTGGGCTCGATATAAGGTTGAGTAGCTCATTAACCTATGATGCCCAAGGTAAGCTGTTATCTGGTGTGGGGACTGAACCCGATATTTTGCTGCCGCAAAATAACGACATCCAATGGCAAGGACTGGTGAGTTTAGTCCGTTCAGCAAAACCCAAACCGCAGCAGGGACAACCAAGCTTACAACCCATAAAATTAGCTCAATCTAAGCTCAATTAGCCACAAAAAAAGAGCCAGCAATTAGCTGGCTCGATTTAATATTTATTCGCTAACTCATAGTCACGCATCAATAAATGGCATCTAGAATTACTTTTTCTCTGTCGCTTTAGAATTAGCTACAGAGCCTATGACTAAGCCTTGCTGATTAACATCAAAGCTCATTTTTACTCGCATATTGTAATCTTTAAGCATTTTCATTTCTTCAGGGACTGGCTCACCGCTCATTTCTAATAACGTTAGCATGGGAGTAAACATCTTGCCGTAGTCAGCAGATAAGCTATACATGCCATTGGTTGACAGTTTCTCAGCCGCAAGTTTGTTTGCTAGTTGCAAACCTTTATCACCGCTATACACCACCAAATGCTGACCTTTAATCGCCAACATAGGTTTGATACCTAACTCAGGTGGCAGCATTAATATGGGAGATAAATCAGTGGCATCGCCATTATCGGCTAATTGCACATCCGCCAACATAGGCGCGAAAGGTTTTACCATATTGAATAACATGGCGGGATTTTCGGCACTCAGGCTAACTAAGGCATCTACGCTTTCTAACTGGTAATCTTGATCGTGCGTTGTCATTTTAAAGTCGAGTAATGATACGCTCATACCTTTCACGCCATTAGCCATACCGGTGAACATACCGAGCATCGCTGGGCTTTGTTGACTCAGCTCCGACTGCCATTGTGCTAGCGGCGCACAAGTCAATTGTGGTTTTTGTAGATCATCCCAAATTGCGGTTAATGCAGGCGCGACTTCATTGACATCTAAACCTATAGCCATCGAGAATATAGTGCTGTTGATATCGTCCATATGTGCAGGAATAAAACCACGCATTTTTTGTAACGCTGCCAAAATAGGTTGATTCTTAGTTTCAATCACAAATGAGGCAGCCATGTGACTTTCTTTTTCGCTTACTGAAAACTCAGTTAACCCTGCAACGGTACGCGGCCAGTTTGCGGCAATTGCGGTGAGTTCAGCACGGCATTCAGGTGTTCTAATTTCAGCTAATGGATTTTCACCTGTGCTTTCGCTGGCCAAAAGTAGCGTTAATTGCTGCGATAATAGATTGCTATCGGCTGATGTTAATGCCTTTACAATTTCCACATGATTGATAAAGCTAATGCTGTCATTTTTAAAACCATGGGTCTTAATAATATCGTCTAAAATACCTGAAGCTGCTAATGACTGCGGCGCCTTCTTAATACCGAACGCCATTTCTAATAAATCAGGCTTAGTTAAAGAGGTGCTGAATGTCATCGTTAAAATGCCGTCTTTCTGGGCAAATAATAACTCCACTTTTTCAGCCGCACTATCATCCGATAACATATAGGCTCGGTAATCAACGTCACCGATTTTACGCATTTCGTGGCTTACACCACTGTCTTTTTCGGCTATATCTAACACAGCCCAAAAAGCATCGACTTGATTAACATCAATTTTGAATACTGGCAAAGCGCCTAATGTATAAATATAAGGTTTAACCTCATCAGGAAGGCCAAAGGTTTTCAACAATAAAGCGGGGTCTTTAATTCCCTCCATATATTGCTGATAGATGCTGACAAAGAACTTGCCCATAGGGCTATCTAACTCATCTAGTTCAGTTAAAGCATTACTGGGGTATTGCTGATAATTTCCAGAAATAGACTGTAAATAGGCTTTTAACGGGAAAGGAGTTAACTGGCCCGAAAATAACGGCGTATCAGCGGGCACATAGTCGAGCAAAGGGTTTGCAGAGGCACTTGAACCAGCACCATTTTGCGTATACCAATAACCGCCCGCACCGGCCGCAATAATTGCCGCAGCAATCACAATCTTTTTCATTTAACAAACTCCATTTGAGATCAATTCAATTTAATATAAAAAAAAATGCCTAACATAATGTTCTGGCAATTCAATATTGACTGTTCTTACCTATCCCTAATACGAACAATGTAAAAACCAGAAAGGTATAAATTTTACTATCACAAAGCAGAAAGTAACACCTCAGCCGAAAAGACTGAGGTGTTACTTTAAGAATCAGCATAAAACCACACCACAATTTAACATCAAACAAACATAGATGCGAATGAGGTAAAGACTTAATTCACTAAAAATCATTATTGATAACGTTAAGCTTAGTTTGGTCTTAATTCTGAGATTACCCGTCGATTGATGATGGCGAATAATAAACAATCAAGGCAGGCTATCGGTAAAGGTCATAATGATTATTCTGCTTTATAAACTTTTTTAAGCGTTATATCACCTAACTGATTCATTTGTTTGCGGATCCAAGCAGAGCGCTGCTGCACATAGGACGATGGCGGTGAAATCTTATAGCGCCAAGGGTTAGGTAAAATGGCGGCAAGTAATGAAGCCTCATATTGCGTAAGCTTTGCCGCTGACTTTCCAAAGTAATGCTTTGATGCCGCTTCAGCGCCGTATATTCCGGGGCCAAATTCGACAATATTTAAATACACTTCAAGAATACGTGACTTATCCCAAGTTAATTCCATCAATAGCGTAAACCAGGCTTCTAATCCTTTACGCAAAAAACTGCGACTTGACCACATAAAAAGATTTTTCGCCGCCTGCTGACTTAAGGTACTCGCACCGCGAACTTTACCTCCCTGTTGATTGTATTTTAGCGCCGAACTAATCGCCGCTAAATCGAATCCACTATGGTTGACAAAATGTTGATCTTCAGCAGCAATCACAGCTAATTGTAGCTGGGGAGATATTTGCTCGATATCACGCCATTGGTGCATCACCTTACCCATAGGCGCGGGCGGAGATAAGGCACGTTCAATGCGCCAAGTCCACATAGGGGGATCGACAAATCGCAACAATGTTACTAATAATATCGAGCATAATAATGCCCAAAGTAATCCCTTAAATAGCCAAAACAATAAACGCCGAAAGCTACGCTTTGGCCTTTGAGGTTTTGTACTCATTTTTTTATTCAGACTGGGACGCCGGACATGATCTCGCATCGCATACATAGGAGCTGTCATTTATACCATCTCATCCAAGCACTCTCACCTTTGGCAGTCATTTAGCCATCTTTCTCATGCAGAAAAGTCTCTGCAACAACTCGGTCTAAAAAATAATCTCTAGCACTAAGCCTATTACATGCTGATCATGCAACGAGAATCTCAGAAATACTAAAGATATTTTATAACAGAATCAAAGATAGGCAGAGAATAGACCCTAATAGGAACAAATTAAAAACACAAATGGCACGGAGTAAACTTGATTCAACCTCGGCAGCTTTGACGACAGCTGACCGAGGTGATGATGACAGATTAACAAGGGCTAGCAAGTCAATCAAACAGCTTTTCACTCGCGTGGGCGAGTCAGGTTTTTACCCTATTTATTGCCTTAAGTTTTGTTATAACGATATATAGCCAACTCAGCCCATCAATAACGATGACAACAACCCAACTTTGTAACAGACATCAACGATACCAGTTACACAATAAAAAAGCTCAAAACCATCTACGGGAACTTCAAAATATAGCTCAGAATAAATCAATGTGTCACTTTGTGAAAAAAAATGTATAAAATTCACACAAAACACAGCGGTGACGGAGATTGGAATAAATTTAGCGCGTTTTTATGACATCTAGATTACCGCTACGCCAAAAGATGCCGCCGAAATTAAAAATGTATTTTTAATTTCAAAAATCTTAATGGCTAGCGATGCTGCAATGGCAAGAATCCATTATTAATATTTTAAATCAAAAAGTTAATGATTAACGTTTAAATGTCATAGTGTAAGCCACACTCACGTTTTAGCCCATTAAAGCGCGTTTCTTCCTCTGTCATCCCTAATTCGAGTGGTTTACTCGAATGAGTATCACCTACAGAAACATAGCCTTGGTCCCAAAGTGGATGGTACGGCAAGTCAAATTGAGTCAAATACAGGTGCACATCTTTATTCGACCACTCGACAATCGGCAGTAACTTAAAGCAAGTGCCATGAATCGCCAGTATCGGCAGCGCCTCACGGGTGCTGGCTTGGCTACGTCTCAGCCCTGCAAACCAAGTACCGACGTCAAGCTCGGCTAAGGCGCGTTGCATAGGCTCAACTTTGTTTAAACGGTTGTATTGCTCTAGCCCGTCTAACCCTTGTTCCCACAACTTACCAAAGCGTGCCTCTTGCCATGCGGCTGTCATCGGCGCTTGATATACTTTTACATTCAGTGATAAACGCTGTGTCAGCTCATCGATAAACTGATAGGTTTCAGGGAACAAATACCCTGTATCCGTGAGGATAACCGGAATATTCGCCTGTGCCTGGCTCACCATATGCAGCATCACTGCGGCTTGAATACCAAAGCTTGATGACAGTGCATGATTACCGGGCAAATAAGTTAAGCCCCATAACACTCGCTCTTGTGCGCTCAATCCGGCTAAGAACTGATTTATGCGCTCAAGCTCTATCGTTTGCTCGGCCTTGGGCGCACTCAATAGCGCCGTTAACTCGGCCGTGCTGACCACAGTCGGCACTGTATCACTGTTTTCTTGTTGATGATCAACCATGAAAATCCTTAGCGGCATCAATCACCGCCTTCACAACGCCCACACGGACGGTGAAGTTACCAAAGGTTTCGCCTGCATCACGCTCGACGGCGTAGCGGCCAAACAGGGTATCCAATTCGGCGAGAATTTCCGCCTCTTGGATATTTTCTCTGTGCATCTTGTTCAGACGAGTCCCTTCAAAGCTTGCGCCTAAGTACAAGTTGTAACGACCTGGTGCTTTACCCACAAGGCCAATTTCAGCGGCAAATGGACGTGCGCAACCGTTTGGACAACCTGTCATCCGCACTACAATCGCTTGCTCGCTGATGCCATGTTTTGCCTGCAGCGCATCGATATGATCGATAAACTCAGGGAAGTAACGCTCAGCTTCCGCCATTGCTAATGGACACGTCGGCAAAGCCACACAGGCAATCGAATGACCGCGGGTTTGCGTCAACACTTGGCCCAGTAGTCCGTGTTTGCGGGCTAAGCCTTCAATCGTGGCTTTATCTTCTGCCGCGACACCTGCGATGATCATGTTTTGATTCGAGGTCATGCGGAAATCGCCTTTGTGGATCTTAGCTATTTCACGCAGTCCCGTTTGCAGGGTTTGACCCGGTAAATCTTTAATGCGGCCGCTTTCGATAAATAAAGTTAAATGCCATTTACCGTCAACGCCCTCAACCCAACCATAACGATCGCCGCGATCGCCAATCACTACGTCACGCTTAGGCTCAAACTTCACTCCTGCACGCAATTCGACTTCGGCTTTAAATTTCTCGTAGCCATGGTCGACGATAGTGTATTTAAGGCGTGAGCGTTTACGGTTAACACGATTACCCCAGTCGCGTTGCACTGTCATGACAGCTTCGGCAAACTTCATCACGTCTTCAGTTTTGATAAAACCAAAGTCGTCAGCCAGACGTGGGAAAGTCTCCACCTCGCCATGGGTCGAGCCCATGCCGCCACCCGCCGTTAAGTTAAAGCCAACCAACTCACCGTTTTCAGCAACGGCGATAAAGCCTAAATCGTTAGTGTAAACGTCAACATCGTTATCGGGAGGAACCGCAACCGCCATTTTGAACTTACGTGGCAGATAAGTTTTGCCATATACAGGTTCAACGGTTTCATCTTCGGTTGAGAGTAACTTTTCTTCGTCTAACCAAATTTCGGCATAAGCACGCGTGTGTGGCAGCAGATGATCAGACAGTTGTTTCGCCACCGCATAGGCCTGCTCATGCAGTTTCGATTCCACCGGATTAGGATTACACATCACGTTACGATTAACGTCACCACAAGCGGCAATTGAATCCAGTGCTTCACGATCTAAGTCTTGAATAATGGTCTTCAAGTTACGCTTAGGAATACCGTGGTATTGGAAAGTTTGGCGGGTCGTTAAACGTATGCTGTTTGAGCTGGTTAAGGTCGACGCAATTTTATCTACGCCTAACCATTGCTGTGGAGAACAGATACCGCCAGGTACACGGGCACGCAACATAAAGCTATATAGAGGCTCAAGTTTTTGCTCTTTACGCTCATTCCGTAAATCACGGTCATCTTGCTGATAGAAGCCGTGGAATTTGATCAACTGCTGATCGCCGTCACTGAAACTGCCGGTTACCGCAGAATCTAAGCCTTCTTTAATCGTACCGCGCAGGTAATCACTGTCGGTCTTTAGGTATTCGTTTAACGCTAACTTTTGCTCACTCATGGCAACTGCCTCTTCAAATTCGGTTCGCTGACTGCACAGGTCATCACGTGTGCAGCTTTGGCTATTCTTATGCGTTTCTTATATGCGCAACGGTTGAGATTAATACACGTCTTTTTGGTAACGCTTATCGCTGCGCAATGTTTCAAAATAGGCTTCGGCCGCTTCGGTATTCAAACCACCGACTTCGACAGCCACCTCAATCAAGGCTTGGTGAACATCTTTTGCCATACGTTCAGCATCACCACAAATGTACAGATGCGCGCCGTTTTGCAACCATTGCCACAGGGCTTGGCCTTGTTCTTTAATGCGGTGCTGCACATAAACTTTATGGGCTTGATCGCGTGAGAACGCCACGTCGATACGGCTTAAATCGCCATTTTTCAAATACTGTTGCCACTCAGTTTGATACAAGAAATCCTGCTCAAAGTGTGGATTGCCGAAGAATAACCAACTATCACCTTGAATACCTTGGGCAACACGCTCCTGCATAAAGGCACGGAACGGCGCAACACCTGTGCCAGGGCCAACCATGATCACTGGCGTGTCTGGATTATCAGGTAAACAGAAATGCTTATTCGACTCAACATAAACCTTAACCTGAGTGCCTTCCTGCGCAGAGGCTAAGAAGTGTGACGCACCGCCAAAACGGGCCGCGCCGTGACGCTCATCTTCCACTAACGCCACGGTTAAATGGACTTCGGTTTCCACTTCACTTTGACTTGAGGCGATAGAGTAAAGTCTTGGGGTTAATGGGCGCAGTAACTCAAGCAATCTTGCCGCGCTTAACGTGACAGCGCTATTTGTTAACGGATACTGGGCGACTAAATCAGCAAATTGATGCTTAAGGATAAAGTGACGCACTTGCTCTTTATCTTCGCTCAATGCTAGCAGCTCAGCGCTGCCGCTCAGTTCGGCCCACGCTTTGACTAATCCGGGATACAACTGAGTCAGCTCTTTCTTCTCAAGCAAAGCTTGCTTAAGGGTCAAAGATTCTGTGCCTAGGGTCACTAACTCATCGGCGGCCAACGACAGACCCACGAGGACTTCATCGACTAACACTTCATTATTGCTAAACCACACACCGAGGGCATCGCCCGCTTGATAGCTTAAGCCTGAATCGCCAAGGTCAATTTCAACATGGCGCACATCTCGGTCTGAACCGCGGCCGGTAATTTTTTGGCTCGCTAGCACTTCGGCACTATAAGGGTTTTGCTTAGTAAACTCGCTTTCGCCAATCGTTTTAGCGGTACCAATAGATACCACACTGGCGGACGAGGTTTCGATAAGCGGCTTAACGGCCTCTAATACATCGGCGTGCCACTGACCGGCGGCGGCTTCATAGTCCACATCACATTCAACTAAAGGTAACAATGACTTAGCACCCAGTAGCGCTAGACGAGTACTAAAGTCTTTGCCAGTTTGGCAGAAGAATTCATAGCTTGAATCCCCAAGCGCAAGCACTGAGTAATGTAGATTGTCTAACTTAGGCGCACGTTTCGATGCTAAAAACTTATGTAATTCAATCGCGTCATCCGGCGCTTCACCTTCACCATGGGTGCTGACCACCAGCAAGAGCACAGTTTCTTGTTTCAGTTGGCGAACATTGTATTCGCCCATTGAAGCCAGATTGACCGCATAACCTTGCGCCTGTGCCTTATCAGCGAGCGCTTTGGCGACACCACGGCCATTACCCGTTTGACTACCGTAAAGGATAGTTAACGTCTGAACTGTTTGAGTTTCGACTGCGGGAGTCAGTTGGCCGGCGTTAGCTGTCGCGGCAAGATAGCCACTGACCCAAGACAGTTGTACCGCACTTAACTCTGCAGTGAGCTGTTTTAGCTTTTCGACTTGTCCTTGAGACAATGGCGAAGCCAGCGATGAAAGTTCTTTTAACAACATGAAATGGCCCTGTGACAATGTGATATTCACCAGCTTATCCCGCTTTAAGAAAAGCAAAAAAGAATAAAATAAGATTTTTAATTCCTTTTTGGAATATACAAAGTGCAAAATTTAAGCTACAAAAGTGTGCACTGGTTAAAAGTTTTTGATCCGACCAGTGCTGAAACGACCGGCTTGTGCAATATGCACTTGTGCCAAATTAAAGTCTTGCCACAATGGTAACGAGCCTGTCGTACTGTCACCTCTGTTGTTCAAAGAAAAGTGTGTTTCTAAAACGCACGTTTCATACTTGATATTGAGTGTGATAACTTGCCGCAATAAAATAAATGAGTTAACACTAATAACGACCTTTGTAGCTCAAGCGTAATAAACAGTACTCAGGCGGAACGATTATATAAATCATCAGGGAGTAGTCATGCAGATTGGAATACCGAGAGAAAGTCTCGCCGGTGAAACTCGAGTCGCCGCGACGCCAGCCACCGTTGAGCAGCTAAAAAAACTCGGCTTTGAAGTGATGGTTGAATCGAATGCCGGTCAACTGTCTAGCTTTGACGATGCAGCCTTTACAGCTGCAGGAGCAAATATCACGACGGATGTCTGGCAAGCCGACCTAATTTTTAAGGTCAATGCGCCAAACGATGCTGAAATCGAACAAATCAAAGACGGGGCAACTGTCGTCAGCTTTATTTGGCCAGCACAAAACCCAGAGTTAGTTGAAAAATTGTCTAAACGCAATATCAACGTAATGGCGATGGATATGGTGCCACGCATCTCCCGCGCTCAGTCACTCGATGCTCTCTCCTCTATGGCTAACATTGGCGGTTATCGCGCCGTGGTTGAAGCGGCACATCAATTTGGTCGTTTCTTTACTGGCCAAATTACCGCTGCTGGTAAAGTGCCTCCTGCCAAAGTGTTAGTAATTGGTGCTGGTGTAGCTGGCCTTGCCGCTATTGGCACCGCGGGCTCACTTGGCGCCATAGTACGCGCCTTTGATACCCGTTTAGAAGTCGCTGAACAAATCGAATCTATGGGTGGCCAGTTCCTTAAGCTGGACTTTGGTAACGAAGACGGTGGCTCATCCGATGGTTATGCTAAAACCATGTCGGATGAATTTATCGCCGCTGAAATGGCACTGTTTGCTGAACAAGCCAAAGAAGTCGATATCATCATCACTACCGCGCTAATTCCGGGTCGTCCTGCGCCTAAGCTCATCACTAAAGCCATGGTCGATAGCATGAAGAGCGGCTCTGTGATCGTCGATTTAGCCGCCGCGACTGGCGGTAACTGCGAATACACTCAATCGGGCGAGTTATTTGTCACCCCTAATGGCGTTAAAGTGATTGGTTATACCGATCTACCGGGCCGTTTACCCGCGCAATCGTCACAACTTTACGGTACTAACTTAGTCAATTTGATGAAGTTAATGTGTAAAGAGAAAGACGGTAATGCCAGCATCAATTTTGATGATGTAGTCATGCGTAATATGACAGTGATTAAAGCCGGTGAAGTGACTTTTCCGCCACCACCGATTTCGGTGTCAGCAGCACCGGTAAAACCGGCTGTGAAAATCGAACCTAAAAACACCACACCTAAAAAGCCATCAAAACTGAAATACGTGCTCGCCGCTTTAGGTGTTGCAGGATTTGCTGCTGTCGCATCCGTTGCACCGGCAGAATTCCTATCGCATTTCACGGTATTTGTGTTGTCTTGCGTAGTCGGCTATTACGTTGTTTGGAACGTTTCACATTCACTGCACACGCCTTTGATGTCAGTGACGAACGCGATTTCAGGCATTATCGTGGTCGGCGCGTTGCTGCAAATTGGTCAGGGTTCAACGTTGGTTACTGTACTGGCATTTATCGCCGTGCTGATCGCCAGTATTAACATCTTTGGCGGTTTTACCGTCACTCAGCGCATGCTGAAGATGTTCCGTAAGGATTAAAGGGGGTTTAACGTGTCTCAAGGACTGGTAACTGCAGCTTATATTATTGCCGCCATTCTCTTCATCTTCAGTCTCGCGGGACTGTCGAAGCAAGAGACGGCAAAACATGGTAATTTATTCGGGATCCTCGGTATGGCAATCGCCCTACTGGCGACTATTTTTAACCCTGATACTAACGGTATTGCATGGATCTTAATCGCCATGGTGATTGGTGGTGCGATTGGTATCCGCTTAGCATTGAAAGTCGAAATGACTCAAATGCCTGAATTGGTTGCTATATTACATAGCTTTGTGGGTATGGCCGCGGTATTGGTTGGCTTCAATAGCTTTATCGATTTGCACCCACAAGAAGTGTCACAAGTCGTGGTGGCTGTCGGTGGTGATATTAATGCCACTCTCGCTGCGGTGAATGATGCCCTAAGTGAAGTGGCTAAAGCCGCCAGCAAAGAACATCTCACTGGTGCGATGCTTAACATCCACTTAGTCGAAGTTTTCCTCGGTATCTTCATCGGTGCGGTCACTTTTACCGGTTCGATTGTCGCTTTTGGTAAGTTACGCGGTACATTTTCATCTAAACCTATGATGTTGCCACATCGCCACAAACTCAATTTAGTGGCGGTTTTAGTGTCTTTAGCCCTGATGGTGTATTTCGTACAGACAGGCGGCACTATGCCTGCACTACTGTTGATGACCTTGATTGCCTTCGCCTTTGGCTGGCATTTAGTCGCATCGATTGGCGGTGCGGATATGCCAGTGGTTGTGTCTATGCTGAACTCCTACTCAGGTTGGGCAGCGGCGGCAGCGGGCTTTATGTTGTCGAACGACCTCTTGATTGTCGTTGGCGCATTAGTGGGTTCATCGGGTGCTATCCTGTCTTACATAATGTGTAAGGCCATGAATCGCTCGTTTATTTCAGTTATCGCGGGCGGCTTTGGCACAGATGGTGTAGCCTCAACTGCCGATGAAGAAATGGGCGAATACCGTGAAACCAACGCTGAAGATGTGGCGGATATGCTTAAAAATGCCACTTCAGTCATCATTACTCCAGGTTACGGTATGGCAGTGGCGCAGGCGCAATATCCTGTTGCTGAAATCACCCAAAAACTGCGTGATCGCGGTATTAAAGTTCGTTTCGGCATACATCCCGTCGCAGGCCGCTTACCCGGGCACATGAACGTACTGTTAGCAGAAGCAAAAGTCCCCTACGATATCGTGCTTGAAATGGACGAAATCAACGAAGACTTTAAAGACACTGACGTAGTGCTGGTTATTGGTGCAAACGACACGGTTAACCCCGCGGCAATGGAAGACCCAGGTAGTCCTATTGCGGGCATGCCAGTGCTAGAAGTGTGGAAAGCACAAAATGTCATCGGCTTTAAACGGTCAATGAATACCGGTTATGCCGGCGTGCAAAATCCACTGTTCTTTAAAGAGAATACCCAAATGTTATTTGGGGATGCGAAAGCCAGTGTCGAAGCAATTTTAAAAGCACTATGATTTTAAAAGCGTCTAATATCGGCGCGCAATTGACTCATCGTTAAATAGCATTAAGGGAGCCATAGGCTCCCTTAATTTTTAGTAATTTGTTACTGTTGATTATGCCGCTTTTTCTACATCGAAATTGGATAGCAACATGACAGCACTACGACCTAATAAGTGATTAATCGTACTATCACCGACTAAACCGAGTTCAGCAATCGCTTGTTGGCGCGCGTTGCTTACCGCTCTAAAGAGAGTGATTTCATTATTAGCACCACCACAGAGGCTAAAAAACAGTCTCAATACAGCGCGATAGTGCTCTTCTTGCATCGCCTGCATCCAAGATGTTTCTAAGGTTTCTTGGCTAGAAAAGTCTAATGCCTCAACAAATAGATTGCCAATACGGCCATCTAAACGCACTAAAAAGTCAGTTTTTCGTGGAAAATGATGACTAATACCAGTGCGGCTAATACCGGTTGCTTCTGACAACGTGGTATAGGACATGGTCTCAAAACCGATAGTCAAAATCTGCTTTAATGCTTCATCCATAATTTGATTAATGGTCAGCTCAGTTTGTACTCGCGAGCGTTTAGCCACAGTAAGATCTCCCCTCTTATTTTTAAGGGCAAATCTTACCAAAGCCATCTAGGGATTACTGCTGCGAGCTTAGCCAAAACTAGCGTATTTAACCTTCGTTCAGCTAAGGTTCAGACTTAAATGGATAATAACACCATAAAAATTAACACATTCACAACATAGAGTTTTGTACCAACCAGTCTTGTGCTTCAACATCACCCATCAACACAATTAAGGTCGGTTTTAAATATTGTCCTAAAGCGGCTTTTCTCCAAAAAAGATAGCGAGGCAGCGGTTGTAGCACACTTGCCCCAAAAGTACGTTGCAACAAACTCGAATATTCTCCCAATAGTCTTGGATCAAGCTGTTCAGCTCCTGGGTAAAAATCCATCACAAAATCGGCGTAAACAGTAAAATTAGCCATTTGCCTCGCATTATAACGATGAAACACTTGTATCATCATAGGGGCACTCCAATGCGACAAATGCGCCTGATTTGTTAACGCATCAAGATTGCGTCTATGATATTGCTGCCATGCGAGAGAAAAGTCACCTTGCTGACGCGCAATACGCCAAATTAAGTAGATATCCGCAAGCCATTCATGTTGATACGTACTCAACTGAGAGGGCAAAACTGTGCCCTGCAGAGCACGGTTTTCTAGGTGACCGAGCTCATGCCACAGAGTTAATTGTGTTTGTTGATGCAAAGGTAATTGGTAGGTCACGCTATCGATACTGGCTAACTGAACCGCTGGTGTTTGCTGCTCGTTGACTAAAACTAGCCCGGCTATTTTGCTATCGTCAACCGGCATCACCATCGCACTTCTTTGCCCTAAAGCCTGCGTAAATTGCTGCTGCGTTAGGGGGAGCTGCAACAGCACTTGCTGAGGCAATAATGCCAAGCAAGTGCCAAGCTCGGGTAAAGGGCAAATTAACGCCTGCTTATCGGCGATAGGAGCCCAAGACAAACTCGCTGCAAAGACTAGAGCAATCAGACTCACTGATTAGCCATGATATTTTGGATAATTGCTGTCGTTGAAATACCATCTTCAAAACCCAGCACCTGCACTTGCCCCCCAGCGGCAATCACTTCAGCGCCACCCGCAATATCTTCAAGCTTATAATCGCCCCCTTTAACCAGCAGGTTTGGCAATAATCGAGCAATAATGCGCTGCGGCGTATCTTCACTAAAAGGTACAACCCAATCGACCGAAGCTAAACCGGCTAACACCGCCATACGGCGATCAATTTGATTAACTGGACGACCCTCTCCCTTAAGGCGCTTCACTGAAGCATCATCGTTTACTGCCACAATTAAGCGATCGCCCAAGGCTTTGGCTTGCTTGAGATAACTCACATGTCCCGCATGTAAAATATCAAAGCAACCGTTGGTCATGACCACACGCTCACCGCGTAATTTAGCTTGCTCAAGGGCGTAAGCCAGTTGGTCTTCACTCACTACGCCAAAACCCGATTCGCCTTGGTGCACAGCTAGCGCACTAATTAGTTCAATGCGACTCACAGTCGAAGTGCCCAGTTTACCCACGACCACACCTGCCGCCGTATTGGCGATAGCGCAGGCTTGCGGTAAATCAGCACCTGCCGCCAATGAAGTCGCTAGCGCTGAAATCACTGTATCGCCCGCGCCAGTCACGTCATAGACTTCACGGGCAACGGTGGGAATATGTAATTCAGGCGCATTGGCGGTGACTAAGGTCATGCCCTTTTCTGAGCGGGTAACTAAAATGGCATCAAAGTTATGGAGTTTGAGTAAACCACGGGCTTTTTCGAGCAAATCGGCCTCTGAGGTCACAGTGCCCACTACGGCCTCAAACTCGCTCATATTCGGAGTAATCAAGGATGCACCATGATAACGGCCAAAATCACTGCCCTTAGGATCGACTAACACCATCACTCCTTTAGCGCGTGCTAAGGCAATAAAATCCCGCGGCTCATTGATGGCACCCTTAGCATAGTCAGACAACACCACCACATCGACAGCATCGAGTAAGGCTTCAGATTGTTTAAGTAAACGCACACTATCAGCCTTGTCGAAGGCTTCTTCGAAATCCAGACGGATTAACTGCTGATTGCGTGATAATACCCGCAGCTTAGTAATGGTGGGCTTATCGGCAATGGTTAACCACTGAGGTTCAACCCCTAAGGTTTGCACGCCGAGCGTTAAGGCTGTGGCAGTATCGTCTTGACCGACGAGCCCAGCAAGTTGTACTTGCCCCCCTAAGGTTGCAATATTGAGCGCCACGTTTGCTGCACCACCGGGTCTGTCTTCGACCTGATTAATCTTCACCACAGGCACAGGGGCTTCAGGGGAAATTCGTGCAGTAGGACCAACCCAATAGCGGTCTAACATCACATCGCCGACGACTAACACTCTGGCTTTTTCAAATGCTGGCAGTGAAACCTTCATAGTGGCCTTATCTTCATATGCAGAAATTAAACCGTGATTGTACCTAATTTCAGTAGGATTTGAGTTAGAATGAGCAGTAATTTTCAAAAGTAGTGAGTATTTTGTGGTCGAGAAAGCCGAGTTTTCATCTTCGTTATATCATCCTAAACATTGGCCTATGTGGTTTGGCGTATTTTTGATGCGTTTAACTCAACTACTTCCGCTATCTTGGCAGATGAAATTGGGTAAAGGTTTAGGCCGTTTAGTGATGAAGTTTGCGGGTAGCCGCACGCACACTGCGCGCCGTAACTTGACTCTTTGCTTCCCCGAGATGACCCCCGCGCAGCGAGAAGAGTTGCTGCTACGTAACTTTGAAGAAACCGGCAAAGCTATTTTCGATACCATCAATGCTTGGTGGTGGTCCGACGAAAAAGTACAACAGCATATGAGCATTACCGGTCAAGAACACGTGCAAGACACACTCAATGCCGGTCACGGTGTGATTCTTTTTGCTGTTCATTGTTTACCATTGGAAATGGGTGCGCGTATCTTTGGTCAATTTCAACCCGGCGTAGGGGTTTATCGCCCGCACAATAATCCAGTGATGGAATACCTGCAGGTCAAAGGCCGTCTACGCTCGAATAAAGGCTTAGTCTCTAAACGCGACTTACGCCAAATGGTGCGCTGCCTACGTAATCCCGATGTAATTTGGTACACAGCCGATCAGGACTTTGGCCGCTCCAGCGCCGTATTTATCCCGTTTTATGCCATGCCAGATGCAGCAACGATTACGGGCGCCACCACCTTAGCCAAACTTGGTAAAGCCAAAGTATTACCTTTTTTCGTTGAACGTACCGCAGGTGATGAAGGGTATCGTATTGAAGTCATGCCACCGTTAGATAATTTCCCCGGTGAAAATGAGCTAGATGATGCAATTCGCGGTAATAAAATTATCGAAACCATCATTGATAAAAATCGCGCCCAATATATGTGGTTACATCGCCGCTTTAAGACTCGCCCCGATCCCACAGATAAGTCTGTGTATCAGTAGCGCTATCCGTTTTAATATAAGTCCGTTTTTAACATAAAAATGCCAGCAAATAAGCTGGCATTTTTATAGAGGCATTAACCGTAAAATGAATCCAAAGTATTTAGGATGCAATCTCCGTGGGCAAACGGATACCTACGTTTGTCACTTTACCTTCATTAAGCCCCGCCACGACCCAATGTAATGACTGCCACTGGAACTTATCCCCCAGTACAGGATTCGCGCTCAGTTGCGATGTGACTAAGTCTGCGATAGTCATATCGTCAGCCACATTATCTAAGCTAAGGCCATAAATAGGCGCTAAATCGGCTAGTTTTACATCGGTTTCAATAAAGAAGTCACCGAAGAAACGCTGTACGTCTTTTGTCTCTGGCGCTTGGCTAAAGAGCTGGCTTAATGCTTCTAAACTGCGTTCCTGCCCCAATACACAAAGTATGTCACCGGCTTCTAAACAAGTACTACCAGAGGGATGCAGTAAAGTGTTGTTTCTAAATACTGCCGCAATCCGCGTTCCATCAGGCATAGCCAAGCGTTTTAAAGGCTCACCAATACACCACTTACTATCACTCAAACGATATACAAACACTTCCCATTCGCTGCTCGGGTATATCTCAATCCCTGAACGCGAAACAGGTAAAGGCTTTGGGGGCAGTTCCACCTTTGCTAAGCGCGCGGCAAAGGTCAAAGAGGCACCTTGGACGAGTAACGACACTAACACCACGAAGAAAGCCAAATTAAAATACAGTTGAGCGCCCGGTAAACCCGCCATCATAGGGAATACCGCTAGGATGATAGGTACCGCGCCGCGTAATCCGACCCAAGAAATAAACCAGCGATCACGGCTGCTAAAACTTTTAAAGGGCAACAAGCTCACCCAAACTGCGATGGGACGAGCAAATAAAATCATCCCGAATGCCAAGGCAAAACCAGGGATCATAATATCGAGTAAATCTGAGGGCGTAAGCAACAAACCTAACACAAGAAACATGCCGATTTGGCTGATCCAAGTCATGCCATCGAGCACGTTTAAAATAGAATGCCGCCCACGAGTGGGTTTATTACCGAGCAACAATCCCACTAAGTAAATAGATAAAATACCACTACCACCCAACTTATTGGACGCGGCGTAAATGATGAGTCCACCACTCAACACCAAAATGGCATACAAGCCATCAGCTAATTTGCTTAAATTAACCAGTTTCCACAACAGCCAACCACCACCAAGACCGAAGCATATCCCTAAACCAAATTGCTTAACAAAGCTTATAAGCATAAAACTAAAGGAAAGTTCAGCATCCACATTGGCAAGAATGGCAATCAAAGTGACGGTTAAAAATACCGCCATGGGATCGTTACTGCCGGATTCGATTTCTAAGGTTGCGCCAACACGTTCGTTAAGGCTGCGGCCTTTGAGCAAAGAAAATACTGCGGCGGCATCAGTTGAGCCTACAATCGCGCCAACCAGCAAACCTTGCAACCAATGCAAATCAAACAACCATGCGGCCATCATGCCAGTAATACTGGTGGTAATCGCCACCCCAAAAGTTGCCAACGATAATGCCGGCCACAACGCGACCCTAAAACTGGCAACTCGGGTACGCATGCCCCCGTCGAGTAAGATAACGGCTAAGGCTAAGTTACTGACTAAATAGGCCGTCGAATAGTCATCAAATAGGATCCCACCAAGCCCATCTTCACCGGCTAAAATACCCACAGCGAGGAAAATCAATAAAATAGGAATACCCAAGCGGGACGACATAGGACTAACTAAAACACTTACCGCAGTAAGTAAGGCGCCGATCAGAAAAAAACTATTGACGGAATCTGCATCCACAAACGCCTCCTTAATACAGGTTATTGAGTTAAACGATAAAGGTTCACCGAGGTTGAAAATGATACGAATTACAATTTTATGATTTTATATTAGCATAATAATTGTGAATTAATGGAGTGTTAAATATTAAAATTCAATCATCTATACTGATAGCACCGAAAAGCAACCTTTTAATAACATTATAGTAAATGCTAAAGCTATGCCTAAAATACACCAGAATACAGCCACATAATTTATCAAATTTAAAATAACTAAATATCAATATGTTAAAAAATAATAACTCGATATAAATCTAAATTATCAACCCATTATCAAGCTACAAACCTCTATAAATGCATGCTATCACTATCAACTCTGCCTCAAATGAAACTTGAAGCCATAAAATGGTGAATATTTGAACATCGATTTTAAGGGTGCCCTCGTCATCCTCCTCCATACTTGGGTAATATCAGTTGTTAACGCTCAAGAATTATCATCAACTGGATGAAAAATGTGAGGACAAAGCTGTTATGGATAAAGGTAGAAAACACACATAAAGTAATAAATACGCTTTATAGAACAGATTTCAGTTGAAATAATGGCCAAAATAAGGAAGGATGCGAGCTTCGCGCGCCAGTGCATTTTGCTCGTCAATTTGCCATTCTCGTTTTATGAGAGAAAGCGGCGTTAAACACGCTTTTTTATTAACAGGAATCGTAGTCTCCGCTTATGAGTATGCTTCGCACCACAGCTTTATTATTGACTTTGGTTTTCCCTAGTCTGTCCGCTTTAGCAACGGAATACCCTTTACCAGCCGCCCAAAGCAGGTTAATTGGCGAGAACCAGTATTATACGGTTCCAGAGGGTAAACATACCCTCGAAGATATTGCAGCCAAATACCAGCTTGGTCTTAGTAACTTACTGGAAGCTAACCCAGGCGTAGATCCTTTTCTACCAAAGCCAGGTAGCAAACTACTTATCCCATTACAATTGATTCTGCCTAATGCTCCCCATGAAGGTATCGTCATTAACGTTGCTGAAATGCGCCTTTACTATTACCCCAAGGGTAAAAAGACCGTTGAAGTGTTACCTATTGGTATTGGCCAAATAGGTAAAGATACCCCTGAAAACTGGGTGACAACTGTGCAACGTAAGCGTGCGAATCCAACATGGACCCCTACGCCGCGCATTCGTAAAGAATATGCCGCGAAGGGTGAAATCCTGCCTGCGGTATGGCCGGCGGGCCCAGACAACCCTATGGGCCTTTATGCGCTATATATCGGCAACTTATATGCGATTCATGGCACCAACGCCAGTTTTGGTATCGGTTTACGTGTCAGCCAAGGTTGTGTTCGTTTACGCCATGAAGATATCGAACATTTGTTCAAGACGGTCCCTGTAGGCACCCGCGTACAATTTGTGAACCAACCGATTAAAGCAACCGAAGAGCCAGACGGTAAGCGCTACTTAGCCGTACATCAACCACTGTCTCGCACGATAGCTGAATTTGAATCGAATGATCCCGTTGCGATTTCATTACCAAAAGAGATCGCCAAGTTTATTGCTAAAGCGGACACTGATTCTTCTGTGATCAAGAAGCTGCTCGATGAACGTACCGGTGTACCATTGATCATTAATCAATAATTCGCTGGTAAATATCAGCTAAAAAAATACCCGCAGATAGCGGGTATTTTTTTATCATTCATGAGGCGATTAAACACCTCGTAGAATAATGACATCAATCACATAAAGGTGCACACAGGGCCAAGAAGTGGGTCATGACCGCACTATTAGCTAATACACGTTGATCGAAGTTTTGCAGTGCAGGCGTTTCGGTACAAGCGCCGACCCGGGCGCCGCTTCGCACTAAACAAGCTTCGAATGAGGTGTCAAAATGATTGAAAATCAAGCCATCCTTCACTGGACACTCATCAATCTCGCTATCCGCTGCAATAGGGAAATATCCACCTAAAGTATCGCGTAAATCAAGACTAAAACGGCCCGGTACCTGACTTGGTTCAAAGGAATAAACATAGGCTTCACTGCTTAACACATCTTCATGGCACGTTAAAATACCATCACGACTCGCAGCAAGGAGCAATTGTGCTTGTTCTAGCAACAGCTTGCCCTCTACCGATGTATATTCATTAGCCTTAGGTTTCCCATTATCGAATACAAAACCACGATTAGGGTTCTCACCGTATTTATTAAATCGATGACCACGACTAAATCCGGTTGGATTGACGAGAGGTAGAAGGCTCAAGTTTACCCGTTCAAAGAGGTCTGCTGAAGCTTCACTCAAAAAATGTAGCAAACCCCAAGGGCCTGCAGATTCTTCACCATGAAAACCTGCACTGATCAATAAAGAAGGTAAGCCTGACTTAGCCGCAGGAGATTGATATAAGCTGAGATTGTATTTACCCACTTCACCTAATATCTTCTCAACCATGCCCAAACGGGTCATTTCCTGCTCAAGCAAAAGATAAAAATTATCAATATCAGTGCTTTCACAGTTAAAAATATCGCTTTTCCACTGAAAAGATTCAAACGGGGATCTGCTTACCATGTCTTGTACTTATGCCAGAAAAAGAACTTTGCCATCATAGCAGCTCTTTTTAAAAACTGAATGCTATTCAACTGATTTTGATGAAATCTCAGCACTCTATGACCGAGTAACAATCGGTATCACAGCGGAACGGTACTAATAACCATAGTGAAGCAATCGTGTAGCCATAAGTGAAATCATCGTTAAACTATAATGAAGCCAGAGTTTAGTAACATCTAGCTTCAGTTATTTTTTCAACGAATATCCCAAATAACCCTATAAGGTATTCACTACCGTCGCTATACGCGCCTTAAACTCCTAATAATAGAAAGCGTTAATGATAAGATGCCTTATGTTTTATTCGGGAAAGTGCTATTAAAAATAATAATAGCATCCTACTAGCTCACACCCAACAACACTCGATTTACCGTAACTAATGCCTTAAAAATCGCTAACGAGACCCCGACATGGCTCATTCAAATTCTGACAATCTGCAATTAACAGCCCACACGCTAACGCCACTAGAAGCTTATCGAGCCAAAGTGAACGAGAATGTGGTTGACGATCCCGCTCAACAGCAGAGCATACTCGCTCTAGATGATTTGTTTAAACAGTTGATGCAACAGCAAAATGCAGCCCATAGCACGCGTTTTGCCCAAAAAACGATTAAGGGTCTGTATCTTTGGGGTGATGTAGGTCGGGGTAAAACTTTCTTGATGGACTTATTTTTTGAGTGCTTACCGGATGGAATAAAAATAAGGCTGCATTTTCATCGTTTTATGGCGCGAATACATCAAGCATTACGCGAACATGCGGGCCAGCGAGATCCTTTGGCATTAATAGCTAAAAATCTTGCACAAGAATGTAAGGTACTGTGTTTCGATGAGTTCTTTGTCTCAGATATTGGCGATGCCATGATACTTGCCGGTCTATTTGAGTGCCTATTCGATCGCGGTGTCGTATTGGTCGCGACGTCAAACATCCCCATTGAACGCTTATATGAAAACGGCTTAGCCAGACACCGATTTTTATCCTGTATAGAGTTACTGCAAGCACACACTCAAATGCTGCATCTCGATGGCAAGCAAGATCACAGAATACGCAGCTTAAATACTGAGCTTATTCTAGACGCTATTACATCGACCTCGGATAATATTGCTCTTACCGGAACACTCGATTTCAATAATATATTCAACCAATTAACGCCTAAAATACCGAGTATGAGTAATACGAGTATCCGTATCTGTAATCGTGAAATCCCCGTTATCCGCACAACCATGATGCCAGCGAATACCCCTGACACATACTCAATCGCATGGTTTGACTTTTATGCCCTGTGTGATGGCCCACGATCCCAGCTCGATTACATTGAAATCGCCAGTCGATTTAACATCCTAATGGTAAGCGGTGTCCCTAAGCTTGGTGGCGAAGTCAAAAGCTGGATCCGCGCTCGCGGCACCGAAGATGGCACTGGTGCAAACCAAGCCGCAACCACGGGTGAACGTAAACTCTCCTACGCCGCCAACGACGACCCCGCGCGACGTTTTATCAGTTTGATTGATGAATTATACGACCAAAATGTACGCTTATATTTGAGCTGCGATGTACCGCTCACTGAGCTTTATCAGGGCGGCGCACTCAGTTTTGAATTTCGTCGCACTTATAGTCGATTAATTGAAATGAGTCGAAACGAATGATTAAAACAAGAGTGCAATCTTAAGTGACTGCATTTTAAAAAAGAATCCACACAGCCCTTGATGAATTTGTCTCACACTTTAGTTAACGCTCAGAATAATGCGCATCACTAAATCGTTTTGTCAGCCCATTGATATCGGCAGCGACCCATTCAGGCTCGATGCACTCGGCTAAATGCGCTGCCATAAAATCCACCAGCTGCATCGCAGCATAGGGTAAACGGCGATCTTTACGACCAACAAGGTACCAGTTACTTTCAAGCGGAAAACCCATCACCGACAAAATTGCTGGTTTCTCACGGCCTTCTTGTAAGGTGTGCGCCGAAATCACCGACAAACCTAAGCCCGATGCCACACTCAAGCGTATCGCCTCATTGCTCTCGATTTGCATAGTGTCACCCAGTGTAATCCCTTGACCGCTACACCAAGATTCAAACATTAAGCGGGTAGCAGAACCCGGTTCACGCACGATAAAACGCTCATTTTTAAGGTCATTAAAATTTACTTGCTCACGCCCAACCGCCCAATGATCTTTAGGTGCAATCAATTGCAGTGGGTTTTTAATAATACGCGCTGATAACACACTATCACCGCTAGGCGGATGACTAAAGAGATATAAATCATCTTCTTGGCGTTCAAATCGCCCTAGCACATGGGCTCGATTTCCGATATTTAAGGTCACTTTAACCTGCGGGAATTGCCGATAAAAAGCACCTAAAATCCGTGGTAACACGTATTTGGCGGTAGTGACGATACCGATATTGATGTGACCGACGCTGCCACCTTTAGCTTGCTCTATAAAGGCATCAAAATCCTCAAAACGACTCAAGGTATCGCAGGCAGCGCGGTAAAGCTCATTACCAATCAAGGTAGGTAACATGCGGCCATCACGACTCTCGAGTAACGGCTCACCCAACACATCAGCCAGTTTTTTAAGCTGTAATGACACTGTAGGTTGAGTTAAATGCAATGTCCTCGCCGCTGCGGAAATATTGCCTAACCGTACCACTTGCACATACACCTGCAGTAACCGAAAACTCAAGTGTCGTAATTTAAGTGGAGTCGATGATGAACGCTTATCCATAGATAGTTATCTATACCCAATTGGTAAACAATTTATTTTTCAATATAACCAATTAGGTCCAAAATCACCAGCCATCAGCATCACCCGATAATTAAGCCTGTTTTACACAGCTTAAAAATCAAACTTAATGAGATACTTATGCCCGATATTGTCATTGCCTTTTTCGCTTTAGGCTTGTTAGCTGGCCTAGTGAAGTCAGATCTTAAAGTTCCGCCCGCGATCTATGAAACCCTCTCCATTCTGTTAATGCTTACGTTAGGCTTAAAGGGCGGAATGGCACTACATGGTCACACCCAAAACTTAGTGATCACTGAGCTGTTAGCGGTTGTAGCCTTAGGTTTCATTATTCCCTTGGCTTTATACCCAGTGTTAACACGGCTCGTGCGCATCAATCACACCGATGCCATTAGCATTGCCGCTCATTATGGCTCAGTCAGTGCGGGAACGTTTGCGGTGGTGATGGCGATGGTTGAAAAATCAGGGCTCATATTAAGGCCCGAAACTACCCTATATCTTGTGCTACTAGAACTGCCGGCGATCGTCGTGATGCTCTGGCTACATAGGTATTTAAGCGCCAAACACCCCGTGAAAACGACAGCGCCAAACGCAACTAAATCAAGCGTATTGCATGAAGCATTAACCAGTCGCGGCGTAGTATTACTGCTTGGGGGTGTAGTAATTGGTTGGCTTTACGGCCCAGCAGGACTTGCGCCGCTTACACCTGTGCTACTAGGCGGGTTCAAAACCTTACTGGCATTATTTTTACTGGAAATGGGCTTAGTAACGGCCAAAGTGTGTTTGCCGCTGCCGCTTAAACAATGGCGATTATTGGTGTTTGCCGCCGTCATTCCTTTTGTATTAGCTTGGTGTGGTATTGGTGTTGGTATATGGCTAGATTTACCCTCGGGGAGTATTTTAGTGCTAGCGGGCTTAAGTGCTAGTGCATCTTATATCGCAGCGCCTGCGGCTATTCGAGCAGCGATACCCGAAGCCAATATTGGACTGGCTATGTTGGCCTCACTCGGGATCACGTTTCCAATTAACGTGTTAATTGGCTTACCTTTATATCAACACTGGATCATGCTCATTACGGCTTAACAGCGCAATGCAATGCTTAAGCTAATAAAAAGGGAGACATTATTGTCTCCCTTTTTATTAGCTTAAGAACACATCATTTAAGACGCATCACTGTGGTGCACGGCTTTATCCTGATACATAGCTTTATCTGCATAGTCTAAAAGATTATCTAAACAGATATCTGAATCGGGTGTCCAATGTGCGATACCGATACTGGTCGCTAATCTATGCTGATGTTGTTGATTATATTGTTCAAGTAGCAACTTAAAGCGTTCAATAGCTTGATTAACCATATCTTTATGCACAAAACTTAACAGCACGACAAACTCATCGCCCCCCATTCTAGCAATGACATCCGACTCTCTAAAGGCCGTCATTAAGATATTAGCAAAATCACATAACAACTCATCGCCCTTGCGGTGGCCAAAGCTATCATTAACTTCTTTAAAGAAATCGAGGTCAAAAAAGACCACTGCCGCAGCCATTTTTGTACGACGGCAACTCGCTAATGCTTGATGTGCTAATAACTCAAAACCACGACGATTAGAAATAGCGGTCAGAGGGTCTAGGGTATTCTGGACAATTAATAATAATTCAGCCTCTACCATTTTTCCTAAATCGGTTAGAATTTCAATCTCTTCGCCAGTCAGTTGCCGAGGTTTGGTATCTATAATACAGAGGGTTCCAACACGACACCCATCACTCATCGTTAATGGATATCCAGCATAAAAGCGAATAAAAGGCTCTCGTACGACTAATGGATTATCATGAAATCGCGGATCTTTAAGCGCATCGTTAACGATAAAAACACCGTCATGATTAATCGCATGGCCACAAAAAGAAATATCTCGCGATGTTTCAGTCGCACTTAATCCTTGACGAGATTTAAACCATTGACGCTCAGCGTCGACTAACGTCACAAGGCAAATGGGCGCTGAAAAAATTCTTCTAGTGAGTCGAGTGACACGGTCGAAACGTTCTTCGGCTTCGGTATCAAGCACATTGAGTGTGCGTAACTTGGCCAAACGTTGCAGTTCATTGTCAGGAATTATAGGTAATTGCATGGCGCTCTCTGCTAACGGCTTTCATTAAACTCTAGCCTAAATTAAGTGTTATTGCGGCGTTAAGACAATGCTGGTGAAAAATGTTACCCATAGGATAAAGCATTTATCACAGTGCATTACTCAAGTATCGTTCGATAGATGTTCAACACCCGCTCAGTGTGAGCAGACACCGCAGATACAGGTAATTGGCTGAGCTTTTGCTGCAGCGTCAGTCGATGATTTTCATCTCTCAGTAAACAATAGGTCTGAGTCAAATGCTGGGCACTCATCATAGGTAACAGTTCAAGCTCGGCTAATATACCAAAAATTCGCACATTATCAGACCAAATCGTCAGCTCTGGATACTCATGGGCATTGGCAAGCACTAAGTATTGGGCAATAAACTCAATATCGGCAATACCGCCGGGACTCTGTTTTAAATCAAATATGCCTTCACTCACTTTAAGTAAATGGTCGCGCATTTTCTGGCGCATCTCACGTACCGCTTTTTTAAGCTCAACTTTATCCCTTGGTTTTTCCAATACCGAGGCGCGAATTTGGCTAAATTTAACCGCTAAGCTATTATCACCAAAAACAAAACGCGAGCGTACTAAGGCTTGATGCTCCCACGTCCACGCCTCGTTAGCTTGGTACTCGCCAAAACGCGCAATTTCACTGACCATCAAACCCGAGGCGCCAGAAGGACGCAAGCGCATATCTACTTCATATAACTCACCCGAAGTAGTACGAGTCGAAAATAAATGCAGAATACGCTGAGCGAGCTTGAGGTAAAAATGGCCGGCTTCAATTGAGCGCTCACCGTTGGTAAGATTATTTTCTGTTTTGTTTTCACACAAAAAGACTAAATCGAGATCCGAGCCGTAGCCCAATTCAATACCACCCAATTTGCCGTAACCAATAACAGCAAATCCGGTGTCATTACCCTCAAGATAAGCGGGCACGCCGTGGCGTACTGAAACCTGTTGCCACGCCTGCATTACCACTTGTTCGATAATCGCTTCGGCTAAAAAAGTTAAGTGATCGCTCACTTGCATCACGGGTAAAACGCCAGTGACATCGGCGGCGGCGATTTTAAGTTGTTGTGAAAGCTTAAATTGTCGCAGCGCTTCCATCTGCTGCTCCATATCATCCTCGGGCACGCGCATCATGTACTGACGCAGCTCGCTCGGATAATCGTCGATGGATGTCGTGTCATAGAGCTGCGACGGATCGATAAGCTCATCGAGCAGCATGGGAAATTTAGCCAACTGCGCGGCAATCCAAGGACTGGCGCAGCACAAACTCACTAACTGTTGCCGCGCGCCGGGGTTTTCACACAAAAGCTCAAGGTAAGTCGTGCGGGTTAAAATTTGCTCCAGTACCTTAGATACAGGCTCAAAAGCCGCCGATGGACTCTGTTGATGAATCAACTCTTCCAATAATCTTGGCATTAATTTATCTAAGGTTTCCCGCCCGCGTGGACCAATGGAACGCTTCGTCACTGTTTCGCGCCAGCTGCTGAGCATAGGGCACAGCTTGTCATCGTCAATTTGCTGTTCGGCCAACAACGCAATGCCATCATCAAGGTCTTGCATATTCCACAGCTGCGCCGTCCAATGTTCGGCTTTTTCTTCGCCTTCTTCACCACCCACTGTGGCTTTAAAATGACGATGGATTTTGCTCATTGCCGCTTCAATATGGGTTCGTAAATCGATCTCACTCGCCATATCAAGTACATGGCAGAGTCGTGCCCAATCCAGTGGATTATTCGGTAAGGTTTGGGTTTGTTTATCATCTATGGCTTGCAGTAAATTCTCGACTCGGCGCAGCAGTAAATAACTGTGCTTAAGCTCATCCACCGCCAAATATTCGAACTGCCCTAAGCTATAAAGAGTATCGATAGCGCCGAATAAACTCTGCTGGCGCAACGCAGGCTCACGGCCGCCACGGATCAATTGGAAACTTTGCACCACGAACTCGACCTCACGAATACCGCCTGCACCGAGTTTAATATTGTCGGTTAAATGACGGCGCCGCACTTCTTGTGCGATGAGTTGCTTCATTTTCCGCAGGGATTCAATTGCCGAAAAGTCGATATAACGGCGATACACAAAGGGTCTCAGGAGGCTGTGTAGTTCATCGGAGAAATGGTTCCAAGGCCCGAGCGCACGCGCCTTGACCATGGCATAACGTTCCCAGTCTCGTCCTTGTTCTTGGTAATAATCTTCAAGACCACTAAAACTCACCACCAAGGGGCCACTTTCCCCGTAGGGGCGCAAACGCATGTCCACGCGGAACACAAAACCATCAACAGTGACTTGGTCGAGCAAGTTGACTAGCCTTTGTCCCATGCGGATAAAAAACTGTTGGTTATCTATACTGCGGCGGCCACCAACGGTTTCGCCGTGTTCTGGGAAAGTGAAAATCAAATCGATATCGGAGGAGAAATTGAGCTCGCGGCCGCCCAACTTACCCATGCCCAAAATCAGTAACGGCTGCGCATTGCCTTCTTTGTCCATCGGCGTGCCATATTGGGCGCACATCTCTTTATAGAGCCAGTCACGGGCGCAAATCACTAAGGCTTCGGCGAGTGCGGATAAATCGAGGAGTGATTCTTCTAAACTGGCATAGTCTAAAAAATCACGCCATGCTAAACGTACCATTTGATAGTTACGAAACCGTCGCAAGCTGGCTTTTGCCATCTCTTCGGTTGTGGCGCAGCTCAATACTTCGTGTAATTCAAGATCAAAGTTTTTACGCTCAACCAGGCTTAACTCACCAGTAAACAGGGTGTTAATCCATGTGGGATAACGGCATAACTGGGCCGCCACGTAATCGCTGAGCCCTAAAACCGTTTTTAATTCTTGTTTTTGTGCCAGCGTTAATTGAGTCAGTCCTTCGGACCATACGTCCTCTAGCCGTTGAAAATTATGCTCAGCGGTTTGATTAACGAGAACAGACAATGACTTACTACTGTCTTTTTGCATGGACATAAGGGTTCCTAACAAATTTAGCTATCGACATATTATGTCGTGATGATATAAATTAACGCCACATCATGTTATGTTTGCCATGACTTACTCGCTGCACGATATAGCACGCAAGTAAAGGTTAAGGCTTTATCTGTGACATTTAAAGATACTATAACCTTGTAGCAGGCATATTGAGCAAGCAGATTATGATTGTCTGCAAGTATTTATGTTTTAATTCATTACCTTTTGGAGAAAACATGGCAGGAATGCTAACTCGTGTTCTCACATCGATACTCTTTATAGCCGTTTCGCTAGCGCTAACGGGTTGTGGCGATGACAGACCGGATAAAATTGCTAAGTATCAACAACTAGCGCAGCAACGCCTTGCAACACTCACCGCTATGATTGACGATGAGCAGTTGCGTAACGCTAACCTGTTAAAACAATACACCACATTATTAAAGCAACAGAAGCCCGAATTAGCGCCCTTACTCGATGAATTAGCCAAGGATGCAGGTACTCAAGGTCCCATGTATACATCGCTAAAACGTCGTTTAGAGGAGTCGAAAGTAGCGAGCAACTTTGCCGATCTCGATCAACAGCTGGCCGAAGCCGAAAATCTTTATCAAGCCGCGGATCCCAGTTTGTATAACGATATGTTGTCAGATCCCGTCAACGTAGTCGCTGATATGTCCGACGGTAAACTGGCCCGCGTGAATGCCATCAGCCGCGAAGCCGCAACCCTTGCTAATGGCGCAGAAAACTTTGGCCCAGGTAGCCAACTGGTGGGAAATCCCGCTTATGGTAACTGGCAAACTGATTCGAGCGGCACTTCATTTTGGGCTTGGTATGGCATGTATTCGATGTTTTCGAATATCTTCAATCGACCCATCTCCTACGATCGTTGGTCAGGTAATCGAGGTTATAGCTATTATAATGACGTTGGTCGTTATCGCTATACCTCACCAAAACAAGCAGATGCGCAGGCTAAAACATTCGAGCAGACTAAAAAGCGCTTTGACTCCCAAGGTAAACGCTTTGACAGCCCTTATGCTAAACCCCGTACAGGTGGCACGGCGTTATCCCGTGAAAGCACCAGCGCACCGAAAACTAACACCACCAGCGCAAGCAAGAGTTCCGCGAACAACTCCAAAAGTAAGTTTCGCTCTAACTATGCTAAAGACAGCAGTTTTCGCAATTCCAGTAATCGTACGACCCGCAGTGTGCGCCGCGGTAAGTAACTAAGGATTATCAATGACATTATTTCAAGGTTTAGGTATCACACCAGAGCTAGCCACTATTCTGGCGATCGATCTCACTATTGCGGTGATTTTACTCACACTGATGCGTTATTTGCAAGGTTGGAGCGTCAAGGTTAACAGCAGTAAAGAATTGGCAGAACGGGACAATTTTGCTTTTGGTATTAGTACCGCAGGCGCGGTTGCTGCGCTTGGCATTGTACTGACGGGCGCTATCACAGGCGCTGCGGCACACTCGTATCTTACTGAAGCGATTGGCATGAGTGCTTATGGTTTATTCGGTTTAGTACTGATTAAATTCGGCCGTTTTCTGCACGATAAAATTGCACTAAATGAGTTTGATAAGAACGAGCAAATCATCAAAGGTAATGTGTCTGTCGCTATTGTTGATGCCAGTGTCGCCATCGCCACTGCGATTATCATCCGCTCCGTGTTGTTATGGGCTGAAGACTTAACCTTAGATACCTTTATTGCTATTTTCAGTGCCTTTGCGATTTCGCAGTTAATGCTAGTGCTACTCACGCGCTGGCGCGAAAACCGTTTTGCGAGCCGCAATCAAGACTCGTCGATGCAACAAGCCTTAGCCCAAGGTCATACAGCGTTAGCGCTACGCCATGCGGGTTACATGATTGCTATGGCACTGAGTTTTAATGCCGCAAGTCACTTTATTATTTATAATCCAACAGCTTATGTGACTAACGTGATCGGCTGGTTAGTGTTTTCAATCATTATGCTACTCGCGCTCTCCTTACTGCTGTTCGTCGTGAAGAAACTGGTATTGGCTCGTATCGATTTAGCCGATGAAGTGGAAAGACAACACAATATCGGTATCGCTGCCGTAGAAATGGCTCTCTGTATCGCTATCGCACTTATCCTCACGGCACTGATGGCCTAATTAAATGCAACAAAGTAACTTAACTCCCTCGACGGCCAAACCTAGCCGTCTAGGTTGGTTCGACGATGTCCTATTGTTGGGCATTATGGCCGTATTAGCAGGCTGCGGCCTGATTTACGAATATCTTTTATCACACTATGCGGGACGCATTTTAGGCGCATTAGAAGCCGCCATCTATACCATGATTGGCTTAATGATCGTCTCCATGGGCTTAGGTGCTTTCGCCGCCCGCAAGATCCGTGATGCCTTTACTGGTTTTGTGATCTTAGAACTCACGGTTGCACTGTGTGGCTCGCTCGCTATTTTAATCACTGCGGCGGTCATTGGTTTTGGCCAACAACTACCGTTGATGATTGCTAACACCTTAGGCTTGCCGCCAGATCACTTGCCTGAAGGCGGCATGATAGGCACGCTGCAAAAACTCAGCGAATACTTGCCCTATGTGTGGGGCGTGTTACTGGGTTTGATGATCGGCATGGAAATCCCATTAATTGCACGGGTGCGTCAATCGCTTTCAGATGAACATTTACTGCATAATGCGGGGACGATTTATGGCGCCGATTATATTGGTGCTGGCATAGGTGCCGCCATTTGGGTTGGTTTTATGCTCGCCATTGATATCCAACTCGCTGCCGCCTTAACCGCTAGTTTTAACCTGCTGGCGGGTTTTGTATTTATCTGGCGTTTCTGGTCTAAAATCCATCGTGCAAAACTACTGTTGACTGGACATGTTATCGTCACGGGTGTCTTGTTAGTTCTAGCACTTCAAGGCCCGCACTGGGAACAGCACTTCAACAATCTGATCTATAAAGATAAAGTGGTATACACCAAGGCGACACGCTTCCAGCAACTGACCTTCACCGAGCGGTTACGTGGTAATGGTCTCCCTCCCGTTTACAACTTATATATCAATGGGCGCTTGCAGTTTTCTAGCATAGACGAACACATCTACCATGCGTTTCTCGTACACCCCACACTCGCAGCCAGTGCTCGTCACAACAAGGTGCTGATCATTGGCGGCGGTGATGGACTCGGCCTCAAACAAGTGCTGCGCTGGGAACCTGAACAAGTCACGCTGCTCGATCTCGATGTGGGCCTAGTGCAATTATTTAAATCGCCCGATACAGATATGCCCGATAGTCTCAGTCGCGCTATGTTGGCGCTCAATGGCAATGCACTGAACGATCCCCGTGTTACTGTGATCAACGACGATGCATTTAATGGTGTGGATAAGCTGATTGCCACAGGCGTGAAATACGATGCGATTATCGTGGACTTGCCCGATCCGAGCCACCCCGATCTTAATAAGCTGTATTCGGACTATTTCTACCGTAAATTAAAGGAACTTATGAGCAGTGATGGCGCTCTGACTGTACAGTCAACATCGCCTTACCATGCCCCTAAGGCCTTTATTTCGGTAGCAAAAACCTTGGCATTGGCGGGATTTGACGTCAAGCAGTACCATCATAATGTGCCCAGTTTTGGCGAATGGGGCTGGAGTATTGCAACCTTAGGCGGACTCGATGCACAACACAGATTAGCTAAATTAACTGAGTTGCCCATCAAAGATGACTGGCTCACTTTAGGTTTAGTGGATGGCGCCTTTGAGTTTCCAGCCAATTTTTATCAAGATGCCGCCACAATAAAACCCAATGAATTGGGTTCGTTGCAGTTGTATCACTACCATTTGCAAGATTGGTCCGAGAATCAAGGACTGGATCTTTTTTAATAGGATGAGATAGTGCTTGACATATTATGTCTCGGTGCTATCTTTGAACACAGACATAATATGTCAATAAGGACAAATATGAATATCCATACCATTGCCAACCACCTCAACAGTCTAGGCAACAATAGCCAAACTGGCTTTCAATTTGATTGTTATCCAATTGCTGGTGAAGTCGAAGTGTTGCAAGTGAATGTGGTCGGCCGTGAAGAAATCCCGGTATTTGTATCGGTAACGGACAATCAGATCCTGTGCATCAGCTATTTATGGGGCGAGAACGAAGTAAACCAAGAACGTCGCAGTGAAATGTTTGAAACTATGCTAGAGCTCAACATTCCAATGCCCTTGTCAGCCTTTGCAAAAATTGATGACAAATACGTGGTTTACGGTGCGCTATCACTACAATCTAGCATGCTCGAAATCGAGCAAGAATTAGCAGTTTTAT
The DNA here is from genome assembly GCF_050848685.1 of Shewanella sp. MF08487. NCBI lineage: Bacteria > Pseudomonadati > Pseudomonadota > Gammaproteobacteria > Alteromonadales > Shewanellaceae > Shewanella > Shewanella sp. MF08487. The sequence continues at coordinate 65,174 of NZ_JBOZPB010000014.1, forward strand.
CTGATAACTGTTTAGAAGTTATTGATGAAATGGTCGACTATCTTAAATAAGGAGCCACAAAATGGGCATTTTAAATAAAATTTTAACAGCGTTTCGCGGTGGTGCCACCGAAGTTGGCCAAAGTATCGTTGATGCAAACTCAACCCGTATTTTCGAACAGGAAGTGCGTGACGCTGAAAAGCACTTAACCAATGCTAAACGTGAACTGACTGATGTGATGGCGAAAGAAATGCAAGCCAGTCGTGAAATCGACCGCCTAAAGCGTTCTATCGCTGAACACGAAGGTTATGCAACACAAGCACTTGATAAAGGTAACGAAACCTTAGCGATTGAAATTGCTGAAAAGATTGCTCAGTTAGACCAAGAGTTGTCTGAGCAACAAAGCGCCAACGACAGCTTTAGCGCCCATGCTGCACGTTTGAAAGACTTAGTGAAGAAAACCGAGCGCCAACTGTCTGATTATCAACGTCAGTTGAGCATGGTTAAAACCACCGAAAGCGTCCAAAAAGCGACGGCAACCATTACTGACTCGTTCGCGTCTAGCAACTCTAAGCTGCTGAACGCTAAAGATTCACTAGAACGTATCAAGGCACGTCAACAACAATTTGACGACCGTTTAAAAGCGGCTGAAACCTTAGCCGATGAAAACAGTGATAAGTCGTTACAAGCCAAGCTAGCCGAAGCCGGTATTGGTGAGCAAAAGTCAAACGCAAATGCAGTGCTAGATCGAATCAAAGCACGTAAAAGCTAAGCAATGATTGACCGAATGCCGAGTCTCAGTGGGATCATCACCCCCTACTGACCTCGGCATTTTTTTGTTTCATCCTCATTAAATAAAAATGACCACTATTGCCCGTGAATATCCGCAGCCAATCAATATGAGGCCGCACTCGAGCATAGTCAGCAGGAGTCACTATGGGATTTTTCAATAGTATTTTTGATAAGAAAGCCCCGCCACAGCGTGAGCTCAATCACCCATCCCAGCTCAATGTAGGCGACATGATCTCAATCGATGATAGTTTTGCCCTGCCACCACAACTCCGTGGTCAACAATTAAGAGTCGAAGCCGTACATACTTACGAGTCTGAACGTAAACAACACTCCGAATGGTTACTCAAGGGACATGGTAGCGATACTCTCTTTTTGAGCATTGAAGAAGACGACGAAACCTATCTCGCCTTTTCGATTAAGGTTTCCCGCGCCCAAGTGGAGCAATTATTCGATCTCGAACAATTCAGCACCCTGTTCGAGGAACCGGGTCATGCCGAATTAACTACGCAAGTATTACCGGCCGAATTAGCTGAACAACTTGAACAATGGCTTGGAAAACAATATCACCAAGTGACTTTTGCCGCTTTTGGCTATTTCCATCGTCAGGATTATCGTGGCCAAAAGCCGCCACAGGATGCTAATGGCGCCACGGGTGAACCCTTCGAGTATTATTTGCTCCTCGATGACGATGAGAACCGAGCCGTCGAAGTGGAAGTCTACGAAGGTGGCGATACCGATGTCGTATTGACCTTATATCGCCCACTGACGGATATTCGCGATTACTGGCCAGCTAAATAATGCAAAAATAAGATAAAGTGCGGGCTCGCACTTTATCAATAATCCCAATACAATCTCACAAATAAGCGCGATAGAAACGATTGATAGCAATAGGTAATACGTTATGAGTAAAACCAAGCATGCTCTCCCCGAGCAATGGTTGAAAAACCAACAGGCGGCGAAAGCAACACAAGTGGCTTTCGATCTCGATGAAAAATTTCAATATTCGATTCGTAAAGCCGCGTTAGATGCAGGCGTTAGCCCTTCCGATCAAATTCGCACTATTTTGGGCTTAACGGTATCAAAACGCCCTTCTCGCCCACGTCTCACCGTGTCACTCAATGCCGACGACTACATTCAACTCGCAGAAAAGTATGGCTTAAGTGCCGATTCACAGCTCGAGATTAAACGTCGTGTACTCGATGACCTCGTCCACTTTGTTGATAAAAGCTGATACTCACATTCCACATCGGCATGCGAGCCTTAAGCTAAACGCGCTGGAGTAACGGGTATCCTACTCATAAAGAGCTCATAAAGTGTCCTTAAATTCGCTAAGTCAATTTACTCACAGTCGAAAGTCTTTTACTTTAGTGATCCGCCGCACTTAAACAGGAATGATGTTTGGCATGACAGATAAAACTCCATGGTCACTTCGCACCCTTGGGACGCCTTCTCCATTCGAAATGGCAATGATGATTTTATCTTTGCTGTCAGTGATTATTGTGCTCGTCATGACATTTGGCCGTCTGGATAGCGAAACCTACCGCTTACTCTTCTTTATTGACACCAGTATTTGCATGATTTTCATGCTTAACTTCTTTATCGGATTATTCCGCGCTCGCGATAAACTGTTTTTTATTAGACACCATTGGATTGATTTTATTGCCAGCATCCCAGCAATAGAAGCACTGCGAATGGCGCGTTTGTTCCAAATTTTGCGGGTAATCCGTCTTATCCGCATGAGTCGCTCACTGCTCCTACCGCTCATAAAACAACGCAAACAAGCCACCTTAGCCAGTTTATTGGTCGCTATGGTGACTATTTTGACCTTGGCCTCTGTCATTATACTCATCGTCGAAAGCGGCACTAAAGGTGCGAATATTCAAACCGCTGAGCAGGCAATTTGGTGGGCATTAGTGACTATCTCGACCGTGGGCTACGGCGATTATTATCCTGTGAGTACGCCAGGCCATATCATAGGCGGTATAGTGATTGTTAGCGGGGTGAGTTTTTTCGGGGTTATTTCAGGCTATATGGCGTCAGTATTTGTCGCACCCGATGAGGCTGAACGTCAGGAGCGCCACGATGCAAGTAAAGCCGAGCTAAAATCTGAGCTTGAATTAGCGTTAGCAAGAATGGAAGAAAACCAACTAAAGATGGAACAAAACCAAACGCAAATGCTCGCCAAAATAACGGAGTTGCAACAGAGTCTTGATAAAAAAATCTAACCATTAATGCCGATAAAAAAGGCCAACCCGTTATTGGATTAGGCCTGTATATCAAGCTACTACATTCAAACAACATTAACCGCTAAAAACTACCAATAGCCAAGTTGTTGTAACGCGTTGAGGCGCGTTGACTCCATTGCAAACAGCAGGCTCTGCTGTTTATCATCAAGCCACTCATGTAAATCAATATCCAACTTACGGCTCGCATGTTCTAAGGCGCTATAACACGCCAAGGTTTTAATCCCTAGGGTTAAATCAAGCCAAGGGGCGCGAAACATATCCCGCAATTTAACATCGTACAAACTACCATAAGCCTGACCGACGAGAATGCTCTCATCAAGCACTGTAGACGCTTGTAAGTAATGAGTGCTCGTCATAGAAGTATCACATGACATCACGTCAAATATGGCCTGCCAAGAAGCTTGCAGAGCACTATCAGCATGCTGGCGCAAACTTGGCGGCTTAATACTGCCAAGCTCACCCGCACTCACCTTAAGCAACTGTTCCACTACCGCTAACTGTAACTGACCGTATTCAGGCTGCTGCCAAAGTGAGCTTAATTGTTCATCGAGCTTAATATTGTCTAAGTCAAACCGTAGCTGTTGTTTTAATTGACGGCTCTGCGACTGTCGATGAAACAAACGATATTGACTACCCAGTAACGCTGTTAACGCCTGCGCTGGTTCAATAAAATCGAGTTGCTTTTCAATCAACATGAATTGACTCAAAAGCCTTGCATCCAATAAAGCAAACTGACTTAGGGTAATGCGCAGTAAACGGATACAGGCGCGCATACGCCACCAGAGTGCAATACAGGCCTCTGGCTCATGCTCATCTGCAATCATACTTTCTAATAATTGCCAGCGCTCAAGGGCGATTTCGAGTAATGTTTGACAGCTTGCGGTTAAATCGGGTGAGAGAGTCTCGCTGTGTTCGGCAAGTGGTAAAAATTCTAACGCGGTTAAGTGAAGCGGCGGAGCTTTACCGGCTAACCGATATCCTCGCTGCGCTTTACTGGCTTTACCTAAACGAACAGGCACAACACTCGCCACTTGAATGGCAAGCTTAAGTAAGGCCTCGGTATCGCCACTGAGCAGCTCGAATTCCAGTTCGCATAAAGCTTCTTGCTGACCATTGGCAGTGATTTCACCTATGTCTAAGGCGACTTCAACCAAACTATCATCTATATGAATATGCCAAGCGCGGCGATAAAAATCAGTATGGAAAATACAATCCAATTGGACTTGAGTAGAAGCTAAATCGGCATTACTCGGCCAGATACTGCTGGGGAACAGGCTTAAATTTGGGCTATCCAATTGAATGGTCACATTATACTCAGGCCGAGAATGAATCCCCCCAATGACCTGTCCCGCAGTTTTTATGGTTTGTTCTCGATGTTCATCATCGCCACGCACTCTCAGTCCCATATCCCATTGGCGCAATTGCAGATCAGGCGTATCAAAGTAACCGTTTGTTAAACGACGCTGCCCTTGAGGCACGCTATTATCGAGGCTATCTAACTTATTTATCAGGGATTGTTGATATTTTGGCAGGAAAAATAGTTTTAATTCAATCTCAGCATTCATTGCATAACCGCTCATTTTGTCATCAAATATTCATTGATACGTCATGTTTCGTTCATAATGTCACAAATGTGTCATAAAAATCCCGTAGGATTTGCTTTTGCAGTTGGTAGATAACCCGTTAGAATAACGCTGTGGTTTTTTCTTAAAAAACACAGTTTCAATATGCGGACGCTTAGGTTAACATGCGCCCGCTTTTTCCAATAATGGAACAATCTAAATAGGTAAACGGCAATGCCAGTAAACTCTATTTTGGGCGTGTTTGCAAAATCGCCAATTAAGCCCCTTCAAGAGCACATGGACAAAGTACACGATTGCGCATCGTTACTGGTCCCCTTTTTCGAAGCGACTCTCGCAGATGACTGGGACAGTGCAGTTCAATTACGTAAGCAAATTAGTTTAGCCGAGAAGCAAGCAGATTCACTAAAGCGTGAAATTCGCCTCACTCTGCCAAGCGGTTTGTTTATGCCTGTAGAACGTACCGATCTATTGGAACTATTAACCCAACAAGACAAAATCGCCAACAAGGCAAAAGATATTTCAGGCCGTGTTATCGGCCGTCAGTTGTTAATTCCTCAGATCATGCAAGTTCCTTTTATCGCTTACCTACAACGTTGTATAGATGCGGTTGCCCTTGCAAAACAAGTCATTAACGAACTCGAAGATCTACTCGAAACCGGTTTCCGTGGTCGTGAGCTCGACTTAGTGGCCAAAATGATCAACGAACTCGATATTATCGAAGAAGATACTGACGATCTACAAATTCAGTTACGCCGTCAGTTATTCGCTATGGAGTCGCAATTGAATCCTATCGATGTAATGTTCCTCTACAAAACGATTGAGTGGGTCGGTGGTCTTGCAGATCTTGCCGAACGCGTCGGTTCGCGTCTTGAGCTTATGCTGGCTCGCGTTTAATAAATTAAGGTTATCAAGGTATCAATATGGTTGATGCAGGTATTGAGGTGGCTAACGTCTTAGTCACTAATGGCCCGTGGCTTATTGCCATTGCGGCTGCATTTGGTTTTCTCATGGCATGGGGTATTGGCGCAAATGATGTCGCCAATGCGATGGGAACCTCTGTCGGTTCAAACGCAATTACAATTAAACAAGCGATTATTATCGCAATGATCTTTGAGTTTTCCGGTGCATTTTTAGCTGGGGGCGAAGTTACCAATACTATTCGTAGCGGTATTATTGATACGAGCTATTTCACTGCCACGCCTGAATTGCTGGTTTACGGCATGATAGGATCATTATTGGCGGCTGGTATTTGGCTTGTAGTCGCATCAGCTCTTGGCTGGCCAGTATCAACGACTCACTCTATTGTCGGTGCCATTATAGGTTTCGCAGCAGTGGGTGTTGGCGCAGATTCAGTCTCATGGGATAAAGTGGGTGGGATTGTAGGTTCTTGGATCGTAACCCCTGCTATTTCGGGCTTTATGGCATTCATCCTCTTCCAAAGCGTACAAAAACTTATCTTCAACACTGATGATCCTTTAAGTAATGCTAAGCGTTTCGTCCCTTTCTATATGGCATTTGCTGGTTTCATCATGTCATTAATGACAATTATGAAAGGGTTGTCTCACGTTGGTCTGCATTTCTCTATTACCGAATCTTACCTACTCGCAGCTGCTATTGCCGCCGTAGTGGGCATCACAGGTAAAATTGCCATTTCACGCTTACAAATGAGTGATAAAGCAGATCGTCAAACACAGTTCAAAAACGTTGAAAAAGTATTTGCGATCCTGATGGTACTGACAGCCTGTTGTATGGCTTTTGCCCATGGTTCAAACGATGTAGCAAATGCGATTGGCCCATTAGCTGCGGTTGTGGCTGTAGTGAATAGTGGTGGTGAAATTGCAGCTAAATCAGCTCTAGTCTGGTGGATTTTACCTTTAGGTGCCGTAGGTATTGTGATGGGTCTGGCTATTTTTGGTCAGCGTGTAATGCAAACTATCGGCAAAAACATCACTCACTTGACGCCAAGTCGTGGCTTTGCAGCAGAATTAGCCGCGGCAACCACTGTCGTTATCGCTTCAAGCACTGGTTTACCTATTTCGACCACACAAACCTTAGTGGGTGCGGTATTAGGTGTAGGTATGGCTCGTGGTATCGCAGCTATCAATATCGGTGTAGTACGTAATATTGTTGTCTCTTGGGTAGTAACTCTACCTGCAGGAGCGGGTTTATCTATTATCTTCTTCTTTATAATTAAAGGTGTCTTTAATTAATAAGTCTCGCAGGGGCGCTTATAACGAGTAAGTCATCCCAACACCGAGGGCAAGAAGATTGTAGAAACGTGCGCATTAAATTGGAATATACATAGCATGGATGCAGTAAAGTAGAGGGAAGTCTATGACTTCCCTCTTGCATTACAGGCCTCAAATCCATAGCATGTGCAGACTATTTCGTTGATGAGAATACAAAAGTGTTTAGACTCCTTACTCTGGTAGGAATGATGTTACTGTCTTCCAACCTGCTGGCCGAAGGCCAATCCCGTTACATATCAGATAATGTGTTTCTTTATCTTCTAGGCGGCCCAGGTACTGAGTTTCGAATAGTAGGATCAATCGAAGCTGGGCAACCTGTGACACTGCTCAATGAAACTCAGGGCGATTATTCCAAAATAATCGATCATAAAAATCGCGAAGGCTGGGTGCAAACGAGCTTAATTAGCTCAACTCAAAGTTTTCGTGAACAAGTGCCAGCCTTAACCGCTGAATTAACCCAAGCTAAGGCTAAATTGACCGAAGTGTTAGGATCAACGGATAACCACGCTGACGAAGTTACCGAGCTAAAAGCTAAGTTAATAGAGCTAGAAAGCAACCTAGCCACCACCACCCAAGAACGTGACAAGCTCAAAGTAGCCTTAGATCGCACCGCACAAGATGAACGTTTCGAATTATGGCGTCAAGGCGGATTAATTGCTGGTATGGGCTTGCTCGTAGGGATTGTTTTAGTTTATTTACCTAGACCACAGCGTCGCAATAAAAAGCGCTGGATGTAGTCTAATACGCTTTTCTTTAGTCACTAAAGCCAGTGTTTTTAAACACTGGCTTTTTTGTCAACTCCGCATTACATCTGGCTATTAACAAACCCGTCAAACAAGCCTTACAATTACTCACACTATGGTGTTGTCCGTCACATTTTGGTTGTATAATCGGCGCGCGCAAACCTTCATATTGTATACAAAATACTAAATGCGTTTAGCGCCTCCCCATTTGTTTCAACAATAACGCCCTAAAAACGGCCAAGATGGAAGCGATTACTATGTTCAAAGCGAGTGAAGTGCTGGCAGGCCGCTACGATTCTGCCAATCTCGACGAACTGTTCCAAGCTGTCAGCGATAACTATATTGTCGACGAAGAACAATACTTGTCAGAGCTAATCAAACTAGTTCCCTCCAGTGATGAAACCATAGAGCGTGTCACTCGTCGCGCCCACGAACTGGTCAGTAAAGTTCGTCAATTCGATAAAAAAGGCTTAATGGTCGGTATAGACGCCTTTCTGCAACAGTACAGCTTAGAAACGCAGGAAGGGATTATCCTAATGTGTTTAGCCGAAGCGTTGTTACGTATTCCCGATGCAGCCACTACAGATGCACTGATTGAAGATAAGCTTTCAGGGGCTAAGTGGGATGAGCACATGAGCAAGAGTGACTCAGTGCTGGTTAACGCATCAACTTGGGGGCTGATGCTCACAGGCAAAATCGTTAAGCTGGATAAAAAAATCGATGGTACCCCGAGCAACTTACTGAGCCGTTTAGTCAATCGCCTCGGCGAACCGGTGATCCGCCAAGCCATGATGGCTGCAATGAAGATCATGGGTAAGCAGTTCGTGTTAGGGCGCAATATGAAAGAAGCCCTTAAAAACAGCGAAGACAAACGTAAACTCGGTTATACCCACTCCTACGATATGCTCGGTGAAGCGGCATTAACCCGTAAAGATGCTGATAAATATTTTACCGATTACGCCAATGCTATCACAGAGCTGGGGGCGCAAAACTATAACGAAAATGAATCACCGCGACCAACTATCTCAATCAAACTATCGGCGTTGCATCCACGCTATGAAGTCGCGAATGAAGATCGCGTTTTAACTGAATTATATGACACCGTTATTCGCCTGATTAAATTAGCGCGCGGCTTAAATATCGGTATTTCTATCGATGCTGAAGAAGTCGATCGCCTCGAATTGTCACTAAAGCTGTTCCAAAAACTGTTTAATTCAGAAGCGGCAAAAGGCTGGGGATTACTCGGCATTGTGGTTCAAGCTTACTCTAAGCGTGCCCTACCTGTGCTGGTTTGGTTAACCCGTCTTGCAAAAGAGCAAGGGGACGAAATTCCCTTACGTCTGGTAAAAGGCGCCTATTGGGATAGCGAACTTAAATGGGCCCAACAAGCTGGCGAAGCCGCTTACCCACTTTACACTCGCAAAGCCGGTACTGACGTTTCTTATCTCGCCTGCGCCCGCTACTTGTTATCGGATGCGACCAGCGGCGCTATATACCCACAGTTTGCTAGCCACAATGCGCAAACCGTTGCTGCGATTGCAGATATGGCGGGCGAACGTCACCATGAGTTCCAACGCTTACACGGTATGGGGCAAGAGTTGTACGACACCATTTTGTCGGAAGCTGGCGCCAAATCGGTACGTATTTATGCGCCCATCGGTGCCCATAAGGATCTACTGCCCTACTTAGTGCGTCGTCTGCTGGAAAACGGGGCCAACACTTCGTTCGTCCACAAGCTCGTCGATCCTAAAACCCCAATCGACTCATTAGTGGTGCATCCACTAACAACGCTGACGGGCTATAAAACCCTGGCTAACAAAAAAATCGTTTTGCCTGCCGATATATTCGGTAGCGATCGCAAAAACTCCAAGGGACTCAATATGAACATTATTTCCGAATCTGAGCCATTTTTCGCCGCATTAGAGCATTTTAAAGATACCCAATGGCAAGCAGGTCCTCTGGTTAACGGTAAAACCTTAACTGGCGAGTACAAGACCGTTGTTAGTCCATACGACACCACTCAAACCGTAGGTCAAGTGGCCTTTGCCGACGATGCTGCCATAGAGTTAGCACTGGCGTCTGCTGACGCGGCATTTGCTTCGTGGACGCGTACGCCTGTAGAAATTCGCGCCTCTGCGCTGCAAAAATTAGCTGATTTATTAGAAGAAAACCGCGAAGAGTTAATTGCCCTTTGTACCCGTGAAGCGGGCAAGAGCATTCAAGATGGTATCGATGAAGTGCGTGAAGCTGTTGATTTCTGTCGTTACTACGCAGTACAAGCCAAGAAGATGATGGCAAAACCTGAACTGCTTCCAGGCCCAACGGGTGAATTAAACGAACTGTTCCTCCAAGGCCGCGGTGTATTCGTGTGCATTAGCCCATGGAACTTCCCACTAGCAATTTTCTTAGGTCAAGTTTCTGCGGCGTTAGCGGCAGGCAATACCGTTATTGCTAAACCTGCGGAGCAAACCTCAATTATTGGTTACCGTGCGGTGCAGCTGGCTCACCAAGCCGGTATTCCTGTTGAAGTACTGCAATTCTTACCAGGTACTGGTGTGACTGTGGGTAGCGCAATTACGGCCGATGAACGTATCGGTGGCGTGTGCTTTACCGGTTCAACTGGCACGGCAAAACTGATTAACCGCACACTCGCCAACCGCGAAGGCGCGATTATTCCATTAATCGCCGAAACGGGCGGTCAAAATGCCATGGTAGTGGACTCAACCTCTCAACCTGAGCAAGTAGTTAACGATGTGGTGTCATCGTCATTCACCAGCGCGGGTCAACGCTGCTCAGCGCTGCGAGTGCTCTTCTTGCAAGAAGATATAGCCGATCGCGTTATTGAAGTATTGCAAGGCGCGATGGACGAATTAGTCATTGGTAACCCAAGTTCAGTTAAAACTGACGTGGGTCCAGTGATTGACGCCACAGCAAAAGCCAACTTAGATGCGCATATCGACCATATCAAGCAAGTCGGTAAGCTTATCAAGCAAATGCCGCTGCCTGCGGGCACTGAAAACGGCCATTTTGTATCACCTACGGCGGTTGAAATTGATTCGATTAAAACACTTGAGAAAGAACACTTCGGCCCAATCCTGCACGTTATTCGCTACAAGGCGGCAGAACTTAGCCAAGTGATTAATGAAATCAATAGCACAGGCTTTGGTTTAACGCTGGGCATTCATAGCCGTAACGAAGGCCATGCATTAGAAGTCGCGGATAAAGTGAATGTAGGTAACGTGTATATTAACCGTAACCAAATCGGCGCAGTGGTTGGCGTACAACCTTTTGGTGGCCAAGGTTTGTCAGGTACTGGTCCTAAAGCCGGTGGTCCGCACTACTTAACCCGTTTTGTGACCGAAAAGACTCGCACTAACAACATCACCGCCATTGGTGGTAACGCGACCTTGCTATCATTGGGTGACGGTGACGAATAAACTCACTGCATCTTTGTGTTAAATAGTCGCGATATTTTTTGGTATCGCTCTGAAATATCGTGACTATCAAAACTAATCGCTAAGCCATTAAAAAAGCCAGACTATCGTCTGGCTTTTTTACTTTAAATCAATCGCATAACCCAACACTACGTTTAAGACTTCGATAACCACTACAGATCTGCTATTTCGCTGTGCTTAACTAAGTGTAAGTGCTATTGAACCAAAACTGCATCACATATCGGTCATTAATACCGGCTGACCAAAACCTTTGAGTTCGGCATGGGATGATGCAAAATATTGCTGCCAAAACTGCTTTAACGGCAACATGACTTGGCCACCACGAAATCCTTTTGACGTTGCCGGAACCCAGCCTGCACCTAGAACATAAATATCTGCCTGCTTAAAATCACTGAGCATATTGGCTTTAGTAATTTTTTGCATTTCTTGCTCAGGAGCAATAACTTTTAAGGCATTTTTACTGTAAAAGCTGGTGACATCCGAGTTCTCAACCATATCAGAGACCAATAACAACACTCGTCGCCCTTCGTTATCAGCTGCCACTTGCGGCGCTATTACTTGCGAAAGGTTGCTGAGGATTTCCGTTTTGGGTAAATCCACATCATCAGCTTTAAAAGCATGTTTGATATGAGCATCAATTTTACTCTTAACAAACTGAGCCTGTTTATTCATGCAGCTATCAAAGGTCATCAAGTTTTTCTTTGAAACATCATCTCTATCAGCAATGTTGGTGTCCAATCGGCCACTAAACAAGACATCGGTATAATAATCTTTCACATAAGCACTAAAACTGATGATGGTGATTTTGTCGCCTGGCTGAAGAAAAAGATGTACCTTTTCATGTACTGATTGTTTGATATTAAGATCAGGGGAAAAGGTGCCATCGATTGCCACAAATAAGTGCCGCCCTGATACTGATGTCGCGGTACTGGGATCAATTTTGGCAAACTCGTAGCAACTTTTAATGTCATTTCTCTCGGCAGCGATGAGCGGTAAGCTCGCAGAAATAGCGAAAGACCCCAATAGGCCACCGATAACGAACTTAGCGAGCTTTGTCACGCATGCCATTAACTTAATTCTCCCAGCAACTCTTTGCGTAAACGATCACGCATCTGCTCTTCCGTTTCAGCTACCTTTGGTGGTGGCGCCATTTCAGCAAGCAATTCTTGGCGAATACGCTGCTCAGCTTGCTCTGGTGTTTCTACTTGAGCTGCGGCTTTAGCTTCTGCTGCTTGCTTTGCAGCTGCATCGGCAATCAACTCAGCTTTAAGTCTGGCTGCCATTTGTTCTGGCGACTCAGTGACAACATCGTCGATGATCCTTGCCGCAGCGACTTTTTCTGCCGCGGCAGGTGTATTTTTCAGCGCCTGATGACTCGCTAACGTTTGATGCTCGCGTAACCGTACCGATTGATCATAGCGATTTTCCGCATTACCTAAGTCTTCCATATACATCAAGAATGAACGATCGCCACAGGCTTCTAATACTTGCAAGACTTTAGGATCTTGGCAGTTAATCTCAGCCTTTTGATTCATTCTTTGTTGTAAGTTGGTTAAGCGTTTTTGCGCCACACGTGCAACTTGCTGCTTTAAGCGTGAATAATGCGTCTTAAACTCACGCTCACTCTTAAAGTTACCGATTTCTTTACGGGCATCTTTAGAATGCTTACCTGCAAATCCGGTTTTAAAACCAATCAAAATACCGAAAATTTGTAACAGTACAAACAAGAATGCGAGGAAGATGAAGGTTCCCCAACCACCTTTCTGTTCACGTTCCCAAATATCTCCGCCCGCTTTATCGTCGGCACTTTTCGCTTCTTCGACTAAAAATGCGGGCGGCGCTTCAGCGTAGGGATCTTGAGTTTGATACATTTCACCGGAAGTTTTTATCAACACTTCGTCAATGTGCATTTTTTCAAGCACTTGACCACGAACATACGTCGCCAAGACTGCAATGACAATAATCGCAATCGCGGTAACCGCCGTGATGAAATAACGGGGTTTAACTTCAGCATTTGTAGAAATCCGATTAATAACTTGTTTGTATTGCGGCTCGTCATCATCGTCAAAGGTTTTATCTAAATTAATACGGGTATTAGGGGCTAGTTCTGGGGTGGCTTTATCACGATTTTTAGCATTTTTCCACCATACCTTTGCTTTTTTAATCAGCGAGTTGGCATGTAACTCATGCCCAGTAAAGTGAGTTAAACCAACCAGTAAAACTGAAATGATAAAAGCAATACCCACAGCACCTTGCTGTTGCAATTTTTCTGATGCGCCAGGGATAGTGAAACCAGACAGCACATAACTAAATCCCATCGCCTCCACAAAAACCAAGGCGGCGATCAGGACCCAACCTAAAATGTGTAAGTTATTGCGACCGTTCTCAGTCACTTTACCTAAGTAATCTTGGCTTTTACTGAATAACTCTTCGTCTTTATTCACTTTCTCGTAATGAGCGGCAAAGTCGGTACACAGCGCGACTTCGGTGTTCAGCCAATCTTTATCGTAAATCTTAACTTGAGTTTCATAATCTTTCGCTAGGCGACGTTCCTTACCGATCAATGGGAAGGCATACCACATATTGAGCCACCAAAAGCTCACTTTATCCCACCAAATAGTCATCACGACCACTAAGACCATTAAAGACAGTAACAGCGACACTAACGCGCGATACTCGTTAAACAGCGTAGACACCAAATCCATTTCTAACTCCTAAGCGCGTTTCTTATAACAATTTTGGTTCAAAATCGGCTTCATAAACCGCTTTATTCTTCTCGTAATACAGTTTGCCGGCAATCGCAGCAGCTGAACGATCAATGGGCATCACTAAATCCATGCAGCGCACTGGCGAGTCTTTCTCACTTGTAAACACTCGATATAACAAACCTTTATCGCCATAATAAGTTTCTACATGACTAGTCAGTTGATAATTAGGTGCGTCTTTGCTTGAACCTTTATAGTTCTTCCAAATATTTACCTTGGGTGCAGAGACCGCTGTGCCACTGTCCTTAATGACAGCCACCGGTGTTAAACCAATATAATGGCCGTTAACCTTACTAACCCAAACCGTCCCGTTCATGCCGGGTAAGTAATCTGCGGTGTTGTAATCATTACGATTGTAGCTCTCACCCGTAGATAAACTCTTCACATCGCCCGTCACCCGAGGCCCTTCTACAGCGCAGTTTAAACTGGATATTTCTGACGCATAGGCCTTACTGAATAATGCAAAACCGCTCTCTTTTTTAACTCCCACTAATTGTGCAAAGTTAGTCGAGGCGTCTGCCATTTTTTTGCCACCAAAATCAACGAGGGCTTGTTGCTGCTTTACGGGCTCAAGTAATTTCACTATTTCAGACGGCGTCATTTCGATTGATGCAGACTCTGCGGTCGATGAGCTTGGGGTAGAAGTAGTTTGAGCGGCTTCTTTTGTCGATTGAACCGTAGCCACTTTATCCTGCGAACGGCGGGATAAATAACTCAAATTCGTTTTTTGCTTATAGGAGTAAGCCAATAATTGATCCGGTTTACCCTCGATTTCAACAATCTCAACGCGGCGGTTTTTAGCCTTACCCACATCATCACTGTTGACGGCAACCGGTTGTGATTCGCCCGCACCTTGGAAGAATAATCGTTCTGTCGGAATCCCCGCTTGATTAAAAAGCGTTGCGACATAGCGCGCTCTTGCTTCGCTGAGTTCCTGATTTAGCGCCTCTCCACCACTGGCATCTGTGTGCCCAGTAATCAAGATATTTTGTTTAGAATCTTTATAAATAGCAGCGAGTTTTTGAAACTTTTGTTTAGCCGTTGCCGTGGCTTCAGCGGATCCCGAAGCAAACATCACCTCATTACTCGAAACGGTGGCAGCCATACCCACAACTTGATAATCAGCATACTTTTGCTGCTCATCCTTAGACATTGTCTGCTCAGGAGAACTAATCAACAGGCTGCTTTGTTGCGTATCACTGTCCTTTGAAGCACTAATTGAGGTGAATTGAATATCGAGGTTTTCAGTTTTGGCTAATTGTTCTAACGCTTCACGTTTCTTCTGAAAATCATAACCGACGGTACAACCTATCGCTGCGCCTGCAGCGCCGCCATAAACCATGCCTTTCTTCCCACCCAAATAATTACCAATCAGTACGCCTAAACCTGTACCAACGGCGCAACCAATAACAGTTTCTTTATTATTTTCGACAGATTGAGTGATTGCACAACTACTGAGCGATAATACGCCAGCAATGGCTAGCGATATGGATTTGAAATTGAACGTCATCGTCATCCCTAACTTTTTTAAAATTCAAACGGAATTCTATACATAAAATAAGTTAGGGATTAGAGTGAATTAGCCTTAAAAAGTCAATCTAAAGTTGACAATTATGTAATCAAAACATTAATTAAAGCTGCAATTTGTAAGTAATTTTCTACCTAAAATAGCTTTAATGACCGATGCCTAAGCGTTTGCAAAACAGTTTAATGTGAACTCTTAAACACTATCAAAAAAAATTATCCAAGGTCGTCGTTTCTCTGTTGCGCCGACTCTTTCAAACAGCCCATAATTAGCACCTGACGCTGTTCTCGTTTTATCTCATGTTAATTTTATTAAGGTTGCTATGACATTTTCGCTGTTAGATATTTCTGCATTGATGTGGTTTATCGTTTCTTGGGCTGGCTATACCGCCTTTGCCCGTATTAAGGCGAAAGATACTGATTGTATTGCCCGTGGCCTGAATAAGCATAGAATTTATTGGATGCTTGAGGTAATGACCCGTAATGTGCGTGTTGGTGATGCTGCGCTACTGGCCAACCTTGAACGAAATATTGCTTTTTTTGCCTCAACAACCCTATTTGTTCTCGCGGGTGTGCTGACTTTATTTGCCCAAGTTGAACGGTTAGAGAGCGTGATATCGACGATTCCTTTCGCTGCACCCCCCAATCATTCACTGGTGCAAGTCAAACTTGCCCTATTAGTTGGCATCTTTGTGATGGCCTTCTTCCAGTTTACTTGGTCAATGCGCCAATATGGGTTTGTGAATGTCATGATTGGTGCGGGGCCATTAGACAGCGATGGCTCAAACGATAATCTCAAAGCCTACGCAAGACAAATGGCAACGGTACAAGATCAAGCCGCACACTCCTATAACTATGGGTTGCGTGCCTATTATTTCTCGATGGCGGTATTGTGCTGGTTTGTACACCCAATATTGTTTATCTCAGCGAGTTTATTTGTGGTGGCAACTTTATATCGCCGCGAGTTCAAGTCCCGCGCGGTTACTGCTATTACAGCAGCACAAGGCTACTTACTGGTAGAAAGCCAAATAAGAGGAGACTCGCACGATCATCATAGCTAATTACATTCGCTAATTAGCGCGTGTTCAAGGTTTTCATTATTGTCCTATACTGCTGTTACCGTAACTAAATGATAGGAAAGCACAATGAATGAGAACTTACTGACCTTAGATGAAGTATGCAAAATGCTCGATAAGACACCAGCAACGATCAAACGCTTTGCGCGGGAAAGCTTACTATCGAGCGTGCAAGAAGGTGGCGAATTAAAATTCAACGAGGCTGAAGTAAAACGTTATCTTTCATTTTCGCAACGCTTAGGTTAATCGTTAATATCTGGCAGAGTCGCTCTTTAATATTTTGTGCAGATAGGTAAGTATTGCGAGCTTATCGGCAATATTAGTACTTAATTAGCAAGCCCCAATCATCTTGGGGGATATCATTTTTTAAGCCCGTTAGCCTTCAAAGTTTGAGAGAGTTGTCGATAGGATAAAAGCTCCCGCTGCGCTTCACATAAACCTAAGTCGGTAGCAAGTTGCAGTAATTGCGCTTCAAACTCAGGCAGCAGAGCTTCATCATCCGTCATAATCGCCAGCTCAGCAAAATCCCCTAGCCCATCGAGATAGTCCAGTGTTAGATGAAATTTACCGAGAAAATAAATACTACGGCGCTTTTTGATTTCAAGTACACACTCGTAACCTAAGGTATGCAGCATACTCTTAGCCTTAGTCGCATCTGTGATATTAACGGCTTCACAGCGGTCTTTTTCAGGGCCTTTGACTATCCACAGCATAATGCCCGATGGCTGCATCTCACGGATACACAAACTCTTGTACCCACTTATCAGTGAGTGTGACGCTAAATCAAAGTAACAGTCATGTTCTAGATTATCTTCGAGCATGACCTCGGGGTTTCTTGTTTGCAAAACCGCAAAAAAGGTATCTCGATCCACTAAACGATATTTAAGCTCAACCTCAAATTTGCCACTAAAGTGGGCATTAATTTGTGGGGCAAAGGCGACTGGCATTGCAGGGTTCATCGACACGGTTCCAGTTTTAATATGCAAAATATAGCGTGAGGTTGTAATCTAAAATTTATGCAAGCTTTTGATATAAGGCTTGGTACTCTTTACTGTTTGCCATCAAACTTTGATGAGTGCCAGAGGCATTAATTTTGCCCTCTTGCAGCAGATGAATTTGGTCCATCTTCGCCATTGCGGTCAAACGGTGGCTAATCATCAGTAAGGTTTTATCTTTAGCAAACTCAAATAGTAAACTTAAAATTTCCCGCTCAGTACGCTTATCTAAGCCTTCGGTGGGCTCATCGAGTAATAGTAATGGTGCGTCACGCAATAAGGCGCGCGCGACACCAATACGGCGCTGCTCGCCGCCTGAAAGCTGCCGCCCACCTTCACCAATCCATAGTTCCAGCGGTTTATCGCCCGTGAGTAAGGTGCTAAGCCCGACTCTTTGCAGCACTTCAATCAAACGCGCATCATGGGCGGTGCGTTTTTCACCTTCGACAACCGGTAAGGCCAATACTAAGTTTTCACGCAAGGTGCCTGCAAATAGATAAATCCGTTGACTCACCACAGTAATCGCCTCACGCAGACCGCGCTCGCTATAGTCTGAAAGTACATGACCATCGAGTTTGATAAGTCCTTGCTGCGCCTGCCATTCCCGGGTGATGAGCGCCAATAAGCTCGACTTACCGCAACCCGTTGGCCCAAGTAGCGCAACTTTTTCTCCGGCTTTGATTTCAAGGGACAAACCTTGCAGCACACTTTGCCCTTCACGATAGCCAAAATGGATATCTTCAATCAACAGCGCCCCCGATTTGGCTCTTAAGCCTGTATCGGTCATAAATTGAATATCGGCCTCTTGTTCGGTGATTTCATTAATCCGCGTCGCCGCGAGTACGCAGCCAGACAAATGCTGAAACGCGCCCGCAATCGGCATCATCATTTCCACGCAGGCCATAGTGGCAAACACCATAAGCGCAAACATAGGCCCTGGCGGTACTGCATCGCCTACCCCTTGAGCGGCTAAATACAGCATCATAATCAAGGCTGAACCCGTTGAGATAATCAACATGGCTTGGCTGAGCGCGGTAATATTGGCCATCGCACTTTGGCTTTTGAACAAACTAGCCTCTGCCTCATTCAATTTTTGCCTAAATCTGTCGTTAGCGCCAAATAAGCTCAGCTCGGCTTGGCCTTGCAACACATCTAATAATTGCACCCGATACTGGCGTTTTGTTTCGAGCATTGTCCGGCTTGGCACGTGTCCCAGTCGATAAAATAGTAATGGCATCACTAACCAAACCGCCACTAAGAACAGGCAAAGACTCAGGGCAAGCTTGGCATCAAACCAAGCGAGGAACAGATACAAGAGCCCCGTCATCAATAATGATGCCGCCATTGGCGTGAGCAAACGAAGATAGAGATGATCAAGGGTATCAATATCGGCAACTAAGCGATTGAGCATGTCGCCACGGCGTAACCCTTGTAGGTTTTTAGCACTGAGCGGTAACAACTTACGCCACGCCCAAACGCGTAGCTCGGTCAGTAACTTAAAGGTTGCTTCGTGGGTGGCTAAGCGCTCACCGTAACGACTGGCGGTTCGCGCTATTGAGAAAAATCGTACCCCGCCCGCGGGCGTAAAAAAGTTAAATGTTTGTGCTGTGACTATCGCTAAACCCGCTACCGCAGTAGCAGAAAGAAACCAGCCCGACAGTGACAGCAAACCTATACCTGTGATGAGGGTAATAATGGTCAGCAATAAGCCCACGGACATCATGAGCCATTGGCGCGAAAACAATCGAATAAAGGGGATCAGCACTCTCATTGGCGGTCTCCTTGAGTGATATCTGCGGCAATATCGAGCGTGGAATCAACCAAGCTAGTGTTTGATAACGGTGCAAGTTCAATATCTGCCACAGATTCAACATTCTCCCGCAATAGCGTTTGAAATAATCCTGGCGTGTTAGACAAAGTGGTAAAGTTGCCGCGCTGCGCTATCGAGCCTTTATCTAGTACGAGAATGCAGTCCATTTCATCGAGCTTATCTAATCTGTGAGTCACCATAATGCACATCTTGCCCGCCATCGCAGTGTTTAAGGCTGCGCTTACCGCTTGCTCACTCTGGCTATCTAAACTCGCAGTAGGCTCATCAAGTACAAATAAACTTGCCTGCTGTCCAAGCGCCCTTGCTAGGGCAATGCGCTGGGCTTGGCCAACAGACAGCCCTGAAGATTGCTCCCCAATCGGCGAGTCCAAACCCAATGGCTGCGCTTTAATAAACTCGGCTATATTGGCCGCAGTTAACAACTGCCAAATCTTATCATCTGGCATCGCTTGATTGGCTAAGGCAACGTTATCGCGCACTGTGCCGTGGAATAACTGCGGCTCTTGTCCAAGCCAAGCTAAGTGTTGCCGCCAGTGGGGTAAATCGACTGCTGATAACTCATGGCTATTAATCAATAAATGGCCTTTGTAGGGTAAAAATCCCAGTAGCGCATTGAGCAAACTGGTTTTACCCGCGCCACTTGGGCCAACCAAAGCTAAATGTTCACCGCTTTGGACATCAAAACTCAATGGGCCTAATAAACGCGTGCCATCCACACTGAATACTTCAAGATTATCAGCGCGAAGCGTCTGGATATTATCAATACGGATTTTTCCCGCAAACTCGGGCTCAGGATATTCAAGCAAGGTAATCAAGGCCTCTGCAGCACCAATGGCCTGTGCTTTAGCGTGATAGTGAGTGCCCATATCCCGCAGTGGTTGATAAAACTCAGGGGCTAAGATGAGAATAAACAACCCAGTAAACAAACTAAAAGGAATCCCACCCAGTTCAGGATCGGCACTCGCGCTGATATTGGCATGAGCGCCATAGTAGCCAAAATCTAAGTTACCTAAATAACTAAAACCAAAATACACCGCTAACACCGCAATCGACACCGCCGCAAAAAACTCTAATACCGCCGAGCTTAAAAATGCGAGCCGCAGTACCGACATAGTACGGCTGCGAAACTCTTCCGAAGCCGTGGCTATGACGTTAAGTTCAGCATCGCCACGGTGGAATAGTTTTAGGGTGCTTAAGCCCTTTAGTCTATCCATAAAATGACCACTCAACCTGGCCAGTGCATTGAAATTTTTACGGTTAGCATCGGCAGCGCCCATGCCGACTAAAATCATAAACATAGGAATTAACGGCGCGGTGAGCAATAAAATTAATCCTGCCGCCCAATTGAGTGGGAATACTGCCGCCAAAATAACCATCGGGATAAAACCAGCCAGACTCACTTGCGGAAGATATCTGGCATAAAAGTCTTGTAAATCTTCAACTTGTTCTAACACTATGCTCGCCCAACTGCCGGCGGGTTTACCTTTAATAAACGCAGGCCCCAGCTTAATCAGCTTGTCCATTACCGCAGCTCGGATATGGCCACGTAGGCGTTTACCCGCTTCAAAACTGGCGCGCTCACGCCCATAGGCGAGTAATGCGCGCAGTAACATTAACGTAATTAAGCCAATAAAATGCGGTATAAAAGCGGCAAGATTAACCGTCAAGGGCTGAGTGCCGCTATCACCTATAATCTCACTATTTATGAGCTTACCGCCAAGAATGACGCCATCAAGGATCGTCGCAATAAGATAAGCCTGCGCCACCATAGCGATAGCGCTTATCATCCCCAGCCATAAAGATAATTTAAGAAATCCGCCGCAGGCTTTTTTTTGCGTCTTAAGCCAAACAAGAAGGGATTTTTCTAACGACTTATCCATGGTGCTCCAACAAGAAAAAGATTAAGCGACAAATAGCAGGAATGTGTTACCGATAACCACTGAGTTTAAAACCCTTGCAACGGCTAAAAATTTCCGATAGGGACGCAGTATCGCAGGCATCTACAGCAGATGAAACCCTCCCACAAACTTTTGCTAGCAGACTCACAAAAACGCGCTAAAGATGAAAAAACTCCTGAGTTAACGGAACTTTCCCTAGCACTAGCCTGTTTGGCAAACCTAAGGTCATTTCCCATGCTCAGTGAATAGCCGCTCTCAGCATTCAAAAAACAGCGAGCTAACCTTAAGTTAGCTTGCTGTTTTTTGAGAGCCAAATCTTACAATCAAACGATTTTTAAAAGCTTAGCCCTTATTGCACTGCACCGTATTTCACTAGTACATGCCAGAGCAACTTAAGTTCGTGGGCGACTTGGGCGCGATTACCGCGTTCGCGCCAATGCTGCGGCGAATGGTATAAATCCCGCATTGCCACGCCAATAGCGTGGGCATCAACCCTATCGTCTATCGCGATACGGCTCGCCAGTGATGGCATAGTCGGACCACGAAAATCGCTCGGGATTTGCGCCGTGTGCAAACTAAAACCGTCGTGATATTGCAGTTCGATATCGTACTTATCGCAAATATTGCTTAACGTTAACCCAATATCCGTTCCCTTAAAGCTGGGATCTGCCACCAGCATGGCAATATCTTTATCGAGGGACACATCGCCGTGGATCTGGGCCTCAATATAATGGTCGAGATTATTTGATAACGGGCGCTCAAAACGTGCTAGCAAAGAAGCGTTGAGCTGATGCGCCAAATAATGGATCACATTTAATGGCTTAAAATCCGATTTCCCTAAAGCATAATGGCGCTCAAAACTCTCGGTTAGCAGCGCGGCTAAAATGTCATCAAAACAGGATAACGTGCCCTTTTCTTTGGGATTACGGTACGAATCAAGATAACTAAAGGTTGAGCGTGCCAGCACATCTGTTTGGGTCAGTAAATAGCAACTACCAAAACGGGGGGCAGGGCCATCCTGCCACATGCCCAGATCGAGTGCGCCGTACTTAGGCCGTGATTTAGTGCCCTTATAAACATGACCAAAAAGCTGATTTTCCCAATGATCTCGAGGGCCACCTAACTCAGGCGACAACTGACCATTAGAGATATGGGTTTCAAATTGGCTACGGTATTGGCCATCGCGCAGTAAACCTTCAGCCACTGTCATACCACGGCTATCAATTTTATCGGGATGGAAGTGTAATGCAATTCGGCCACAGTGGAATAACTGCTTGAGGGCGAGTTGCATCTCATGCATAGGGATATTTGACATCTGTTGCACATTTTTAATTACAGCAACGGCCTGTTCGCTGCGTCCACGAGCAAGGCGTTCAATATGCTGTATGGCTGTCATAATTCACCTATTAAAAGAGGTCGTTAACCGTTTACGAAGATGTTTTATCCTAAAATAAACATCCACACTATAACAAGCATACATAGACGGAATCTTAAGTTACATCAGCGATACGGCTGTGTTAGCGCGATAGATTAATAGCCTTCATTTTATACCAATCTACTGATGACGAAGTGATCTAGCATTCACTTATGTAACATGTGTAAAAATCGGCCTATTATTGCGTCTGAATATCTAAAGATAGGCTGGTGTAATGCAGCGTCAATGACTGCCAATAACCCACCTGATTAATATATGACACGTATTTAGCCACTAAGTTGCGCCATCCCCATTTTTGCTTACAAGGTTAGCAAGCCTCTCTTCAGCAGTCTGGCAAGCTATTTGTGTGCCAATATGAATGAAAACTGGCGTAAAAATCTATATTCGATGGCACTTAAGAGGCCGATCCTGTAAGCTGCACGCCCGCCAGCAGACCTGGCTATTGACCATAAATGCAGCAAAGCGTTGCCACAAGAGACCAATCTATGAGTTTTACCTCCCTGGGCTTATCGGCCCCGATACTTAAAGCCGTTGCCGAACAAGGCTACGACACACCTTCGCCAATCCAAGCTCAAGCTATCCCCGCTGTGCTTGAAGGCAAAGATGTGATGGCGGCCGCCCAAACAGGAACAGGTAAAACAGCAGGTTTCACTCTGCCTATGCTAGAACTCCTGAGTAAAGGTAACCGCGCCCAAGCAGGCCAAGTGCGTGCATTAGTGTTAACGCCGACTCGCGAATTGGCGGCTCAGGTTGCAGAAAGTGTTGAAACCTATGGTAAGAACTTACCACTGCGTTCGGCGGTGATATTTGGTGGCGTGCCTATCAATCCACAAATCGCTAAATTGCGCCACGGTGTTGATATTTTAGTCGCAACCCCTGGTCGATTGATGGATTTGTACAATCAAAAAGCGGTGAAATTCAGCCAGCTTGAAATCTTAGTGTTAGATGAAGCCGATCGCATGCTCGATATGGGCTTTATTCGCGACATCCGTAAGATTCTGGCCATTTTACCTAAGCAACGCCAAAACCTGATGTTCTCAGCCACCTTCTCCGACGAAATTCGTGAGCTGGCTAAAGGCTTAGTGAATAATCCGGTCGAAATTTCGGTTACGCCACGTAACGCGGCGGCAACCACAGTTAAACAGTGGATTTGTCCTGTTGATAAGAGTCAAAAGTCAGCGTTGTTGATCCAACTCATCAAACAAAACGATTGGCAACAAGTGCTGGTATTTTCGCGCACTAAACATGGCGCCAACCGTTTAGCGAAAAGCCTTGAAGATGCGGGCATTAAAGCCGCTGCTATCCACGGTAACAAGAGCCAAACTGCCCGAACTAAAGCCTTGGCCGATTTTAAAAATGGCCAAGCACGCGTATTGGTTGCGACCGATATCGCCGCCCGTGGTTTAGACATTGATCAATTACCACAAGTGGTTAACTTTGACTTACCAAACGTGCCAGAAGATTATGTGCATCGTATCGGCCGTACTGGCCGCGCGGGGGCATCGGGTCAAGCGGTATCACTGGTGAGCAACGAAGAAATTAAACTGCTGAACGATATTGAACGTCTGATCAATCGCGTGTTAGACCGTGAAATGGTTGAAGGCTTTCACCACGCATTGCCCGAATCACGTTTAGGTGGTGGTGGAAAAAGTAACAATAAAGCAGTAGCGACTCGTAGAAACAGCCGTAGCTCAACGCCATCGACCTCACGTGAAGGTGCACCAAGAAGCGTTGAACATAAAGACGGTCAACGCAGTGGTGACGTGGCCCGTGGCCACAAGCCAAACGATAAAAACCCACGACACAGCAATGATGCTACGAGTGCGCCACGCGCCGATGCTCAAGCACGCCCACCGCGTGCAAACGATGGTCGTGCAAATAGTTCAGGCGCTAGTCGCCCTAGTGAAGGCCGTTCTAGCTCAGGCGAGAATCGTAGCCAAGCAGGTGACAATCCTTACGCTAATGGCCCAAAGAAAAATACCCGTCGTCCAAATAATGGCGCGAGTCGCCCGAGAAACTCGCAGGACTAATTTACAGAGCAAATAAGCTTAGTTTGCAGTCCTCTTTGTACTTGAGCGAATACTCTCAATAAAAACGCCCAACTCCACACGGAGTTGGGCGTTTTTTATAGGTTTAATGACACCAATACTAAACCTTAAGCCCTATACCGCGTGAAACGAGATAATAAGCTAACGTCCACAGTGCAATACAAAAACCAATCATGATACCGATAGAGAGCGGCACGCTAATATCAGCAAAACCTAAAAAACCATAGCGGAACACGTTGATCATATACACTATCGGGTTAAGTGCCGACACGCCTTGCCAGAAAGGTGGCAAGAGGGACAGCGAATAAAACACGCCGCCCAGGTAGGTTAATGGCGTGAGCACAAAGGTTGGAATGATACTGATATCATCGAAACTCTTAGCGTAAATAGCGTTAATTAAGCCTCCCAATGAAAACAATACAGAAGTTAAAAACACCGTCATTACCACAAGTCCTACGTGATGTAAGCTAATGTCGACAAAGAACATCGCCACTAATGTCACGATTAAACCCACACAAAGACCGCGAGCGACACCGCCACCGACATAGCCTGCAATCAATACATAATGGGGCACTGGCGCAACCAATAGCTCTTCTAGATTACGCTGAAACTTAGCACTGTAAAATGAGCTCGCCACGTTCGAGTATGAGTTAGTGATCACCGACATCATGATCAAACCTGGGGCGATAAATTCCATGTACGTTACGCCGCCCATCTCACCGATACGGCTGCCGACTAAATTACCAAAAATCAAAAAATACAAGGTCATGGTAATCGCAGGCGGCACTAATGTTTGCAACCAAATCCGGGTAAAACGATTGATTTCTTTACTTAAAATACTTTTAAAGGCGATAAAATAGAGCTGGTTCATGCTGAGGCTCCCGGTGTTTTATTCACGAGTTCGACGAAGAGTTCTTCTAAGCGATTAGATTTGTTACGCATCGATAACACTTCCACATTAGCCGCACTTAATTGGCTAAAAACATCGTTCAGATTATGATCTTTCGCCACATCTACCTCTAAGGTATGTGGGTCGGTTAACCGACAAGCCATGCCATCAAGCACGGGGGCGGTTGAAATATCGCGGCGAAGATCGAGAATGAAAGTCTCCACATTCAACTGGCTCAGCAGCGCCTTCATACTCGTGCATTCCACTAAGATACCGTTATCGATAATGCCAATATTACGACATAGCATTTCCGCTTCTTCGAGGTAATGAGTGGTCAGGATAATCGTCACGCCCTGTTGATTAATTTGTTTAAGAAACTCCCACATAGAGCGGCGCAGTTCAATATCGACACCTGCGGTAGGCTCATCTAAAATCAACAACTTAGGTTCGTGCATGAGCGCACGGGCGATCATTAATCGCCGTTTCATGCCGCCGGATAATTCCCGCGATGGGCTATTACGTTTTTCCCACAAATCGAGTTGGCTTAAATATTTTTTAGCGCGCTCGAGGGCAACAGGTTTAGGCACGCCATAGTAACCCGCCTGATTCACCACAATCTGCAACACGGTTTCAAACTGATTGAAGTTAAATTCCTGAGGCACTAAACCAATGCAAAGCTTGGCATGTTCTAGCTGGTTATCGATATCATAATCAAAGACTTTGACCGTACCTGAACTCTTTTGCACTAAGGAGCTAATAATACCAATCGTGGTAGATTTACCCGCACCATTAGGGCCGAGCAAGGCGAAAAAATCCCCTTGATTGACTGTGAGGCTAATACCCTTAACCGCTTCGACGCCGCCTTTATAGGTTTTTTTAAGCCCTTCGAGTACCAGAGCATGGGTAATATTCGCCATATTTGTACCGTTCCTTACATATTAAGAAAGTAATAAGATGGTGCTAAAAAACACAATTACAATGATGGGTTGCTGAACTAAGGTAAACAAGTCGCTAATTGATTGAAAAGCTAGCCTTTAATGGTTCAATTATTTATTTTAATCTTTGTATAAGCGCTAAAAGTAAAACTCCCGCCTGCTGCGGGAGTTTTAAACAATATCGGACACTTAATCGAGTGGCACGACTTTGGCGATATAAGGTAGATTGCGATACTGCTCCGCATAATCGATACCATAACCGACAATAAACTCATCAGGGATAGTAAAACCGATAAAATCGACCTTTACATCTACTTCACGGCGCTCAGGTTTGTCCAGCAAAGTACACAGCGCCAAACTCTTTGGCTCACGCAGCAACAGCATTTCGCGCACTTTGCTTAAGGTGTTACCAGAATCAATCAAGTCTTCTACAATCAGCACATCACGACCCGAGATATCGGATTGCACATCTTTCAGCACTTTCACATCCCGTGAGCTGGTCATAGTATTGCCATAACTGGAAACCGACATAAAATCGATTTCAACATGGCCTTTAATGCGGCGACACAGGTCAGCCATAAAGACCACTGAGCCTTTTAATAGGCCAACCATCAACAAACGTTCACTGTTGGCATAATGAGCATTAATCAGCTCGGCCATTTCATCTAATTTCTGGCTTATCTCTTCTGCAGAGATCATCACTTCGGTGGTGTGTTTCATATAAGTCTCAATTGTCGAGGTCGCGGTTAGACTGTTTGTCATAACCCCAGCGACTCGTTAATGCATGGTCAACGCCCAAATGATCGAGAATTCGAGCGACCATGAAGTCTACCAGATCTTCAACCGATTGGGGATTGTGATAAAAGCCGGGAGCGGCAGGCATAATCGTCGCGCCGAGGCGAGAAAGACTTAGCATATGCTCTAAGTGTATGGCGCTAAAAGGTGTTTCCCTTGGTACTAGGATTAATTGGCCACGCTCTTTAAGCACCACGTCAGCAGCGCGTTCGAGTAAATTATTACTCATTCCAGTGGCCACCGCGGCCAAAGTGCCCGTCGAGCAAGGGCAAATCACCATTTGCTTAGGCGCAGCGCTGCCCGATGCCGGTGGCGAAAACCATTCATCTTTGCCTAAAACTACCAATTCGCCAGCGATACTCACGCCTTTTTCATGCAACAAAGCCAATAATTGTGCATGGGCTTTTTCACTATTGGCGCTGAGTTGTAAGCCGTGTTCAGTCGCTAATACCACCCTAGCGGCACTGGAGATCATTAAAAACACTTGATAACCCGATACCAACAGACACTCGAGTAACTTAAGCCCATAGGGAGCACCCGAGGCGCCCGTCCACGCTAAGCTAATTACCTTTGTCGACTTTGTGTAGCTCATCTTAAACCTGCTCTACAGTTGAAGCCTGTTCTAATGCGGCCAGCAGCTTCTTATGTAACCCACCAAAACCACCATTGCTCATGACCACTATAGTGTCACCCGCTTTAGCGTTAGCGGCAACTTTAGCCACGAGATCATCAATTTGATGTAATACAGTTACCGGGATCACCGCCGCGTCCATCGCTTCTTTCATATTCCAATCGATGCTATCTGCTTGATATAAAAATGCTTCGTCGGCCTGCATCATGGAGAAAGCCAGCGTATCTTTATGTACACCGCTCTTCATGGTGTTTGAGCGTGGTTCTAATATTACGGTAATTTTGCTCTGTCCGACTTTAGCGCGCATCCCTTTTAATGTGGTTGCGATAGCGGTTGGATGATGGGCAAAATCATCATAAACGCTGACACCTTTAACGGTTCCGAGTAATTCGAGTCGACGTTTAGGTGGCATAAACTTAGCTAAAGCTACTATTGCAGCGCTAGGTTTAACACCCACATGGCGCGCAGCAGCTATGGCCATAATGGCGTTTTCAATATTATGTTGCCCAATTAAATCCCATTGGAGAATACCTTGGGACTCACCCTCAAA
Source organism: Shewanella sp. MF08487 (assembly GCF_050848685.1). Classification (NCBI taxonomy): domain Bacteria; kingdom Pseudomonadati; phylum Pseudomonadota; class Gammaproteobacteria; order Alteromonadales; family Shewanellaceae; genus Shewanella; species Shewanella sp. MF08487. Next base: position 93,593 of record NZ_JBOZPB010000014.1, read on the forward strand.
AAATACTTCAAATTGATGGCAATCATCACTTAAGGCTTTGCCGTACCAGCCGCTGAGTGACTCAGTCAAATGATAGGTTTCTTGCTCGCTCCAGCAGCCCATATCAATGGTTTGCTTAACTGCTTGAGAATCTGCGGGCCAGATGATCTTGCCTTCACCTGGAACCGTCCGCACAAGGTGATTAAATTGTTTTTGAATTGCGGCTAGATCAGCAAAAATATCGGCATGATCAAATTCAAGATTATTGATCACTAAAGTACGTGGATGGTAATGCACAAATTTTGAGCGCTTATCAAAGAAGGCACTGTCGTATTCATCGGCTTCAACCACAAAAAAAGCCGTTTTACCTAAACGCGCCGACACACCAAAATTTTGCGGCACACCACCAATTAAGAAACCGGGTTCATAACCACAATCGTCTAAAATCCACGCTAACATGCTGGATGTAGAGGTTTTACCGTGCGTTCCAGAAACCGCTAATACCCAACGTTCAGGTAAAATATGGTCAGCTAAAAACTGCGGGCCTGAGATATAAGGAATGCCAATATTCAACACGGCTTCAACACAGGGATTGCCACGGCTCATGGCGTTACCAATCACCACTAAGTCAGGATACTGTCCGGCTTCACCCAGCTGACTAGGATCAAAACCTTGAATAAGCTCAATACCTTGGTCTTCAAGTTGCGTGCTCATAGGAGGATAGACGTTGGCATCTGAGCCCGTCACTCTGTGACCTTTTGCTCTAGCTAATAATGCTAAACCACCCATGAAGGTTCCACAAATTCCTAAAATATGTACGTGCATACGGCTCGCTCTGCTGTTTTGGATTCAACGCCATTCTAATCCATCGGACGACAGATTGGCAGGTAACAATCAGGGAAAGCACTGCAATCGCAGATGAAAAAACCTAGACCAATAGATCCAACCGCTGCGTTGCTGGCTTGATATTGTAAATAACATAACAGCGCACGTTGCCAAAAAATCGAATAAAATGTGCGATGGTGAAATAGACTGACTAGCTTAATTTACTATAGAGATTAGCGTATTGACTGCGATGACGATTAAATAAAAACCGCCGTAGAGCGTCACGCTCTTCCGATTCAGCTTTAAACTTAACAAAAGCTAAGCCTTTTTCAATTCGAATAGGCTTAATATCAACGCGCATTGTTTCTCCATTAGGCAGCTGCAATTGCAGATCTTTGCTGCTGAGTAATTGCTGCGAAGATGGAGCACGAATAGCCATACCCGAACTGGAAAGCGACTCAACTGACCACTGCTCACCTTGGTCATGGTCAAATATCCACACATCATCGGCGTGGGCTAAACGCCAACAGCGTTCGACGCCTGATACATCTAATACTTCAGGTACGCCTAAGGTTGGTTGAAATAGACCAAAATCATCGACCTTAATGCGTAGCGGAAACCAGAGTTTATAGGCCCCGACTTCGGCCAATAGTGTGAGCTTTGCCTTGCCCAAAATAGAGGCGACTACTTGGGGCACTTCGGTTGTCACCGTCAGTAAATGATTAACGAGGGGATCGTTAGTCAAGGCAGTGCCCACACGAGTCTGCGAAAAAAGGGCGCTAAAACAAGCGAGCTCCTCCGCTGATAATCGAGGTTCATCTATCATGATAAGTTCACCCAAGTTAAGATTTCTAATACAAAAAGTACCACTAAGGCACCAGGTTGTACATTTTTAAGCCAAATACTGGCAAAAAACGAAATGTAGGCTAGCAGGGCTAAATTCAAGATACCATCAGCCATTTGTGCTATTTAACTTAGAAAATACAGTAGGTTGTTATTCTTTGCGGTTAATACTGCTCGCGGGTGGAGCTAATAAAATATGTAATCGCTGCTTAACACTCAATCCTGGCCTCACTACCTCAGCAAACATGTCTCGCCATTCGCTAAAAGTCACTTTAAGGGGATTAAAGCTATTCACAGGCTTGGTAATGCCATAGACCACGGTTTCAATTTCTAGCTCAAAGGTGCCAAACAACCTATCCCAAATAATCAGTACTCCCGCATAATTCTTGTCTATATATTGGGGATTACGGCCGTGATGTACCCTATGGTGTGACGGCGTATTAAGAATCCATTCCAGCGGCCCGAGTGACTTAACCGATTGGGTATGCACAAAAAATTGTAATCCAAGATTCAGTAACACCACAAAGATGACCCAATTGGGATCAAAGCCGATTACCACCAGTGGTAACCAAAATACCCACATGCCGGCAAAGGGATACATTAAACTCTGACGAAACGCAGTGCTAAAATTCATATTCTCAGAGCTATGGTGCACCACGTGAGCCGCCCACATCCAGCGGACTCTGTGGCTCGCCCTGTGGAACCAGTAATAACAAAAGTCCTGCGCGACCATCAAGGCAATAAAGCTCAATGGGCCCATTTCAATATCGAATAACTTCCAACCAAAAATCGCCAAATACAGCTTAGCGATCAGCAGACCAGTGAGCAGATCAGCGCCTTGATGCATGGCCGCGAGGCTGAAATTACACAGCACTTCTTGGCCGCGATAACGTGCACTTAACGGTAGCTTTTGTCTTTTATCGCCAAAGTACCATTCCAGCAAAATACACACGAAAAACAAAGGTGCGAGCACCAGCAGTAACAATTCTGGGTGCTGGATCAGCGAGGCGATATCCATATACGTTCATCCGGTTTAGTTTTAGTTTTAGTTTTTATGACGACTTAACTCATCGTCAGTGGCATATCACTGTATTTACAACTGCATGTTACCAGCGGGCATAGTGATCTTCTGTTAATCCAAGCACATGATTAAGCTGATAACGGCGACCTTGGTTATCTATAATAGTGCCGCTAAAGTGGCCTAAATACTGACGAAAATTACTCTTAATAACCCATAGATTACGTTTTTCTTGCCGACAATTACGCGCCGAAAACTGTAAATCAACTTGGCCGTTCTGGCTGTAAACTCGCCAGACCTTAGTACCCAAAGTGGCATGGCGATCAAATTCAAATTGCACAGGTCCAAGTAAATGCCGCTCACCATTAATCCAAAACACATTTTCTGTTGCGCCTGTTTCATTAACGCCTGCCGCAAGATTGAGTCCCATAATGCCTTCTTCAATCTGCGCGTTGATCGACGCCCAACGCCAACTCGTATCGCGGCGCATATAACCCGCTGAAAAATCATAACCCGCTAAGGCTTGGTTCAACGGTTGCGGCTCATGAGCTACAGTCAAACGGCCTTTAACGGTCAATCCATTGTGCTTTTGAGTATAAGTCCAACCGTTGTATCCGGTAGGAGTGCACATGGCCATAGGCAGGCTTAAGGGAGCTGGATGCAAAGTGACATCCGCTTGAATATTTGGGGTATCGATAACCAAGCGCCAAACACCTTCAATAATCTCAAAGCTTAACTGCGCCCCTTTACGGCCAATGCCACTGATGCCAGCAGCGGGCGATGGCGCCATGTCATAACCCAATCTTAAGGGCTTTAGCCAATCTAATTGGGTTAAAGAGTTGGCTTTTATGTCATACAAATAACAAAAAGCACTACCAAGATAGGCGATGTCGGCAAGCGCTATGCCGATGACATAACGCGGTGTGACTAAAGAGACAAACTGAAATTGCTTATAATCGAAGTGTTTTGCCCACTTAGATGCGGGTTTATCCATAGTATCGAAATAGGTAAAGTGGGCTAAGCCTAAGCTGTTAACTATGCCATCGAAATGGCCAAAATGAGGTAATCCGTTCGGACTGATTAAGCTATCTGGGGCAATTTGGGTTGCTATTGTTAACATGACTAGGCCCTACAAAAAGGATGAAACACACTTATATTCTCTCACCCTATGCATCGAACTTTTACTCTAACCTGTCACCACCTGCATTAAAAGAGTGCAAGGCCTAAATGTTATTTCTTTGTTACTTAAAAGTCTGATTTTATACTTATAAAATCTGCACAAACTCAATAGCACCATGCCGTACACTGTGATAATAATCCTAAGAGACTTGGCATCACATTATTAGGCAACTGCCAGTGTTTGTAGCATCAAAAGTGATTTCTGGTATGCTGTCCAAACTTTTTATTTGTATGAGAGATGCTATGAAACGGCTATTACTGACTTTAACTTTCCCCCTATTATTCACGGGCTGTGCCAGCCAAAGCCCAACTCATATGGCTTTTAGCCCTCAAGTGCCTAATATCAGCCAACAAACAGCACAACGCTCTCCGATTTCTATGGAAACGGTTGACTCTCGCAGCATCGATTATGTGGCCCGTTTTATTGAAGAGGGCACTAAAACACGGCTCATTAGCGCAAGTGAACCACCAAAACTGTTACTTGATGAGGTTTTCCGTGCAGGTTTTACTGAGGCAGGCTACCAAATTGACCCAAGTGCCACTAATGCGGTGCAGATCCAATTAGAAGAACTGCAAATGGATGTGACTAAAAAAACCTTTGGCTATGAAGCTAAGCACAGCGTGGTAATTGCAGTACAGGCGAAAAACTCTACCCAAGAGCTGGTTAAACGTTATAAGGCCAAAGGTATTTTAAAAGGCCCATTAACCCCTGACTTTGCGACCTTAGAACTGGATATGAATAAACTACTCGGTCAACTGACAGGGGAAATTTTAAATGATCCTGAGTTAAACCAGTTTTTACAACAGTAATATCGCCAGTCTTTTAAGGAAATTAATATGCTCCGCTTGATATCTGCCCTGTTGTTTCTCGGTATCAGTTTTAATAGTCTCGCACTCGATATTCAAGCTGATAACCTGTACCCCAGAGTCGAATTTGAAACGAGTCTGGGGAAAATAGTGGTAGAGCTAGATAGAACTCGCGCGCCGATCACTGTTGATAACTTTTTGACTTATGTGGTTAAAGGCGAATACGACAATACAATATTTCACCGCGTGATCAGTGATTTTGTTGTGCAAGGCGGCGGGCTTAATCCCAAATTTGAAGAACTGCCAGCGGGTAAACCAATAGCCAACGAATCTGGCAATGGCCTCACTAACAGCATAGGCACCATCGCAATGGCGCGGGAGAATGAACCGCACTCGGCCACACGTCAGTTCTACTTTAATGTGGCTGACAACACTAAGCTTGATCCATCTAAGCGCCGTTGGGGTTATGCGGTATTTGGTGACGTCATTGAGGGCAGACTTATTCTCGAAGCCATGGCCATAGTGGAAACGGGAACCAATAGGAAACTAAATTGGCCCGACGTACCAGTGACACCTATCATATTGAAAACGGCGAAATTACTACCCAAAAAGTAATTTATCTCTCATTTTGAGTAAAAGCGCTAATTTTGCTTCTATACTGTAATGACAAACAGCAAGGAGACACTATGAGAACGATTGAATTCATCGATAATAAGGCACCCCAGCTCGCCTTTTATGGCAAAGCGTTTTTGAATGGTGAACTCGATTTCCAAGAGGTTCAGCTTTATTTGTGGGACACGTTAGAGGAATGGCAACAACTGAATTCAACTGGCGAAGCACAATCAGAAATGGAAAAGGTCTTTTGGCACTTGCTCCACAGCTTTAATCAGTGGCCTGACTATGTCATTCGCGGCAATCAATATCTGCGTAAGCAAGTTAATGATTGCTGTGATTACCTGAGTTTAGGTGGCCGAGTGCCGCAGGGATGCGTCGGGATAAGACCTTAAGTTTAGCATTCCTATCGATAGAAAATGGCCCTGTTATCAGGGCCTTTTTTATCGCGCAATTCATTCCTCCCCCTTCATTTTTGTGGTCTCTTTTACTCAACTTATTAATACTGACAATCAATGCCGACAATTAATGCTGACGATAAAAACCGCTGCAAACGCTTAGCAACAGAAGATTAACGCTTAAGCCATATTCAATCATCAAAATGCGCCAAAAAAGAGCCTTGTACAAAAGGAATGCCATTAGCCCTTGAACCCTATGGCACCTTACCCGTAAGCTAGGCGGATTAAACACTTAGACTTATACCTATGCCCGCAACAGGTTTTATCCAACGCACCCTCGACGCGCTCAGTGTCTATTACCATAAGCGGGTTTTGATCCTGTTATTACTGGGGTTTTCTGCTGGTCTACCGTTAATGCTCGTCTTTTCAACATTATCGTTTTGGTTACGCGAAGCAGGGGTCGACCGCACTTCAATTGGCTATTTTAGCTGGATTGCCCTCGCCTACGCATTTAAATGGGCTTGGTCTCCCTTGGTTGATAGGCTCTCATTGCCACTGTTAACCCGATTTTTAGGCCGTCGTCGAAGTTGGATGCTCTTTGCGCAGTTATTGTTAGTCGGCGCAATTTTAGGGATGTCGTTCAGCGATCCACTCCAAGATCTTCAACATTTGGCGCTGTTCGCGTTAATGGTTGCCTTTGCGTCTGCCACTCAAGATATTGTCATTGATGCTTTTCGAATTGAATCGGCTCCACAGAAAATGCAAGCCGCATTAGCGGCTGCTTATCAAGTGGGTTATCGCAGCGCCATGATTGTCGCGACTGCTGGTGCGCTCACTATCGCAGCTTGGGTCGAGCCGGGGAATACCGCCTACAACTTAGTGGCGTGGCAAACCTCTTACCTGATTATGGCGGGTTTAATGTCAGTAGGGATTTTAACTACGCTGTTTAGCCGCGAGCCTATCGTTGATACCCGCGCCGCCGATGCCACCGAATTAGCGTTAAAACAGCGCCTAAGCGATAGTTATCCCAAAGTGGTTGCCGCTACGATGTCTTGGGTATATACGGCCAGTATTTTACCCTTTATCGACTTTTTCAAACGTTATGGCCGCAGTGCTATCCTCATCTTGCTGCTCATATCCTGCTACCGTATCTCAGATATTGTCATGGGAATTATGGCGAATGTATTTTATGTAGATATGGGATTCACTAAGGAGGAAATCGCTTATTTAAGTAAAATTTATGGCCTTATCATGACCTTAGTTGGCGCGGCTTTTGGAGGCATACTCTTAGCACGCTTTGGCACAATGAAGATTCTTTTCCTCGGCGCTTTATTGGTTGCGGTAACTAATTTGTTATTCGCGTGGCAGGCGGTAATTGGTTATAACGTATCCTTTTTAACCTTTGCAATTTCAGTAGACAATTTTAGTGCCGGTATCGCTACCGCCGCCTTTATTGCCTATTTATCGAGCTTGACCAGCAACGGCTACAGTGCAACACAATACGCTTTATTATCTTCAATTATGTTGCTGTTTCCTAAGTTTATTGCGGGCTTCTCGGGGGCATATGTCGACTCATTCGGTTATGTTAACTTCTTTGTTGCCGCCAGTATCATTGGTTTTCCAGTATTATTTTTGATCTACTTAGTCAATAAATATGCACCGCACCCCAGCACCTCGTTAATGGATGACACTGCAGAAACCAGTGAGTTAAAGCCTGATTAAACGGTCAAAGACGCGCCATAGCTCATAAATAAGCGATATACATAAGCCACACAAAAAAGCCCTCAAACCGTTAAGTTGAGGGCTTTATATTTAACTGCAAAAAAGCGATGGTATAGAGTATTTAAATTAACCTGACCTCGGCATAGTGGCTGTGGTAACTGATTAATCTTAATTTCCTTATCCAAAAAATTCACTTACAGTGGACGTTGTTTCGTTATCAAGACCCTTTTGCTACTAATAGCGGGCTATTTTGTAGCAAACTTAACGCAGATAAAGGGGGGAAATAGCCTGTAGAGACGCAGGGCTTATCCCAAGTTCAGCTTAAATTAGTCTTTAAAGTTATCAAACTGAAAAGGCTGGCCTAAATCAGACTCACGCGCCAATGCCATTACCGCTTGTAAATCATCGCGTTTTTTACCCGTCACTCGCACTTTTTCGCCTTGGATAGACGCTTGCACTTTAAGTTTACTGTCCTTAATGTGCTTAACCAGTTTTTTAGCGGTTAAGGTTTCGATGCCTTCTTTAAACTTCACCTTTAAAGAAAAGGTTTTACCACTGTGGATAGCTTTATCATCAACTTCCATCGAAGACGGATCAACATTACGCTTGCTAAGTTGCATACGTAAAATATCCACTAACTGTTTGCATTGAAAGTCATCTTCAGCAGTTAACGTCACCACGTGGTCTTTATATTCTACATCTGCGGTTTTACCACGAAAATCAAAACGAGTTGCTAGCTCACGCTTAGCGTTGTCGACCGCATTACGCAGCTCGACTTCGTTTACTTCTGACACAATATCCATTGAAGGCATAGTTTTTATGTCCTATTTCAAATTAATATGCCGCTAGTTTACCCATACACTGGCCTAAGTTGAAGATAAAGCCAAGAATAAAGCCGGATCATGGATGACATTAGTAGCAGATTTTTCTATCATGACGCTATCTTAGTATTATAAAACCTGCGCTGTGATAAATAAAAATACCCTATTTAAACTGGTGTTAGCCGTAGCCGTTGTAGTGATCAGTTATCTGGTATTTTCCAGACCGACCTATTCGCAAAGTATTCCAAATATTGACAAGGTAGGCCATCTTGGCAGCTTTTTTTGCCTCTCTTACCTTACCTATCTGGCGTTCAAACCCAAGTGGTATTGGTTATCCCTCACGCTTGCCAGCTATGCCATTTTGATTGAGCTAGTGCAATCTCGTTTACCGTATCGGAGCGCGTCTGTAGGTGATGTTGTTGCTGACTTTGCCGGTATTGCCTTGTTTTACTTTTGTAATTGGGGCTATGGTAAATACTTTCGAGCAGCTCAACTACAAGAAGATTAGCTCAAACAGCTCGCATTAATACTTTAAGGCTGACATATATGACACGCGCGGTGGATATTGCAATTTTAGGTGCTGGCGCCGTTGGGCAACTTATTTGTCGCCAACTGACTGCTGCGGGTGAGCATGTGGGATTTATCGCCCGTGATCGCCAAGAGCCCCTGTCACTCCAAGACTCTCAGGCGCAGCAATACTCGCAGTCACAAAAGCTCAGCTTTACGCCATTAATCGCAAGTGATGATAGTCACTCTCCCCAACCAATCGACTATCGCGTCCCCATCATTGCAGCCAATGCACTTGATCATATTCGTCTTGTCATTGTGTGCGTTAAAGCCTATCAAGTCATCGATGCCCTTTTGCCTTTGTTCCATCAACTCCCGCGTCAATGCCATATTTTACTACTCCACAATGGTATGGGGCCCCACTTAGCCCTAGCGCCACTGATTGAAAAAATGGAGAGTCGAGGCTTAAGCCTAGGCACAACATCGCAGGGGGTGTTACGCCAAGCCCGTTGGCAGATTAAACAAACGGGTAAGGGACTGACTCAGTTGGGGCATTTTACTGGCATAGAACTGGCTGAGCATTACCGCAGCGCCATACTGACAGCCATCCCTAACAGCGAATGGGTTGATACCATAGTGCCTTGTTTATGGCAAAAGTTGGCCGTCAATGCCGCGATTAACCCTCTGACGGCTTTGCATCAATGTCCTAATGGCGCACTGGCCAAAACGGATTTTAGCGCCATCATTGAGGGTATTCTCGATGAGTTAGTCACGGTTGCAGCGCAAGATGGCGTGCCGCTCGATAAACCTTTACTGCACGATAGGATTTACCAAGTTATCCAGCTTACCGCCGCAAACTTCTCGTCAATGCACCAAGATGTCGCGCATCAAAGGCAAACCGAGATAGACCAAATTAATGGTTATATCTGTGAACGCGCACAAGCGCACGGTTTAACCACGCCCATCAATGCTAAGCTCTGCCAACAAATCAAACAGTTAACCGTTGCGACCTAATTCATTAAAATCGTATCGCTATACTTAGTATTATTACAAAGCCATTGACTAGCTCAAAGATGCACCAAAAATGGGCGATATAATTTTAGCTTGCACCGTTTTGAATCAAATTTAGTGTTGTTTCAGTATGTGATAACGACAACATAATGATAATACATGCCTTATTCATCTGGCCTGATTCCTGCTTTATTCCATACATTGAGCCTGATATTGGTTGGAGAAAAGATTGAAACTGATCACCGCAATAATTAAACCATTTAAATTAGACGATGTACGTGAAGCCTTAACTCAGCTTAATGTCCATGGTATGACAGTGACTGAAGTGCGTGGTTTTGGCCGTCAAAAGGGCCATACTGAACTGTATCGTGGCGCCGAATATACTGTGGATTTTTTACCTAAAATAAAGCTCGAAGTGGCTATTCATGCCGATCAAGAAGAAGCGGTTGTCGATGCAATCATTGCCGCGGCTCATACAGGTAAAGTTGGCGATGGCAAAATTTTTGTCACAGCACTCGAACAAGTGGTTCGTGTGCGCACCTCAGAAGAAGGCGCCGATGCGATATAAGTCAGCCTATTGATAAGCGCGATATAGCCTCAACCTGTTGATAATCATCTTTTTTATTCGCGATTTCATAAGATTGCCGCTTTGCTATATCCCATCAAATATTGCTTATTCAATTACGGTTAAAATATCTCTTTTATCTTCACGTTATTCTCTAAGCTAACTGGTTATGCTTACACTTTAAAAACAAAAGCCCCGACGAATCGAGGCTTTAGATTAAGCAATATCGTTGAGATTACTTACTGGTATCGATAGGCTCAAAAGATTTAACCAAATCATCGATTGCTTTCATTTGCTTTAGATAATTTTCTAACTGATGCAAAGGTAAAGCACATGGGCCGTCGCACTTAGCATTATCAGGATCGGGATGCGCTTCAATAAATAAGCCCGCTAAACCTAACGCCATGCCACTGCGCGCTAACTCCGTGGCTTGTGCACGACGTCCGCCAGCAGAATCAGCTCGGCCGCCAGGGCGTTGCAGTGCATGGGTCGCATCGAAAATCACCGGATAACCCGATTGCTTCATCTCGTCCATACCGAGCATATCAACCACTAAATTGTTATAACCAAAGCTTGAGCCACGTTCACACAGAATAATTTCGTCATTACCCGCTTCATTAAACTTAGTGATGATGTGGCGCATTTCGTGCGGCGCTAAAAACTGCGGTTTTTTCACGTTGATGATGGCACCGGTTTTTGCCATCGCAACAACCAAATCGGTTTGACGCGCTAAGAATGCAGGTAACTGAATAATATCCACTACTTCAGCAACGGGTGCACACTGATAAACTTCATGCACGTCGGTGATCAATGGTAAGTTAAAGGTCTTTTTGATTTCTTCAAAAATTTTCAAACCTTCTTCCATACCTGGGCCACGGTAAGAATTGATTGAAGAGCGATTCGCTTTATCAAAGGAAGCCTTAAACACATAAGGGATCCCCAGTTTTTGGGTCACTTCGGCATAGGTTTCAGCAACCGACATAGCAAGATCGCGAGACTCAAGCACGTTCATGCCACCAAACAACACGAAAGGTTTATCGTTAGCAATCTCGATTGAACCTAGGTTTATGATTTTATTACTCATCGCAACTTCTCTCTAAAATGCTGGAACCGTTCCCAGCGATAAACTGAATATAGGGCTAAGACGGCTATGCCGCAACTGCCTGTAAAAGCTGGCCACAGAGCCATGCCATGTAAGTTCCTAATGCATAACCCAATACGGCTAATAATACTCCCACTGGTGCTAAAGCCGGATGGAATGCTGCAGCCACAATTGGAGCCGATGCAGCGCCGCCCACGTTAGCTTGACTTCCCACGGCCATATAAAATAATGGTGCTTTAATCAACTTCGCCACCAATAACATAAAGCCTGCGTGTACTAGCATCCACACAAAACCTATTAAAAAGTACAAGGGCGTGTCGAGTACTTTACTCACATCCATATGCAGACCAATGGTCGCCACTAAAACATACAAAAATGCGGAAGCCACTCTTGATGCTCCAGCAGCCTCTAGATGGCGAACGGGGCCGAATGACATCGCCAAACCAATGGTAGTCACAATCACCACTAGCCAGAAAAATTTAGAGGTTAAACTGTAATCTTCGGTCCAAGGGTAATTAACTTCAAAAAATGGCCCGAGAAAGTCAGCTGCCATATGGGCGATGCCAGTAACACCAAAACCTACGGCCACAATCAGCATCAAATCGCGTAAATTAGGAATACGCGCATTTTCAGCGTGATACTTTTCAACCTTATCTTTTAACGCTTCAAGAGCTGTAGTATCCGCGCCCGTTCTAGCATCGATTTCTTTCGCTTTTGAAGCCATAAATAACAACACGGCCATCCAGATGTTGGCAACAATGACATCTACAGTCACCATCACAGAGAAAATATTGCCACCGACTCCATAAATTTCTTTCATCGCCGCTTGGTTTGCGCCGCCGCCGATCCAACTCCCAGCTAAGGTTGTCATACCGCGCCATACGGCATCAGGACCATCGACCCCAATCAAAGAGGGTTCGATAATCGATACCAAAAATAATGCAATCGGGCCACCAATGACAATACCCACAGTGCCAGTTAAAAACATAATTAAAGCTTTGGGGCCTAGACTTAAAATAGCTTTAAAATCAACACTTAGTATCAGCAACACTAAACAAGCGGGGAGTAGATAGCGCGATGCCACAAAATACAGTTGTGAGGTATTAGCGTCAATGACGCCAAAGGTGTTCAATAACGAGGGTAAAAAATAACATAATAAAAAGGCAGGAATAAAACGATAAAACTTTTGCCAAAATGGATGACTGCTACTACTGGTATAAAATACAAAACCTAAAATAATCGCGAGTATCCCTAACGCCGTGGCATCGTTCGTCACTAAAGCCGTGCTTGTCATGTTAATTGCTCCCTGTTGATTCAGTTATTATTTTATTTATATTAGAGACTTAACCTTAAGTCTTTGAGTCAAATTCTTCGTTGGCTCAGTGTTATTATTTTTGCTGATTGAATTTTGCGATGATATAGATAAAAAGAGCCCCGAAAGGCTCTGCTTTAATGATAAATTTCTGCGTGCTCGTTAAGTTCTTTGAGCTGCATTTTAACGATTTCGATCACCGGATCATGCGGGCTATTATCGACAAAGTGCTGTAAATCCGCAGCCGCCACACTAATACAGCCCAATTGCTGGGCGATAAATGCGCGTTCGCGATTTAAATGCACATCGTCGCTATGCCATTGCAGTAGTAGACTACAACATTCCATCGCCGCCTCAAATTGGTGCGATACAATGCAACCGGCTTTAAGCTCATGCAGCATACGCGTCAGTAACTTTTTTACCGTAGCGGGTTTTAAATAGCTTTGCTTAAGCAAAGCGGCATTACCCAGCTCACCGCGCACTAACACATGTAACTGGTGACGAGTCAGCGTTTTACCCGTTAAAGGGTCAAGATAACTCACTTCTCCGGCAATTTTGCAACGTAACACAGTATTACCTGGTAGCAATATGGGTTCAAACTCAAGATCTAGCTGTTTAGCCAATAACATCAACACCGTTGCCAACGTTGTACTATTGCCTTGGCGGCTAATCAAACAAGTGCCTAAATCTGCCGCCTCAGTGCTAAAGTAGTTATCACGTACGCAAAAGCCTAAGTCGTTATAAAACCAATGCAACAGCGCATTAAAGCGCTGTTGTTGATCGACTAAGTAATGACTTAATACCGCTCCCGCCATTTCAAACCAAGCAAATCTAGCCGCTTCAAGTTTAGAAAATCCAAGGTGCGCACCTATATCCAATGCCGACTCAGGCAATGAAATGCCATCTTGCAGAGTGTAGTTACTCATTAACCCAATAATACCGCTTGTTTAAAATGAGCCATTTTTGCAGCATAAACCAACCAACCAATAGCACCCAAAAAGGCGAATACTTTGAACAGTTTGTTTCTATTTGATTTTATTGCGATCACGCCTAAGGCAATATAGGCGACAACGGCACCGATTTTTTCGGTTAACCATGGATCTACAAAAGGAAATTGTTGGATCATAAAACACAAGGTTAAGCCAGATAGCAGTAGAAAAGTGTCAATCACATGGGGAGCGATTTTGATCACTTTCTTATTCATTAGCTCAGACTGACGTAAATGCAGCACAAAACGAACAGTTAAAAAGAGCGCGCTTACGGCAAGCAAAGTTAAATGCAGATGCTTAGTTGCAGGATATAGACTGTAAAAAGTTTCCATTGCGATACTTATGGCCTGTGACAAAGGCGCTAGTTTACCCTAATCCGTTACGGCATACCAATGCCTATCAACCCTGAATAACAGCGCAAACCACATAAAAAATCAAATGAGAAATGATGATGAATTTAAACTTAATTAATGACGAATCAACCGAATTTGCCGATGCAGTAAAACAAAAAATCGTTGAGTTCAACCAAGTGCAATGGCAAGAGCTTAGCCGTAAAAATCTTGGGCTCAAATTACAAAATGTAGAGGGCAAACTACTAGCCGGTATTAGCGGCAAAACTTTCGGCAACTGGTTTTTAATCGATTACCTGTGGGTTGATGACAGCCTAAGGCAGCAAAAAATCGGCACTCGTTTATTGTTAGCGGCAGAAAGCCAAGCAAAGGAACGTGGCTGCCAATTTGTATTACTCGATACCCTAGATTTTCAAGCCAAGCCCTTTTACGAGCACCACGGCTATAAAGTGCAATGGATACAACAAGCTTACCCAGAAACCGGCAGTAAATTTTTTATGTTGAAGGTATTGTGAACTTGGCCTCAGCGATCATAACAAGAGCTTAATCATCCCGAATCTTAGTCACTCTAAAACAAGCGGTTTATATTTTAAAAGGGTTAACCTATCAGTAAGTCAGCGTTGTCATTACAATGACTCGCAGCATGTACATCCGTGTATGCTCGTCCGTGGTATCCATGACTGTGCTTAATCCAATGAAGCTTGGCGTATGTCTGCCCCAATGGCACAGTTTCAGGCAAGAAAAAGCCCCAAGCGAATGAGGCTGATTGATAAAGATTCACCTAACACAAACTTATGAACAATCTCGTAGTCAGTGACTCTTTTTCATTATTACATTTCAAACCGACGAAGTTTAAATTTGTAGTCATCATCTACCGTGAATCGTTTTACTTGACTGCTTTGGCTTCAGGGCGGGATCATACTTTGTTACAGTAGGGAACTTCTTCGTATCTGCATGATCTGATCGGACATGTTATTCTACTGAGCCTAATCCATGTCTTTATTTGAACACTTGAAACTCATCGAAGACCCTC